>NZ_JBEAES010000054.1:0-28424 GCF_050477165.1 Brevibacillus sp. FIR094 | reverse complement strand
GAGAAATGGAATTAAGGCTGTTGCTGCTAGTGATTTTGAACATCTGCTACCAAGAGGTGGAGGTTATTTATCACAATAGCTATTGAATTAAATGAATCAGTTGACTCCAATTGTCGGGATCCATTTCCATTAATTCGCCGGTCTTCTTTATTGCTTCGAAGACATCTCTTTGGATAATAAGTCTCTCTTCAATAATAGTTGAACAAAGATGTTCCAAGGCAACGCCCCATTCATTGTGATCCAATAACTCGAAAATGAAGTCCATATCCTTTTTAGGCATTCCACTAGTTTCTTTTACGATCCGAATTATATTTAGACTTTGATTGGGATACATCATTTTTACCACCTTACTGTGATTATAGTAGGAATGGGGAAACAGCTTAACACAACGGTAATTAAGAAAAGTAATTGTTCAAGAAAATCGAGTAGATAAGTATCCCAAAGATCAAAGCAACGATTCCTTGAATTCGATTCCTCTGTTTTAAATGGAAAATTCCTATGGCTAAAAATGAGAACAAAAGCCCGAGAATTGCCCATAAGAACTTGTTTTCATTGCGTAGTTTTGCTTCTCTAAACAACCAGATGCTCATCAAGATACTGATAATCGGTAGAAACATATAGTGTACCCCTTAGATATCAAAATGTTTTACAAAATTATACAACAAGGGATTATCCAGGGGAATATGAACAAATTATCACAACTCACGATTTGTTAAACGAGGAGAGAATAGGATGAATGAAATTCGTGAAATGCTCCTGGGTAGTGGTTATGAAGCTCAAGAAGTCAATTCAATGAGTGATGCAGAGTGCGTGTCTGAATGGGACGAACTTTGCTCGCAGTACATGTCTTAACAAAACAATCGATTTGTAAAGCAAAGGAAAGTGGTGTTTCAAAGGGCAGAACGATTTACAATAATATCCAAAGAGAGGAGCGTGAATTCAATGAGACTCAATCGCTTCCCTGGATTTAAACATTTCTTGGAATGTTACTTTAATATGAGTGCCGATTTTTCAAACTTAAAACAGCTAGCATTCGATTACAAACAGCGTGAATCAAAGGATTCGGTCAATGCACTTGTTATGGAGATTCATACAATAAGTGCGTTGAAAGACCATGATGAAGTAAAGACAATCATTAAGGAGTACGGTATGAGAAGGCTTAGTGACGAAAAAACAAGGGAGATGCTCAGCATTTTGCTGACGAATTTAACTTAACATTACGTTTGTACCCAGGGAGGGGAACAAGGTGGACGGTTTGTGCTGCCCAACGTGCGGTTGCGAAAAGCTATGTCATTACAGCAGTGCGATCGGTGTCTATGAATGCAGCTTATGCGGGAGTAACGTAGATCAGCATGATTTGATTTCAACCGAGCAGTTCATGGAAATGGATATGTCGGTGAAGGAAATCAAAGAGTTGATAGATATCAAACTGGATATGATGCTGCTTTTTCCCGAAGACAAGATATCGCTTATTGAAGACATAAAGAAACTGCGAAGCAGGCTTATAGAAGTCGCTTGAGTGGAGGGAACCAAATGAAAGCCATAACCATTCACCAGCCATGGGCGACACTGATCGCACTTGGTGAAAAACGATTCGAAACAAGAGGCTGGCCAACTAGGTACCGCGGACCCATTGCGATTCATGCCGCTAAGAAAGTGGACAAGGAATTGTGCCTACAAGAGCCTTTCCGCAGCGTGCTAGATTTGCACGGGTATACGGCAAATAATTTGCCAGTAGGGGCGATTGTGGCAATTGCCGATCTGGTGGGTTGCCATAAAGTTATCGGGAATAACGGTACCGAATCCGCGTTTCTCAACAACTCTAAAGTTGTAGACGGGCACGAATTGCTCTTTGGTTATTTCGACTTTGGACGGTATGCCTGGGAAATGGCAGATGTAAAACAGATCGATCCGGTGCCAGCTAAAGGCCAACAAGGACTATGGAATTGGGGAGAGGAACGGGATGCAAGCAGGACGTGTGTTGGATGTGAAAGTAGCGGAGGCGTTGGGCTACGAAGTCGGTAAATTCCCTCCTGATTATTACATTGTCGTTGACGGAGAGATCGAAGCGTTGCCTCAGTTCTCCACCACATGGAAAGGCATGGGCGTGCTGGTGGAGGAAGCGATAAAAAAGCAAGATGTTTACTTGAAATTAGAAGCAGACCCTCATGGAGGGAATGAAGCTGGCGCTTGGGACGAACGGGAATGGAGAAATTATGGACCAATGACATCCGATTCTGCACCACACGCAGTGTGTATGGCCTTCCTAAAGGCTATGAGGGTCACTATTTAACATAAGAGAAAAAAGATAAAACATCATACCGATATATAAATTGGCAGTGGTATGATGTTTTATTCAAATAATTTATGTAGCATTTACTGTTTAACTTTACTATTTTTTATTAATCATAACTTCTTATATATCCCTTAGCACCTTTGTCGCCAGCGAGCACTTCTAATTTGTATTGGCAAGCACCGTTCATATAGTAATTATCAGTAGTACTACCACCATTTTTATCTAAGAAGAGATGCCCTGACATTCCTTCTGGGTCATTCACTGTTGTTTGTTTCCAGGTTCCATCGCAGTTTTTATACAGAAATGCACTTGCTTTACCATCAGATTGTAATGTGATTCTACCGTATTTGTGTTGTCCCTGTACTGCGCCAGTGAAGTCTATACCATACGCTCCTAGTACAATACTTGATTCTGTTGACGCTGCTAAGGCTGAGATAGCAGTAAACGTTGAGAGAAGAACTGTAAATCCAAGAGTAAGAATTTTTGCCTTCATGAGTTATAACCTCCTAGTATAGTTAATATATACCTTATATTACAGAAAATGGTATATTTTTAATTGTAATGCCGAAAATTCAAAAAGTAAATAATGAAAACTAATACGTAAAATTATGATTACTGTTTCCTTTTTAAGTAAAAAGTCTATTTAACATACTATTTCAAGTGAAAAGCAGGTGAGCAGCTTGAGTACAGGATTTGATCTTATATCAGACGTACATCTTGATTTTTGGGTGAAAGTTGAAAATCCTCTGCATAAAATGGTGCCTCAAATTAAGAACTTTATTAAAGGAATCTTACCTGATATTCACCATAAAACGCTTGTCATTGCTGGTGATCTGGGCCATTACAATTGGCAAAATAAAATACTGATTGAAGAGTTGAAACAGATATATGAGCACATTCTGATAGTTGCAGGAAACCATGATTACTATTTGGTTAGTGTAAATCAAGAAAAGCAGTACCGAGGAAAATCTCTTAATCGTGTTATCGAGATGAAAGAAACTTGCAGCTTGCTTACCAATGTGCACTATCTTGATGGCGAAATAGTAGAGATCGATGGCATTACCTATGGTGGAGTTGGAATGTGGTACGACTTCTCTTATGGGATAAAAGAACTTGGATACTCGGAAGAGGCCCTGTATTCCAATGGTGGGATATAATGAACGACTCCAGACTGATCAAGGGTTTGTTGGACAAGTCGTTTACATTTGCAGACGAAGAGAAGAAGAAACTTGACGCTATCATTGACTCCTCAGATGTAATCATCACACATGTTGGTGGTGATTGGAGCAATGCAGACCGTGATCTGGTCAGCTCATTCTATTACTTTGACGGAAGTCCTTATTTTTCGAAACTCAATGGCAAGGTTTGGTGCTTTGGGCATACTCACCAACAAACTGATTATGAAGCGCATGGATGTCGTTTTGTAAATGCTGCACTTGGTTACCCCGGTGAAGGTAAAAGACGTAGTGCCGTGCATATTCAAGTGTGAAAATTGATGTGCGAGTGCTATATAGAAAAATGATAAAAAAATAGCCCCCAGCAGGGAGCCCGTATATATGTTCGCCTAAACTAATTATATCATGGGTTTACCACGAGGGGGAATTAGAAGGATGAGCGCACAGGTACAAGAACAATTGTCATTTCTACAACCGGTCAATGAAAGAGAAGTCAGAAAAGCAGTTGTCAAAGCATTAAAAGAATATAAAGCCCTCCGTGTTGCTGTACAAAATAAACAGGAGCGACAGGAGAAGGGTATCGAGCAATTGTTTCCTCGGCTGCAGCTTTCAGAGACACAGAATGAGTTGAAAGCGAAGCAGATCGAAAGAGCCCTCGAGTATTCGCTCGATGAGGTCGAGCGACAGATCATCGAAGAGAAGTATCTCAGCACATCCAGGGTGAAAGACATCAACGTATATCTGGACTTAGGGCTGACAAAAGACCAATTCTACACAAAAAAGAAAGAGGCAATTATGCAAATTGCTACGGCACTCGGGATGATCTGAGTGCCTTTTTTTATGAAACAAGCCTAAGTCGGCTATAGATTTTGCTAACGCAATCTTAACGCTGTTATGTTAACGGGCAAGTTATGTGCAATAACTTTTGTTTTATTAGCCAGAATTAGAGTTTTATTTACTGATGAAAAATCCAACTTTTGGATGTAAAATCAAACTAATTACTGCACTAAAATATCGCGAAAATGTTGGGGGTAGTCATGGAATCTGTAAAATTAGTAGCACTAGACGGTAAGTATTCCTCATATTTATACGATGGGAAGTTTTATCATTCAATCGATGTAAATTTAAGTCCCTTTGAACTTGAAGGAAATGAATGTATAGAGAACCCAATACATACAACGATCAATATTGCATTTCTTAAATTACCAGGTGTTCGGAGCTGGAGGGATTTGGAGAATAAGGCTTACGAGTTTACCGACATCGCTTTCGAGGATTACGAAGTTCCAATGCCTGATGCATCAGTTTTGTTGTCTTATTATCATAGTCCAGTCTTTATTTCTAACATGGTGTTTGGTGAGAGAACGAATCGCTACATAAGAATGTCGATGAAATGTGAAGTAGATTTTGAGAACGGAGTACACGGAATCCAGTCTTATGAACTTTCGTGTCTACTTGAGATTAGGGATTTTTATATTGATTATAGTTTTCTAAAACCAACAAATGAGAATTTAAAGGAAGCTGAAAAAATTGCAAAACAATATGTTACTTTGGATGATTATGAAGAACCAGAAATCATTCGTAACTTTCAATTTAATTTAAATGGCCAGGATTTTTTTGAAGAGAAAATATCATTCCCTTCAAAAATTGAATAGAATAAAAACAAGCTAAGAATAACAGAGAAATTGAGAAGGCTCCAAGGTTTTAACGGCAGCTTTTGTTTAGCTAACGGGCAAGATAATCGAGTGAAAATAAGGATAATTTTTGAGGTGGATACATGAAATACACTTGTCCTTGTTGCGGTTATAAAACATTTGACTTAAAACCCCCGGGAACCGTTGATATTTGTCCAGTTTGTTATTGGCAGGATGATTTACATCAGTATTTTGACCCGGATTTTGAGGGGGGCGCAAATATTTTATCCTTAAGACAGTCTCAAGAGGCTTTAAAAGATAAAACAGATCTAATAAACGATAACTACGAATTCGATGGTCCGAAAGATATATCAAAAATAAAGCGTATGCCCTTGACGGAGATTGCTAGGATCTTTGTTGCCCTTGATGTACCCCTTGAAAAATTACTTGGACTCTATCTTGGCTTTATTGAGATTAAAGAAAGTAGTTTTGTTTTCAACTATGAAGAAATCTATGAACTCATGGGCGATGATAGTGAGCTAATTACCCGTTACATAATGATTCGAGAAAGGAAAGATCCAAATGCAATTCTTAAGGAAATTCATGGACTTGTCGATAATGAAGCTGACAAAGAAATCAAGAAAATCGAAGAGGTATTTGTTAAAAAACTCATTTCAGTGCTTTGAGCTAACTGGATTCGATAGTTGAAGATAGTAGTGCCGGAAACCACCATTAAGGTGTTTTTTTGTTGAGAGTTGGTCACAGACGCGAATGAAAGAAGTCCCAACAAAATCCCGACAAAACGCGGACAAAATAAGGGATAAAAGGCAGGACGATTTGAAATGGTGGAATCGGTAATCTTGAGTCAAGAGCAAGCGACACCAGCTCTTGGGAGATACCGCCTATCCCTTATCAATGGTGTACCTGAGCGAATCTATGGGTGATGACGAATGTGACCTTACGAGAGGGGGACATTCTGAGCCTGAACGCACCAGTTGCGACGAGCGTAGCAGGGAACCATGCAATTATTTTTCATTGTATGCATTACAGCGGTTTTCAAGTTTTGGGAACCCCTCTCGGAGCTTTAGGAAATCGCGAATTACTCTGCTGGGATTTACCGGACAGGGGATTATGCGAGGCATACGGCTCCGGCCTCTCGCCCCTTGTCCTGTATCTCTCATTATTGTTACGCCGATCCTGCCCTAAGAGTGTAGAGGCTTTTTTCCGGTAAGCAGGGGCAAATGCTTACTGATGTTCAGTGAAAATAAAGTATTAGACCGGAACCCCTTATGGTACAAGGAGTCCCGGTCTTCTAAATCACTAGATATTTGAAAATTAGTTTTAGACTCAATGTCAGAATGAAGCAATTCATGGATCTAAACTGAATAATAAAGTTATAGACTACCTCATTGAACTATCGTTATCCGTTAGTTGAACCTTAGAAGGATTGTATACTAATATATTGAATATAATAATAATTACGTACTATTAAAAAATGGGAGGATTAATAATGTCACTTGTCATAAGAAATGCTGAACCTGATGATGTAAATAGTTTGACGGATTTAATGTATGACTACATAGTTGGTTTTTATCAAAATCCTCGACCACCAATCGAAAAAATTCATAATTTGATTCAAACCCTTTTTGAGCAGCAGAATGGCATACAGTTTGTAGCAGAACAAAATGGAAAATTGGTCGGTTTTGCTACATTATTCTTTACTTATAGCACTATGAAAGCGGATAAAATCACCGTTATGAACGATCTTTTTGTAATTGAGCAATTTAGAGATACAGAAGTGGAATCAAAACTTTTTTTAGAATGTCAAAAATACTCACAAGAACATGGATATGCTAACATGACTTGGATAACGTCTACTGATAATACACGGGCTCAAAGTTTCTTTAAAAAAATGAGTGCTCTCCAAGGGAGAGATTGGGTTCACTTTTCCAAAGCTAGGTAGCTGTATCCCTCTACTATTGAGGGTTTTTTTATATCCTGCACGTTATGGAATAACTGGCTGCCAGTCTAACACTTTATTTCTCAGTCTAGTACTTTATTTTTCGGTCTAATACTTTATTTTACAGTCTATAACTTTATTTTTACGGAACAACTGATTGTTCTGCACCGCCTCCGAAAGCCTGTGACCGCAGCAGGTATAAGGATTGGCTCGTGGCGGCAGCCTCACGCCGAAGTAAGTGGGGTGATTAGCCACAAAGTAACAGGAAAAACCTTCCTAATGTCGAAATGTGATTGAAGGAGGGATGGTAATGAACAAAGAGAAGCTTAGGTATGCAATTCTTAAAGAGGTATCTAATGGTAATTCGGCACTGACAGAATCTGATTTTGAAGTGACGGCAGAACAATTCGATGACTCGGTTAACTATCTCACAAGAGAAGGTTATTTAAAAGGAGTACAGCCTAGTGACGATAGACCGCATTTATACGCTATAGGACCTGTATTGACGGATAAAGGTGAAGCACATCTTGAAGAAAACAGTACATGGGGTAAATTGTATAAAGGGATAAAAGAGATAAGAGATTGGCTGAAATGATCGAACCTAACTGGGTGTTTTTATTTTGTAAGCAATAGCAAACCAATAAAAATATTGGAGATTTCAAAAAGGGAATCCCTTCCTATTGTCGAAAGTTGATAGAATTAGGAGGGATTGTGATGTCTGTACTTGAAGAACGTGAAGAATTGGAATTGAAACTACAGATTAAAAATCAGTGGTACTGTGATTATTGTGGCGAGGTCATCGAGAAACCAGCGGATGGAATGTTAGAATGGGATAGCATTTTGGATGATGAGAATGGACTCTCTGCAGATAATTTCAGGATAGTTCATCATATGAGTATTAAAACATGCAAAACTAGACGCCCAGACGATAATTTAGCTGATGGGCATTTAGATTGGTACCTTGGTCCGGATGGTCTTAATGAGTTGTTGGAAATTCAGAGAAGATACAAATTGGATACTGTGAAATTCAATATCATTATCCGTAGGCTACACGTTGATTTGTTTGAAGAGGCACTCAAGTATCTTCCTCTTGCAATAGAAGATGGTTATCACGATTACGATCCATATGAAGTAGGAGATTTGTCTCAGACGGATCTTAAATGGTTGATCAAACGTTATGGAAAACGGAAACAATATTAAGGAGCGCCCTTGTGGCGCTTTTTATTTTGAACAAAAGATGGCGGTGGTGAATATGTAATGGCAAGAGCAAGAGATCCAAACCGTCGTAAGGCGTTGGAGATGTGGAAGCAATCAAACGGAGAAATGAAACTGAAGTACATTGCTGAGCAACTAGGTTTATCAGAGGGCACAGTACGAGGTTGGAAGAACAAGGATAAATGGGAGGCAGCTAGTAACACAGAAGAGGAGACTCTGGAACTTGAAGTAACAGGGGAAAACGATGAACTGTATGGTCAGGCTGTCAATATTGTAGTAGAAGTACAAACAGCTTCTGCGAGTCTCCTGCAGCGGCGTTTGAGAATAGGATACACCCGCGCAGCGAGGCTTATTGATCTGATGGAGCAAAAGGGAGTCGTTGGTCCATATGGGGGCAGCGAACCGCGAAAGGTGTTCCTAAAGGAGAAGCAAATACCACAGCCAACGAAAACAAATGCTGTTCTGATGCCAACGGAACGTTCCAATCAATCGGAACGGAACGCTGTAACCGTTCCAAAAGTTACGGAACGCTCCAAAGCGGAAATAGAACGTATCAATCTTCCATCAGAAGAAGATAACGAAGACGGGTCTCTGACTGAAAAGCAGAGGCTTTTTGTTTTGGAATACCTTCGAGACTTCAACGCTACTCGTGCTGCATTGGCTGTCGGTTATAGCAAGAAAACAGCCTATGCCATCGGATGGGAGAACTTGAGGAAACCTCAGATTCAGTCTGAGATCAAGCGTCAGAAAGAAGCAATGACAGACGAGTTGGGAATGAGTGTGCAGCGGGTAATAGCGGAATACATGAAGATTGCATTTACCGATATCACAGACTTGCTAGAATTTGGACAAAAAGAAGTCCCTTTGATGACCATGTTTGGACCCATGAAGGATGAAGCTGGTAATACGCTAACAAAGATGGTGAACTACGTTGATTTCAAGGAAAGCGAAATCATAGACGGTACTGTCATAAGTGAAGTCAAACAAGGTAAAGATGGCGTATCAATAAAACTTCATGACAAGATGAAGGCGCTGGAGAAGCTGGAGAAGTACATAGGGCTTATGACTGAAGAGCAGCGTCTGAAGGTTGAGAAGTTAAGGCTGGAAGTAGGAAAGCTTCAATCTACGAATGAAGATGATGAGCGAGATTCAGTGAAAGACTGGGTTAATGGTATTCAAGAGATTGCAGCTCGGCGTCGAGAGAAGGTAACTGCAAATGAGTAGCAAGCCATATAATGTAGTACTAGACTTGCTAGAATTGTACTGGGATGATCCAGTTGCCTTCGTCGAGGATATGTTGGGTGTTGAACCAGACGTATGGCAACGAGAAGTACTGCATGCTCTAGCGAAAAATCGCCTTGTATCAGTTCGATCTGGGCAAGGGGTTGGAAAGACAGCCTTAGAGTCATGGACGATAATATGGTTTTTGTGCTGCCGGCCTTTCCCAAAGGTCATTTGTACAGCGCCCACTCGTCAACAGCTATACGATGTTCTCTGGGCTGAGGTTGATAAGTGGTTAACGTCGTCAAAGGTAAGTAGATTGCTGGAATGGACGAAAACCAAAGTGTATATGAAGGGCTATAGCGGCCGCTGGTTCGCTACTGCAAAGACTGCTACACGTCCAGAGAATATGCAAGGCTTCCATGAGGACTACATGCTGTTCATAGCAGATGAAGCATCAGGTATTGCTGATAACATCATGGAAGCAATCCTCGGTACCCTTTCTGGACCAGAAAACAAGCTGCTAATGTGTGGGAACCCCACACGTACTAGCGGCGTTTTTTATGATAGTCACAATAAAGATCGAGTGGATTACAGTACTCACAAAGTATCAAGCTTGGACAGTAAGCGGACGAGCAAAGAGAACATCGCAATGCTTGAAAGAAAATATAGGCGTGATTCAGACGTTTGGCGTGTTCGTGTAGAAGGTGAGTTTCCTAAGAAAGAGGCAGATACTTTTATTGCCCTTGAGGTTGTGGAGTTGGCGAAGGAGACGAGGATTGAATCAACTGGGGAAGTATTACACCTAGGCGTAGACGTAGCACGTTTTGGTGATGATGAAACTGTGATAGCCCCCCGTATTGGTAACAAAGGATTTCCACTCCACACTTACACCAAACAGGACACGATGGTTACTGCAGGTTGGGTCTTAAACATCGGTAAAACGATGATGAGTGAAAGACAGCAGGTAACTAAGGTCATAGTGAAAATAGACGATGATGGCGTAGGTGGTGGGGTGACTGATCGTCTAAACGAGATTGTGAAGGAGGAGGGATTGCCGTTTGAAATAGTTCCGGTTAGGAACGGTAGCAAAGCAGTTGATAGTGAGCATTATGAGAATTGGGGAACAGAGTTGTGGGCAGCTCTCAGGGATACGCTCGAGGAAAACTTTTCAGAGCATATCCAGGGCCAAGGATCCAAGGTTGAGCTTCCAGACGATGAGAAGCTAGTCAGTCAGTTAACCACTCGAAAATATAAGATGACCAGTCGAGGGCGCTTGGTACTGGAGAGAAAAGAGGATATGAAGAAGAGGGGGCTGCCTTCGCCGGACAGAGCTGATGCAGTTGTACTGGCATTTGCAGAGATCAAGAAACCTGACCCACTGTTCTTTGTGGGGACGGCTTCTCGAGGGTAATATGTGGGAAACGGGTTGAATGAGTGGGAAAATACAGTCTCTCGTTTTCTCACGATTGCTTCAAATTGCTTACATAGAAAGGAGGTGTAATTAGTGGGATGGTTTGACTGGATACCTTGGAGAAGTAATAAAAGTGCTGGAGGACGGCGGCACTCGGGTACACAGAGTCGCAGTGGGGGAGCACATCCCTTTGACGCACTCAGAGGATACGCCCCTAACAAAGTACAAGTGAAAGTGTACAAGCAGATGAGGGATGGAGTTCCTATTATCGGGGTCGGAATCCAAAATCTCAGGCGTCTTATTGGAACTCCTAAAATTGTAGTAGGTGCCCCAAATTCACGTAGACAAAAGGAATGGGACAACTGGGTCAAGACAGTGAAAGTTGGGAAGGTAGGTAAAGGTTTTGGGACGTTTATCTCTTCATTCGTGGATGCGCTGATTCAAAATGGCTTCAGTGCTGCTGAGATTGTTCCGAATCGTTCGAGGACCGATATTTATGCGTTGCTACCGATCGTCGCTGAAAATGTGGTGGTTAAAAATACAGAGGACCCAACCGTATTGGTCCTCGCTGAACGGCAGCCAATGGAACCAGAACCAGTTGTATATCCCGTTCAGGATTGGATTGTGTACACAGCTTACGAACCGGAGCCTGAGAATCCGTACGGTAAAGGATTACTTACTGGATTACCCTTCATCGCTGATATTTTGCTTACAATCTTCTATGCAACGGGACGGAACTGGGAACGATTCGGGGATTTGAAATATAGTCTAGGATTTGAGTTTCCACAGGGAACGAGAGCAGAAGATGCTAAAAAGTTCATTGAGGAAGCTCAGAAATCATGGTCCGAGGCTATGAAAAAGACTCGTGAGGGAAAGGTCCAGGACTTCTTTGGCTCATTTGTAAAGGTATCGGTCATAGGTGCTGATGCGAAGCAGTTAGAAATGGAAGTCCCTGCCCGAACTCTTATGGAGCAAATCGTGGCGAAGACAGGCCTGCCACCATTTATATTTGGCTTCTCTTGGGCAGCACGCGAAACGATGACCAAAACGCAGGCAGACTTTCTCACGTCACTCATTGATGATTGGCGAGAAATGGTTAATCCGAGCGTTGCGCAAGTAGCCGAATGGTGGTTGAAGTTTCATGGTTATCCACTTGACTACGAAGTTCACTGGGACGAGGTAACACTGGCAGATATAGAGGGCTTGGCAAATGCTGAACTGATTAATGCTAGAGCGGAAGGACAACGACTGCAAAACATTATGGTAGCACGGGACATGGAAGAGCAAGGATACATTGAGCCCGAGATCGTGGAGGAAATGATCGAGGCAAGAAAAAAGAAACCAGGGGGTAAGGCGATTAAACGAATGACGAAGGATGGTGATAGCGACCTTGATCCCGAGCGGCTGCCGCAGAAAGAACGGGATAGCAAAAGAATAGCTCGGATTGCTGGGACGTTTGAGACATCAACTATTCGGAAACTCCGATTGATGCGGGAACGTCTTTTTTCGTTTATGGAAGAACACGCTTTAGCAGGGAAAAGCCTGAAAACAATCAATCCAGACGAGATTCAGGCCAAGGTAGAAGAAGAACTAAACAATTTCCTTGCAGATCTGATTTTGGGCCGAGGTGATCAATTAGCAGTTTATGACACACTGCTACATGAAGCATCAATTTCAGGTTTTCGCGCAGCCGTGGAGGATATCAGGAGAGAGATCAATCCAGAGGCTACCATTATCAGCAATTACGATCCTGGATCAACACATGTCCGTGTACTACGCTCTGAAGGGATGGCTCGTGTCGTTACGAAAGCTCAGGAAATAAAAGAAGCTTGCATAGATGTAATGGAACGGCATGCGGCAATTGGCGATAACCAGGAGACATGGGCAACATCATTACAAAGTGAACTGGGAGAACAATTAGACGAACCACGATGGTATTGGCGAAGATTAGCACGTTCGGAAGCTGCCATGATGTTTGACCGAGCTGCGGAGGAAGAATACCTTGTACAGGAAATTGAATATGTTAAGTGGATCGTTTCCCCGGATGCCTGCCGAGTTTGTCGTCGATTTGCAAATAAGATTTTTCCGTTGCAAGATTCTCCCCGGACAGTAAAGGACACGCATCCTCACTGCCGATGTAGAAAGATGGCTGTAACTGAAACTACCGCTGTGGAAGCGCAAGGAACCGGCACCCTGATCTATTTTGATAGGGGAGCTGTAGAAAGAATGTGAGAAGGGAGGTGAACAAGAGTGAATCAAAAACAATTAAGGAAGAGCATTGCTGCTCGTCTTGCAGTTGAGACGAAAAGTGTTTCCTCGAACGACCTAAGTATTATCAATGGTTTGACTCGTCGTGATTTCTCAGCAGAAGAATTGTACGTATTCCCTGTGCTTTGCTGTCATACTCGAATTGATCGAGAAGGTGATCGCTTTACGAAGCAATCTTTAGATGACATGGTAGGTTTGGCTAAGGGAGTTACATTCATTTTTGACCACAGATGGAGCGCTCAAGGTCAAACCGCACGAGTTTACAAGGCTGAGGTAAGACAAGCTGAAGACGGCGAGCATGAGCTGATCGGTTGGGCGTACATGCCGAAGAACGAGACAACACAACCGATTATTGATGCAATTGACGCTGGTATTCTGAAAGAGGTCAGTGTTGGATTTGGATACAAGGAGTTGCAGTGTTCAGTCTGCAAACAAAGCTATTATGGTGGGAATTGCCCACACCTTCGAGGCCGTGAGTATGAAGGGGATATTTGCTTTACATGGATTAACGGTATATCTGAATGGTATGAAATCAGTTTCGTTGCGGTCCCGGCTCAACAAGGTGCAGGCGTAGAAAAGAGTTTTCGTCAACAAATGGATGATGAAAAAGAATCAAAACTTAAGGGAGGGGAATCAGACGTGAATCTGATCGAACTGTTTAAATCGATGGGCGTGGAAGTCAAAGATGACAACCACGCTCTTTCTATTGTGAAAGGCTGGATGGCCGATGCTGAAAAACTAAAGGGTTTAGAAGAAGAATTGAAATCCGAACAAGAAAAACACTCTGCTACGAAATCTCAACTCGATGCAGCACAGAAGGAAAAGCCAGACTCTTCTATGGTGGCTGCTGGTCAAAAATTCTTCGATGAAACTCGTAACTCTATTATTAAGATGGCAGGCATGTTGGATGAAAACGTGAAAACGCTTGAGGTGGTACTGAAAAATGTTTCAGACATCACGGGTTTACTTGAAATCAAGGATGCGTATCAAGAAAAAGTGGATAAACGGTTCCCTGTAACTCCGCAATCGAAAAATGCTGATCCAACGATCGTAACCGACACCGAAACAGATATTGATATGAAACAATTTACCGTTTAATAAACGGAACAAGGAGGAGCACAGATGTTAGGAGCAGTTGGAAATCAAGGAGTCTTTGATAGATCACGCTCGTTCAAGACGAAGCTGACTACAACAGATGTGGGCAAGGCAGTCGCAATGGTAGGAAATAACGAGGTTGGCCTTGGCACGGATGGGGATACGTTTATTGGAGTCCTAGGAAGAGTAGAAAAAGACGGTACAGCCCGCGTTGAATGCTTTGGTAATGTGACTGCGGTAGCCAACGGAACGATAAATGTAGGCGTACCTGTTGTTGTAGATGGTTTGGGCAAGGTAAAAACCGCAGGAACGGCGATAAATGGTCGTGGCTTTGTCTCTGTGGTGGACGCGGGGAAAGTACAAATTGAATTGTAATTCGGAAAGGTAGGAGAATAAAGAATGGCCATAACAAAGAAATCCATCAAGAAAGTGAATTTGGAAAAAGGAATTTTTCAAGAGGCTACTGCGAAAAGCATCCTTATAACTGAGGTACTGGAGGACCTTGATCCCAGTGTTGAGTATAAAGATACCGATTTGGACGGAACGACAGCTTTACAGCGCCAGTTAGCAGCGCGTGAGATCAAAACATTTGGTCACCGAGCAGACCCTGTGAGCAAGTTCTTTGAAACAACAGAACACTCGATCCTTTTCCCAGCGTTTATCGAAACAGCTATCCGAAAAGGAATTGAAGAAAATAGCATCATCAATAAACTAGTTGCCACTACTACCAACATTGCTGGTTCTGATACCTACAAGACTGCTGTATGGGAACATGATGAAGAAGGCGCACGCTTGCAACGCGTCGCTCAGGGTGCGCCAATGCCAAGGACCAAGATCCGTCTTGGCGATAAGGAGATTACAGTATTCCGTTATGGGCGTGTTCTAGATGCCACTTATCAGGCTATCCGCAATCAAAAGCTAAATGTGTATTCTCTCCAACTGCAACAATTCGGAGCTCAACTGGCTTTGGATGAGGTTTTGGCAGCCATCGAGATTTTGATCAATGGCGATGGAGGAGTATCAGGGGCTGAAACATATAAACTGGCGGGTGATTTTGGCGGAACGGTTGACATCATCGACTATAAGCGATTCGTTAGATTCAAAAATAAGTTTAAGCAAGCTTATAAACCAAACATTTTCTTAGCAAAAGAAGACTTGTACACGGATATCATTACGTTGCCAGAATTCAGCAATCCGATTGCTGGCTTCCTATATGCAAAAACGGGACAAGTGGAACAAGTCATTGGCGGGATGCCGGAGCGTTGCGACGATGTACCGGATAAACTGCTGATTGGTATTGATACGCGGTATGCATTGAACCGGATTGTCGCTGCCCCATTGATGATGGAACATGATAAGCTGATCGATACGCAAATTATGCTGTCTGCTATCTCTTACGAGGGCGGCTTTGAAATTTTGAACAAGGAATCACGGAAGGTGTTGAATACTGGCGCGTAAACCATAACGGTTACGCGTCTATTTTTTTCTAAAGGGGGAGAGCTGAATGAGTAAGGTTAAGGTCACGCCAACTGAAGATAGACGACTGTATATTCATCCTGAATCCAGTCAGGAGTTTCCTTCAGGGAAAGTCGTTGAAACAGAGAAAGATTGGTTTATTAACGCCAAGATAGGCATGGGTCATCTCAAAATTGTAGAAGACCCTGTAGAAGGTACTCAGGATGTGGGACTTCCACTTTTGCTTGAAGACTTCGAGAAGCTAAATGCGGTAGATCAAGCAAAGGAATTGGTTCGGCTGAATCTTGCAGTTGATGAAAAGGACGATTCCATTTCCAATAAAGAAAAGCGCTTGGCAGTGTATGAAGGATATCTGAACGGCGCTGGTGCCTAATGTACACCACTGTTGACGCGATAGAATCTAGGTTCGCGCTCGTTAGCGGTACGGATGATAAACGGATTATGACAATCATTACTCAACAGAGCACATTGATCGATCAGAAACTAATCACCACACCAGATGTTGAGCCTGCTCTAGCTATTGTGTTACCGATTGCTACTGAGGATATTTGTGCTGGTGAATACTTATTAGCTGTAGCTGGTGAAAATGCCATTGACGGTCCCCTGGATATTAGCATTCTTAAACTCGGGCCAGACCCTGACAAGATATCCAAGTTAGGCAAATCGCTTGTGCAAAGCGGATGGTCGAAGCTATCAACATGGATTATGCCTGACGCGCCTGTTTTCCTCGGTCATTTTAGCGGGGTGGATGGATGAACAAGGTTGCTCGTAATATCATGAAACAGGCGCGCAAACGCGGTCAGTTCGTAAAACTCATCTCCGAGGCGCGTACGGTTCGCTGCCCATGTTGGTCTTCGGAGTTTCAGCAGCCGGATGTTACATGGCATGAGCAACATACTGATGCCCCAATATGTAACGACGAGGGCTTTCTGATCGCGCCTCCAACGTCGGTAGATGCTAACGTGTTTATCCTTCCTTACGCAGCCACATCAAGGGCTGAACTGCCTATTTACAGCCACTACATCGATAAGTTGGGGCCGGTAAAGCAAGATGACCATTTGCTTATTACCGCCGATCTTCCAGCCAATACTGTACGGCTTGAATGGTCAGGGCATACCTGGCACGTTCATAATCCCATCGCCGTTCCTGTTGGTGATTCAACTGGTGTATGGTTGGCTTTGGTCAGGAGGGAGTAAGCATGGGTTTTGATGTAGATTTCAGCCGTCTGCTTGCAAAGATGCAACAAGTCAACCATGCAGTCCAG
This sequence comes from Brevibacillus sp. FIR094, assembly GCF_050477165.1. NCBI lineage: Bacteria > Bacillati > Bacillota > Bacilli > Caryophanales > Paenibacillaceae > Brevibacillus > Brevibacillus sp. FIR094. The sequence goes on along the minus strand of NZ_JBEAES010000054.1, from coordinate 11,409 downwards.
CAGGCTGTAGAAGACACAGCAGCTAAAGCAGCAGAAGAGATTCATGAGAAAGCGATTGAGTACGCGTCTGGCCCGATGAACCCGGATTGGAAGGCGCAGCAAGCCAGGACAGCAAAGCGGGCTAACGTGAAAAATGGCGGCAAGCGCGTCACCAAGGTCTTTAAGGACAATGCTGAATACATGTGGTACCGGGAAGTCATGCAAGAAGGTCGAGGTAATGCCCCTTGGCCCGTCTCGGTCAATACGGGTACATTCCGTAGGGCCCACAAGCGAGAGCGGGTTAGTAAGGGTGTCTGGAAGGTATATGGTGATAGCAAGGTCGCCAAGTATTTTGCATGGGTTCACAACGGTACCATACGTATGAAGCCTCGTCCAACAATCGGTAAGGCTGTTCAGGAATTTAACCAGTCTGGACGTATCCAAGAGATTGCACGGACCATGATAAGAAAACGGCTGCAAGGGGTGACATAGAGCATGATTGAACTCACAATTTTGGAGATGATCAAGAAGGCTCTACCCAGTTACTGCCGGTGTGCTGCTGGACGTCCGTCCATTAAAGATGATCACATTCACATAGACGACGAGAAGATCAAGATTCCTCTTGAGAAGCCCGTCGTCTTTTTTGTGCTCGATACAGGGTTTGATAACCCTAAAGGCTATGGTCATAACGAACGACTGAAGGATGTCGACTTGATCAATTCTCAGTTTGTTTTTGAAAAGAGCGCCGAGTTGGTAAAAGGATATTCGTTATACTGCTGGATACCTGTTGTAGGGAAATATGGCGGTGAAATGACACGCATCCGAATCTTTGAGGCATTGCAGTCTGCTTTTGCGTTTGAAGATGGTTTTACTTTGAAGCTTGCTCAGAACCATGAGCTGCCCCCGGATGAGGGAGCGACACAGGCAATCTTTGAGTTGACATACACAGGGATTATGACGAAAGAGCGGCGAGAGGCAGGGTTCACTGACATCAGCCTTTCCCCAACTTTTGAGTAAACAAGGAGGGAAGATCATTGCTCTTGCTAAGAAGCAATTTCAAGATGACAAGCTCGCAGCTGTCATTTGGAACGGGTAGAGGAGTTGTACTAATTGGTAAATCAAGCGCAGCTGTGGAGCTCGCGCGTGCCAGTGTACTGAGTGATGCTGTCGCAGCAGTAGGGGAAGCTACAAACCTCGCAAAGATGTTGAATGGTGCTATGAAACAACGTCCAAGAGTTTTGTACTACGTCGGTGTGGGTACAAATGATCCGGTTGTTTCAGGTGCTTACAAAAACGCTTTAATGAAAGGTGCTGAAGCGCCTGGGGTGTACTTCTTTGTGATAGATGACACATCAGATGCAACGATTGCTGAAGTGAAAGAGTTTCTGGCTTGGTGCGATACCAATGCTATTCGTGCAGTGGTATCTGTCGGTGGTACAGCAACGCTTGTTTCGAAAGCATCTCATTATCGCAACTGGATTTTTGATGATGCCTTTTCTGACTTTGCTGGAAATGTAGTTGCCCCGTTTGAAACAGCAGCTGCGGCTGTTGCGGCCATCTCAAATGAAAATGATTTGTCCATGCCATTTGGAGGAATTCGGATCAACGGATATGCGTTAAAGACGGTGAAGCATATCGATACACTACGTACCCAGACTGAAGCTGGCGTGATGTCCTTCATTCAGAGCGGTACACAAATCGAAATTTTCCAAGGTACAACAAGCTATGTTAACGCGCCAGACAATGAAGCAGGATTGAAAGACCCCGAAGTGGTTTGCACAGTTGATGAAGTCATTACAAATGTAGAGCGTACGATCTACAACAAGCATAACCGGACAAAGATTTCCCGACTTCCAGACATCAAAGATTCGGTCTACTCTGTCCTTGCAGACATGGCAGAACAAGAGAAGATTTACGCCCCTGATCCCGATCGCATCATTGCAGAACCAGACACGACGATCCGAGGCAAGGGCCTTATCAAATACCACTTCAATGTGATTCCCGGCCTGAAAGAGTTAGAAATCGGTGTTACTGGTGAAGTCACAGCCCAAAACGTGTAAAAAGGTAGGTGAATTGAATCATGACTGCAAGACAATACGCAGCGGGTGCCAATAAAGGTGTCTATGTAGAAAAAGAGGGCAACAAAATCTATTCGGTTCAAAGCCATAGTATCGAGGAAAATAGTAGTGTTCGACTTGTTCATGAGTACGGCAACAAGGAAGCTGTCGGGCAAACAGATGGTTCCCGGACACACTCTATCTCCATTGAATCTGCTATTGCTATGGAATACACAGATGATACAATGCCACTTTATATACTACTTAGGGAACCAGGTACAGAAATCACGCGATATATTGGCGAGTGGAAAACAGTCTTTACTGGCTTGATGTTTAACAACTACCGTGAGACAGGTAACCTGGAAAGTCAAAATGAGAGCATTTCATTGACTGCAACAAAAAGGCAGGATTTCTTTAAAGGCAAGCCGATTTCATTCGATAAAGCAAGAAATGCACTTGGAAGGTAGGGATAGGAATGAACGTGACCCAGGAATTGAAAATCCTGCGGCTCGGTCAGCCTCCCGAGATGCGCTTCAAGACCGGGGAAGGGAATGCCCCGGTCTTTGTATTGCGCGTTTTGACGAGCGCTGAAGAGTTGGAAGCCACAATCAATACTCAATCGTTTTTACAGAACAATCCTGACATCCCATCTCATATGTATACGTTCATCTTGGAAACGGAGAAGTTGGCCATTTCTTTGAAAACGGCGGATGGCAAGCGTCTTTTTAACAACGGATCAGAGTTCAGGGACCGATTCACCCATGAAGAGGTTGGCAGTCTGCTTGCTTCATACAAAGGGCTTCTCTTGCATTACAAAACATTGGATGTCATTTCAGATGAAGACTTAAAGGCATTGATTGACGGGGTGACCGAGGGAAAGTCCCTGGAGAGTATCTGATATACCGGACGTGTAAAGAAATCGGGGATTTTCGTCCGCTGAATGGATCAGGTACTCTCACCGATCCCCAGTTGCTTTGGTTGTACGTGATGCGATCAGCGGAACAGAACAAAGAAGCGCGTCACATGTGTGATCCATGCCGTGTTGACCGCGCACTCGGTACGAGCAAGCCTCATGATTGCCCAGCCTGCGGCAAGAAGGTCAATAATTTCAACGATCCAGAACGTGAAGAAAAGCTGACAATTATCATCGATCAGACCAGGCGCATGAGAGAAGCGGAGATCCGAAAGCAAGAAGAGGAACGCGTGCGGATTGAAGCAGAGGCAGAAGTGGCGGGAGAGGAGGAAGAGGATGACACAGGCGGGGAAGAAAGCTGATGTTGAGTTTATTATCTCAGGCGATGACAATGTCAGTCAGTTGTTTAAGAGAATCATAGATGAAATGCAAAATATTCAAAGTCAAAGTCGCAGGACTGGGCGAGAAGTCGATTCGTCCATGGACCAAATGGAAGACTCCGCGCGAAGGGCCGGTAATGGTGTTCAAACAGTAAGTGTTCAGCTTAAGACTATCGGACAGAACCTCGGCGGATTGAAACGAGCGAACGAAGAGTTGCGAGAGACGGATAACAATGCTCGAGCAGCTGGTCGTCAGATGGAACGCGGCTTTCGAGAAGGTGGAAGAGCTGCTGACCAAGCGGCGAATCGTGTGAATCTGTTAAAACAACGTGTTGCAGAAGTCACGCGAGAGATGCGAAGCATGTTCGATTCGATTAACCAGGGAACAGCAGGCTTTCAATCTTTTGTAGGTGACCAAGTAAGACGGGGCGCCTATGTCGGTGGCTTAGCGGTTACTGGCTTTGCGACTCAATCCGCATACAAGCATGTGAACGAAGACTATGAAATCGCACAAGTCGGTTCCGTGATGAAATCGAGCTTTACGAAGAACGGCCAATTCGACGAAAAGGCGTACAATGAGGCATACACGAAAGTCCGACAAACCATCATTGCAGAAGGCCTCAGGCAAGATCGCGAGCCGAATAAAGTTGATGTGGCTCAAATGTCGAGGGAGTTATTGAAGAACGGCATTCCAGTTGAAGCACTTGCTGATGTAATCCCTATCGTCAACGAGTTTGCTCAAGCCCACAAGGACGGTAAAGGCGCGATTACGTCCAACGAGGCGGCAAAGTACCTATCCAACAAATTGGAATCCAAGCAACTTGAATACACACCGGAGAATTTCCAAAGAGTCGCGGATCAGTTCACAAAAGCAGTCGATATGTCCTCGCTGGATGCTCGGGATGTTCTATTTTCTGATCAGTATACAGACGCGACCACATCCGGCGCATTAGGAAACGTGGACAACGCCATTCAGCAAGCGATGAACGTAATTCTGTCAAAATACAGTATCGATGGGACAATGGCCGGTACCACCTTGAGGACACTTTTCTTGGAGAGCAGCAAATTTGAAATGACTGACGCGGAATTAGACAAAGCATCGTCTGACAAAGTGAGAAACACAGCCATTTCAATGCTGAAAGACCTGAATTCAGTAAATGCTGCCGTAGAGGCCGACAAGAATATTTCAGCCGATCAAAAGGGTAACGAAAAGGTCCTTCGCAAACTGGACATTGCCAGCAACTATATGGCTCAACTCTCACCTGATCAGCGGCAAGAAGTGGGCGAGATGTTGCTTGGAAAAGAGGCGTTTGGTGCCACTGTTTTGCTTACTCCTGAAGGTGTCCGTGATTTCAAAGAAGCAATAGCAGGCATTCAAGACAGTTCTGGATTAACGAAACGGTACGCCGATGATAAAGCGAACACCGCCAAGGGTGACATCGTGGCACTTGGAAAAGCGGTGGATGCTGTTCAAGGAAAGATAGGTCTATCCTTGGAGCCAATGGTCGAATCTGTTGCTAATCAACTGACCGAACTAGCCACGACGGGAATGTTTAGCTTTGAAGAGATTGAGAAGGGGATTGAAAAATCTGCTGAAAGACTACGATCAGAGTTGAATCCAGAAATTGGTGACATTTATGAACAACTCATGGATTTAGCATCAAATGGGTTCCAGATCGGCGTTGCCCTTACCCCTTTAGCCGAAGGAACTGGGAAAGCGATTATTGACTTGTTGAATGGTGATGTGGTGGGGGCGACCAAAGCAATAGCACTAGCGATTGATGCAACTGATTTGAAGATCGAAAACTTACCCGGAGAACTTCAAGGATTGGCAAACGCAGCAAAGAACGCAGCGATATTCTTGGGGGCAATTGCGCTACTAGATAAAGGTGTAACTATTGCTGAGAACGGGAAGAAAGTATGGGATGCAGGTCAGAAGGTCGGGGAAAAGCTCCGAGGAAGTGGAGGAAGCAATGGTGGAACTGTTGTTGGAGATGATGACCGGACAATTCGGGCTAATGTTGTTAATGTCTACGGCGGAAAAGTAAATGGAACAGACGGTTCAAAAGACGGCGGTGGACCCGTTCCAGTGCCGACATCAAGTAGCAAAGACGGGAAAAACAACGAGCCAGATAAGAGCGAAAAAGAGACTGTATCAGAAAAAGAGTCTAATAAGAAGGCACCAGGTAAGTGGAATACTCGTGGTGGGAAAATCGCTGGCTGGACAGGGACTTCACTTTTGGCTTTAAGTGCCCTCGGATTAACAGACGGGATACCTGAAGGAATGCAAGAGGTTCTTGAATACTATGGCTGGGGTTCGATGATAAATAATTTGGCTGGGAACCCAGCTGGAGCATTGACAAATAAACTTCCTGTTGGTGTTAGAGCAGGGGGAGTGCCAGCAGCAATAGGATTTAGCTGGTATAAGGGCATAGACATGTACGGAGATTACTACAACGAAAATCAGGTAAAAAATTTTTATAAAGAGTACAGTCCCACAGGAGTTGATAGATGGCTGCTTGAAAATGCCCAAAACAAGTTACAACCAGCTTCTACGCCTGAAGGTATGGTCTCGCCAGTATACAGTAAAGAAAAACGAGGAATTATAGATTTCCTGATGAGCAAAAAAGAGACGAAATATGCCTCCGTTCTACAGGGTTTTTCGGATCAATTGCTTTCAGAAGCAAAATCGAACGCAGCCATGGATTCCAAATTCTTAATAACAGGATATGATGAAAGTAACATTGATACACTCCTCCAGAAACGTTTGAATGAATATTATTCACTGAATAGCGGTGATTCAAGTAGTGTTGAAGTAGAAAAGCGGTACAGAAGAATCACGGATTCTAAGAGAGCGGCGGATAACTCTCGGGAACAAGAGCAACGAGATCGCAGCCAATACTTACGAGAAATTGAAAACGATCCATTCCTAAAGAGTAGTTACAAGAAGCAGATGATTGAGGAAATGACACGTCCTGCCTCTCCTTCATCGGAAGCAACCTCACTGATTCCTACCTTAGTCAATCATTTGAACAAACTTCAAGAGAAACCAATTGAGGTACATTCCAATAATAACTTACGTGTAACTGTAGAAGACAATCGATCTGTCCAAGTTCAAATGGAGAATGTCTCTGATTTCGCAAATCGTACTTACAATGATCGCACGTTAACACCAATGCAGACCGTTAAAATGAGGCAATTGGAATAGCGTTCAACTGATAATTGAAGTTGTTGGAAAATAGTGGGATATTGTACTGAAGGGGGGATCGTATTGTTATTTATCGCAGAGGCACTTCTTTTTGTTTGCGGGATATTCTTTTTCAAAGGAAAAGTTAAAAGTCCGGTATGGGAATCAATAAAGCACATTTTTGTTCTTATCTTCTTGGAGTACTTCTTGATCTGGAAGGCTTCTGGTAATGGGTGGTACGAAATAGCCGATGGAGTTACTATATCTGGGCAGCAGCCTCTATCGTTTACCTTGGGTTGATAGTGTATAGGATGAAAGACAAAAGATACCAATCACAAACTGCAGACGGCGTTAACAACGGCGAAGCCAAAAGTATCTAAGTTTGCTTTATCAAAACACACTCATCCAGGGTGTGTTTTTCTTTTTGAAAGGTGGTGTATCCATGCCCCTAAGTTTTGAATCAAACCGGGGAACGATGAAGTGGCCGTACAATCCGCAGCAGATCAAATTCTCAAGCACGAAGCTAATAGTTGAACATGAATATCCACACAGGCAGGGCGCTGAGACTGAAGACATGGGGCGGAAATCAGTAAGGGTAGATGTAAGCGGGATATTCTTGCAACAGCCTTCCGTTGTCTCCCCAAGCCCTACTATTTTAATCAACAACCTATGGATGCTTCATGAAACCGGGGCGATCGGGAAAGTATACGGTAGTGAGCTGGGGGCAGCGGTAGAAGGGCGTCAATTTCGAATCGTTGACCTAACAGGTAACAGAGAAGAGGGTACGGTGGGTGACCTACCGTACTCTTTTACTTTTTTGGAGCACTATCAGCCTCAAAAGAGCAAAGGGGCAGAGAATGGTCAGTGGTTTAGCGCCTTACCTACAAGTGGGATTTCTTCCACTTCGAGCGCTGCAAGTGGAGTAACGACAAAAGACATCGTTTATGTGGTTCGTAAAGGAGACACTCTCTGGGACATTGCCAAGAAGCATTACGGTGATGCTCTCAAGTACAAACAAATCATGGTTGACAACAACGTAACTGTAGCGGACATTATACCTGGCTTGAAATTGAAACTGAAAGGAGTGCCTATCCGTGGCTGAGGTATGGCAAAAGGTTCTCCGGGCACTCCTTGAGACACGAGACAAACACAAGTGGGAAGTCAACCGCGTCAAGGAGTGGGACATCACAATTGATATCTCGCGTGCAGCTGATCGATTTGTGATAGATATTGCAAACGCCGAGGGAACATACACAGACCTGTTCAACTTTGGAGACAAGGTTTCGTTATTCGCAGAATGGGTGGCTGGTGGCGACCGGGAGAACATCCTCTCGGGATACATTGATGACCTTACTGAGAGCTTCGCCCCTTCACAAGGTAGTTTGATACGAATAGATGGCCGGGACAGTGGTGTCTTCGTCCTAGAAAACGACGCGATGCCAATTACTCACAAGACAATCACCCTGAAGGATTTAGCTACTGGTATCCTTGGCGAGTTTGATATTCCTCTGGTTTACAAAGGGCCATCTATCAAGATAGATAGCAAACAGATTCGGATTGGTCAAAATGGCTGGGACACGATTGAAGAACACGCGTTGGAAAACGACCTGCGTTTGTACAGGATTGATGGGAAAGCCTATCTGGGCAAGTTTGAACCTGCTACAGATGTGGCGTATGTCTTCGCGGATAATCCACAGGACGACAAAGAGATTGCCTACAAGAACATTCAGCGACGTAAAGCGGGCTCGAGTCGCAAGCGTGAAGTATGGGCGTATGGAACTGGAAAAGGTAAGCCTGTGGAGAAAGTCATAGACGAGACACTCCCAGCAACATTCAAACGCCGGATGGTAGTGAGCGGTAACAAGACTCGTGAAGATACCAAGAAAACGGCAAAGGAACGCATGGCGCGAAACAAAATAGGCAGCAATGAAATTGAACTGACGATCAGAGGGACGCGTGTCATTCGTCCTGGCAGATGGGCAACAATCATTAAACGCTGGGGGCCGCGCGGTTACAAATTGAAATGGGTGATTACGTCAGTCAGGTATGCATGCTCAGTTAGTAATGGAGAAACGACAACGGTCACATGCAGACCTATTGAGGAGGCACTTGGATGAACAGTAAAGGGTATCAAGCCATTCATTCTGAGTGGCCAACAGAAATTGGAGTAGTTGATCGACTAGAAATCACCGCACAGGGGCCGGTCATATCAACTGATGGGATAGGGGCTCCTGTGGGTGCTTTGCAGATGCTGCCTCCTGGCATCTATGCTGTACCGCCGATCGGTGCAAAAGTAGAGTTCTTGCAGACGGAAGAAGGTGCAAAGGCTGGGCTCATGGTTGACTGGCCGGAAGAACAAGAAGCCATCAAGATGATTGCCCAGAAAGCGAAAAACCTCCCTGGATACGGTCCTGGTGACTTAGTTCTCTTTGCATCCGGTGCCTTGCTGCGTGAAGGATATGTCCAGTACCTGCATTTTAAGGCGGACGGAACGGTTAAATGGATGACTATTAACCTCGATGAACCCGATTCAAGCAAGCAGGTGATCACGGAAATGACCTCTGATAGTACTGGGGTCAAGATTAAAACGAAAAAGTGGTCGGTAGAAGCTGAAACCATCACTCATACACAGACAGGGGGAGCATAGATGGACCCCGTTATTAACTACCCATCAGGCTATAAACTGGACGACAAAGGGAACCTGAAGAAGTGGCGGACAGAGAAGGAAAAGCTTCGTCAGCGTTTGATGAACAGATTGGTCTTGCGGCGCGGTGCAACTTCAATCCCGGGTTATGAAGAGGTCGGTAGCCGCCTTTATACCCTGAATCGGCAGAAGCCTTCTGAGAGAGAAACTCGAGCACAAGAATTCGTTGATGAAGCCCTACGCCCAGAAGTGGAGATGGGACAGATTTTACGAGTAGCAGAAGTAATCTTGAATGAGACAGAGAGCGGAAAATATCGTCTTGTTGTATCAGTGGAATTGCCGAATGGCGAAATACTAGATTTGGAGGTGGGGGACGTTGGAACGTAACGGAATTGAATTTGACGAGGACCTAAATGGCGTCCCTATAAAATCACTCGATCTGATCTTGTCTGAAATACTAGCAGAATGGAAGACAGAGGCTGCTGAACTGGATATCTTGCCAGGTAGTGACGCACACATTCGAGCATCTGCCGTAGCTGGTCAATTGTACGCAGCCTATGTCAGTGGAGCTGTGGGGGTCAATCAATACCTGCCTGATACAGCAACTGGTCAATACTTGCGGGCATTGGTTAAAGAAGAAGGAATCACAGAGAAACTGGCCACTCACGCAAAAGGTTTGCAACTTGAATTCCGGCGAGATCCAAACCTTACAAGGACAGATGTTGAGGTCAGGATTCCAGCGAAGAGCGCAAAGGTAATCACCCATGACGGAGTGGTATTTGAGTCTACAGAAGATGCGGTATTGGCTCCGAATTCACCGGCTGCAATTGTACCCTATCAGGCTGTTGTTGCTGGAAAAAACGGCAATATCCTTGCTGGGGAAATCATCGGATTTTATGCCCAACCACCTGCAGGTATCAATTATGTAACGAATCTGGATGCCACGGCAGATGGATCAGATGATGAGGATGACGAAAGCATCCGAGAACGGTATTTTGAAGCTACAGAACAAGAGGATTGGCATGGATCGCCAGCGTGGTTAGAGGCTGAAGCCAAGAAAATTGCAGGCATTACCTCAGCAACAGCGATTAAGAATGCACGCGGTGAAGGTACAACCGACCTTCTGGTCACATCGGGCGATGGCATACCGAGTCAGGCGAAACTTGATGAGGTTCATACTTATCTCACTGATCCAACAAGAGAGCCAATCAACATCGATCTTCGAGTGATCGCTCCTGAAGGAATTGTCATCCCAATCCGAGTTAAAGCACCTACACTTACTCAAGTACATGCTGAGAAAGCGTATAAGGCTTATTTAGCGTCTGTTGGTGGAGGAGGCACCGTTCATCCGTCCAGAATCTCTGCGGCGCTCATAAACGCTGGTGCGCCGTTTGCTGAGGTGTATGAACCTGCCGCCCCAATTGTTTTGACTAATACTCAGATGCCACTGCCGGGAGTGGTGACTCTTGTTTGATCTAAGGAACCAATTAGCGAACACCGGACTATACAGCGAGAATGACCCGGTATCCCGCGGCGAGCTGAAGGCATACGAACGTCAACTAAATGATTTGTTGGCATGGCATGAGCAAATGAAGCGAGAAATGGCGCTGGATACAACAGAACTGCTTATTGAACGCTGGGAAAAGATTTACAACGAGGTTCCAAAACAAAGTGATACAATACGTGATCGCCAAATCCGCTTGTTGAATAAGAGACGAGCGAAGGGTGTACTCACACCAAGTAAAGTCATTGTTTTTGCACAAGACTTTGGTTATCCAGCCAAGGTTATTAAGCATATACGCCCATTTTGTTATCGAGTAGAAATTCAGGATGTGTCTGACGTTAAATTACAGAAACTTGATGAGATCCTAACAAATGCTGAACCGAGTCATCAGACGCATGATTTTGGATTAAAAGTTGCTCTCGGTACCATTGATCATGTTTCTTACGAAATGAAAGCATACTACAGTGATCCACTTATTTGTGGGTCTTTTTTTGCTGGGGGTGAAAACGACCTATGTTAACCGAACACGCGCTGACAAGACAAACGAACAGTCTCGAATCGATTTTTTTCAGCGCTGAGATGGAGCTAAACGGGGCACTTATCCCAGCGGAACTCATAAAAACAAGGCAGGGTAGTAACAAAGTTACTTTCTTGATTCGGCTGCCTGCCTCTGAAACAGGTATCGTTACTAAACGAATGATCAAGGATGAGAACGGAAAGATCGTCTGGCAAGATACAGTGAATT
>NZ_JBEAES010000053.1:0-28521 GCF_050477165.1 Brevibacillus sp. FIR094 | reverse complement strand
GAGAAATGGAATTAAGGCTGTTGCTGCTAGTGATTTTGAACATCTGCTACCAAGACGTGGAGGTTATTTATCACAATAGTTATTGAATTAAATGAATGAGTTGGTTCCAATTGTTGGGATCCATTTCCATTAATTCGCCGATCTGCTTTATTGCTTCGAAGACATCTCTTTGGATAATAATTCTCTCTTCAATAATAGTTGAGCAAAGATGTTCCAAGGCAACGCCCCATTCATTGTGATCCAATAACTCGAAAATGAAGTCCATATCCTTTTTAGGCATTCCACTAGTTTCTTTTACGATCCGAATTATATTTTGACTTTGAGTGGGACACATCATTTTCACCACCTTACTGTGGTTATAGCAGGAATAGGAAAACAGCTTAACACAACGGTAATTTAGAAAATGTACTCTAATGCTGTCAGAAATATCCCGAAGAGCAAGAGTATCCAGCCAATCACTACTGTTATGTGGGTTAAAAGCTTCCAGATTCCATAAACAGAGCCTTTTCGTAAACTAATACGACTCCACAGAATCATCCATAATCCCATCAGGGCTGCTTCCTTTTGAAGGACTGGAAAAGCAACGCAAATTAATAGACCTGTGATGAAACCTAATAGTATCAATTTTAATGAGCGAGTCATATAAAGTACCTTTCGAATCCAAAATTTATATTCAAACACTATATACATTAAAATGATTATTCCTTGAAGTAAATACAAAATTTAACACAACACACGATTTGTTAAATGAGGTGAGCAAGCGGCAAGCCCAGTGTCCAAAAAAATACCCCCTGGGATAACCCAAGAGGACGTTAATGGAAATTCTTCTTTTACATGTTCCTGAAGCTCCAGGAAATGACTATTGCAATATGACTTTGAAGCTACTCGATGCCGTTGCTCCTTTGGCATCAGTGGCTACGATTGTCACTGTAACGGTACCTAAATTATTAGGAAATCTAGAAAATTCTAGGATTCCCGATGCGGATAAAGTGGCTGTAGCGGGACTTCCAGTCATCGAGTAAATCATGAAGGTCAAAGGATCTCCATCCGGGTCGGTAAAATTCCCTGCCACGTTAACGGTGAGCGCAGGTGTCAGAGGGGGCATTATTTGATCCGGAATGGCACTAACTACTACAGGTGTTTGATTGCTATTCTCGACTTATTCCCTTCAGTTAATGAGGGGGGTTCGTTCGAGCCTACACCGTGCAGGCGACTTTCATCGCACACGGCGTTCCATCAACGGATAAAAAGGTGAAAACTTACAATGGGCTACTCGATTATATCAACTCTTTTATTATCTGTGACCTAACTAAAGTTAACGATTCATTTGACAGAGAGAATTTAATTAACAAAACACACGATTTGTTAATGGGGTGATTTGGTTGAAAGAGTCTGATTGGGTTCATGCATATGTCAAAAGCAGAACAATCACTGGTTTCATTTTGGGAATGTCAGAGGACATGTTGACTGTTTACGTAACGCTACCATCGAACATTGGTGAAATAAATGTCAAAAGGGCAAGTGCATGGCTGGCTGAAGAAAACACACAGCTAGAGGATATTACTCCAATGATCGATTTATCCTTGCTGACGAAGGACAAGGAATGGTTCAAGCAATTAAAAGCTGACTTGTCGCTACGGGAACAATGGATACTATACCATGCAACGAAAACGACTTAACAAAACAATCGATTTGTTAAATGGGAGTGATACCTTTGTGCTACTTGATGTAATGAGATAGTCATTTGCAAATAAAAAAGAAGTGTCCCAAAGGACACCCTAATTGAACAGAATTATTTATGATCTTGAAAGTGCATAGATTTCAACCAAAAAGTCTGCTTGTGCACCCTTAGGATTCCCAATGTAAAGATTGCGAGTAGAAACAACATCTGTGATTTTATCGCTAACTACTCCAGTAAAATGAGTAGGATCACTGCCACCACTAACATCTTGAGCGACAGCAAAACTAATTTGATTAGGATTGGAAACTCCACTTATTACCCATTGAAAATTAATTGTGTTTGGCGGAAGGACTTCCGTTCCAATGTTTGAGCTCGAACGAAATGATTGACCAGGCAATGGGGAAGGAGCGGAATAAATAGCGCCGATAAACGTTGACTTAAGTTCACTCATGAAAAAACACCCTCTCAAAAAAAATAACTACATGGAGACTTTATTGTGAAAAAACGGTAAATATGCAATTTATTTTAAATAACTTGTGAGAAGTACGGGGGCGTTTTACAAAACATTACAAAAGAAAAGCATTGAGGCTTTAAACCAATGTTTAAAGCGGTAATCAGGAAAAGAAAAAGCACCACTAAGGGTGCAGTCTCTTAACGATTATCTAATGTATCAGTATCTACTACAAAAGGTTCATACGTAGAACTGGGTGGAACCCAATGCATACTTACAACCGAAAAAGTGAAGTCATGTCTTTTCAGAGAACAACAAATAGTAATAGTCTTATTTTAGAAGTGCGAAAGATTCATTTATTTTCAAATCAACAAACAGTTGGTCAAACAGCTTGCCATCTTCAGATTGGGAATCAAGCGGATTGGACTGTGGCGTTGTATACACATACACCATGTCATTTGATTCTGCAATGGATGTCCCTACAGGCGGCCCTTCTTCGCCAGAGAGGCGAGTCCAATCAGTTTTCGTAAAAACGGAGATCATCAGGAGCATTTCAGAACCTTTTCCATCCTTCGTCGCATAATCGAATTGCACTACATGCTTGGCCGATGGAAGAATTTTGTCTGCATCTGCACCTGCGTATTGGTTCACCTTGTAATGCCCGTTCCAAGAAGTTGGCGGCTTAAAGCTGAAATTTGCTTGAGGGTTAGTGTAAAGGTCAGTTTTTCCGCTTTCCTGCGCAACAGGCTGTACTGGCTGTTCTACTTTGGCGGATGGCTGAATCTTGTCTGTATCTGCACCTGAAGGTTCGTTCACCTTTTGATGCCCGTTCGAGGATGTTGGGGGCTTAGAGCTGAAATTTTCTTGAGATTCAGGTTGTTCTACTTTGCCATAGTTAACAGCGAGTAAGATGCCGACAACTACGACGGATGTCAGTATGATGCCGACGATGATTTTTTTGAAATTCATGTTGGTTCCTCTTTCTGTGTATAAGGGGTGTTGTTGCTTGTAAGGTCATTATAAACGAACAACATATGAAGATCGTTACAGAAAAGTGACATTTTTCTATCTCACATAAAAAATTTTTGGCTGGCATTTAACAAAAGAGAAAAAGTGATTCCATTCAGAATCACTCGGCAAATACCACAGGGACATTCATCTGATTCGCTATCCACATAAAATTGCCTAATTCTACAGGGTTCCGGGAGATTCGCTCAGCACTTTGGCAGATGACCTTGTTTACCAATCCAGCCTCTATGTCAGCAATCAACTTAGACAGACCAGGGCGATCCGAGTCAATGGTTTTAACGTCCATTTCCATATACACCTTATATTCTATGTCTTGGACAAGCGGCATGCAGAACTCCATTTGCTTTTGGGTCTTCCGAAAATCACTGGAGGCGGTTCGAATAAAAACAGCAACCATAGGATCACCTCAAATCCAATTGTTAATTAATGGTAATATATGCGAACGACGCCGTCAGGGAGAATATTTAATTGATACGAAAAGAAGAGCCCCCAGTTGGGAGCCCGTATATATGTTCGGCAAAAACATTATAGCATGGGCTGCCACGAGGGGGAATTGGAAAGATGAGCGCACAAGAGCAACTGTCATTTCTAGAACCAGTAGATGAAAAAGAAGTCAGAAAGGCTGTTGTCAAAGCATTAATAGAATATAAGGCCCTTCGTGTTGCTGTACAAAATAAACAGGAGCGACAGGAGAAGGGTATCGATCAACTGTTCCCACAGCTTCAAAAGTCTGAGTCCACGAATGAGTTGAAAGCACGACAAATCGAAAGGGCATTACAATATTCGTTGGATGAAGTTGAGCGTCAGATTATTGAAGAGAAGTATCTCAGTACATCACGGGTAAAAGACATTAACGTATATCTAGATATGGGCCTGACTAAGGATCAATACTACATGAAAAAGAAAGATGCAATAAGGCAAATCGCTACGGCACTCGGCATGATCTGAGTGCCTTTTTTTCAGGTAACAAGCCAATCATCCTCTATACTTGGAAGAGAAGCAAATGAACATATAACACTTGGTTGGTTTGGATTCCATCCAATTGGTTGGAGACAAAGATGCAATTTCCAAATAAAATAAGCCCTGTTAAAACATATACAAAGAAATGGAGTGATGACAAATTGAATTTAAAAATTTTAAATTCAACTTTTTCTATTGTTAAATTTCCCCCAACGGAAACAATGCCATTGTGGGTAACTAAATGTGATATATTTTCTATTACCCGAACAAATGAGGAGCTTTCAATTGTATGTCCTTCTGAGTGTTTACCGTTTAAACAAGAATTTATGGAAGTTGAGAATGATTGGAAATGTATTAAAGTAGAAGGTATTTTAGACTTCGGATTAACAGGTATATTAGCTTCTTTAGCTAATCCATTAGCAGAAAATAAGATTAGCATTTTTGCTATCTCTACTTTTAATACTGATTACTTGCTTGTTAAAAGTCAGTATATAGAAAAAGCAAGGTTGGTTTTAGAGAGTGAAGGGCATTCATTTACCAATATTTAAAAAAGACTATCTCGCTAACTAGGGACATTACTTCCATAATGGGGTAATAATTCAACTAACAGGTTCGATAGCTGAATACAGTAGTGCCAGAAACCACCAAGGTGGTTTCTTTTTGTTGAGAGTTAGTTTACAGCAGGTACTTCCTTGATGTCCTCGACAAAAACCCGACAAAATGCGGGACAAAACCCGGACAAAATCAGGGATAAAAGGCAGGACGATTTGAAATGCCTGAATCGGTAATCTTGAGTCAAGAGCAAGCGACATCGGCTCTTGGGAGATACCGCCTATCCCTTATCAATGGTGTACCTGAGCGAATCTATGGGTGATGACGAATGTGACCTTACGAGAGGGGGACATTCTGAGCCTGAACGCACCAGTTGCGACGAGCGTAGCAGGGAACCATGCAATTATTTTTCATTGTATGCATTACAGCGGTTTTCAAGTTTTGGGAACCCCTCTCGGAGTTTTAGGAAATCGCGATTTACTCTTTTGGGATTTATCGGACAGGGGACTACATGCGAGACTTAAGGCTTCGGCCCCTCGCCCCTTGTCCTGTACTTCTCATACTCGTTATGCTAAGAGTGTAGAGGCTTTTTTCCGGTAAGCAGGGGCAAATGCTTACTGATTGTTCTGCACCGCCTCCGACAGTCTGTGCCCGCAACAAGCGTAAGATTGGCTCGCGGCGGAGGCCCCTGCCGAAGGAAATGGCAATAAAGTCTGTAAGAAAAGGTGAATTCCTCTATTCAGCCGAATTATTCTCTGCATGGAGGGGAAAAAATGACGACTAAAATTGGTGAGTTAGGGCTCGATACTGTATTAAGTAAAATTGGAGTTGACGAGGGAACAGAACTTTACGAATTGATAGAAGCAGGGTTTTCTCTTGCGCCTTACATTGGTAAAGTAATGCAATATATTAAAATGAAGAGGTTTGAACAAAGGTTGCAAGAACATGAATCAGCAATTCAGTGCATTGAGTCACTACTACACTATACCAAATTACCTCATGATTTCATCAAGGAAAGGATTTTTCCAATAGTTTTAGAAGATCTTTTGGAAGAACATGAAGACAATAAGATAAAGTATATCTTAAACGGTTTTCAAAATGTTTTGCTGGAGGACCTTGGTGAAGAGGACATAGTTTTAGCTTATTTTGATACTCTGCGAAATTTGAGATATGCTGATGTTAGAAGATTGGCTTATTATGCTGATGTTGATGAATATTACCCTGATACAATGTACTTCCTCGGAAGCCAATTTGATGGCTTGGCAAAATATATTGATTCAAAGCTAAATAATCTATTCTTGATCATGATTCATAAAACATGGGGAGCAATTGGTGGTGATGAGCAGGAACTGTCTAAAGAACAGGTAAAGTTAAGTAACTATGGTGAGCATTTTATGGAGTTTATTACTGTAAACGAGGACAACGTGCAATTAAAATTTAAGCGCCGATAATTCGGTGCTTTTTCTTTAGTACAGACATATTACTGAGGTGGTGGGTGAGATGTAGTGCGGCAGTATGTTAACTTAGCGACAGGAGAAATATACTACTTGGAGAAAGTGCTGCGCCAGTCTGGAGAGATCGTAAAGGTTTTTCGTCCAGGTGGTCGCAGTTCAAAGTTCGTGAAGATTAAAGCCAGCCAAAAGGCAAAGCGACGGCTCAGAAAGCTGTCACTCGCTGAGGCTGGTTTTTTGTTAAAGATCGCACCTTATGCCAGCGAGGGAACCAACCTCTTGCAAGGGGATAATGAGCGCGGGCAAAAGGGGACGCCGCTAACGGTCAAAGACCTTGCCCGCATCGCAGACTGTTCCTATCCAACAGCACGTAGGATCGTGAAGGCATTCGTGGAGCTGCACGTCATGCGTCGAACTGAATTGGTAGGACGGTCAGCATTGGCAATCAATCCACTGTATTCTCTCAACGGGAAGACAGCAGAAGCGTGGCTCCTGCAGCTATTCAGCCAGGAGATCACAGAGGCAGGAGAAGACCCAAATTTGGACTAGGGGGTCGCCAGAAGCCAACAGCCAGCCAAGCCATGGGGTTCTACGCAGCAACCCCATTTTTGCGGTGAAAGAAAACATATACTTTTCCGCTTGAATAGTAGTCGTTTCGTTACACCCCCAAAACATGTCATCAGCCCAACAGCATCAAGGCATCCAGCAATTTATGGGCTGGCAATATTCTTAATTCTTACTTTATCGCCACGAAGGAGCTGAACAGCATGGACATACGTAAAATACCAGTCTCTCAAATCAACCCAGCCCCGTATAATCCCCGCGTGGATTTGCAGCCGAGCGACCCCGAATATGAGAAGCTGAAGCGATCCATCGAAGAGTTCGGATACGTGCAGCTGCTCGTCTGGAACGAACGATCAGGGAACCTTGTCGGTGGACATCAAGGATTCAAGATTCTCGTCAATGCGTTGGGATCCACGGAGGTAAATGTATCTGTTGTGGACTTAGACGACGCTCGAGAGAAAGCCCTAAACATTGCCTTAAATAAGATCAGCGGCGATTGGGATGAGGATAAGCTTGCCCAGGTGTTGGCGGAGCTGCAGGAGAGCGATTTGGACGTAGAGCTCACAGGCTTTGATTTGGATGAAGCTGTAGACTTGATCAACGATTACGTCAACATTGAAATAGATGAACCAGTTAAAGAAGATGATTTCGATGTTGAGAAAGCACTAAATGATATTTTTGAACCGGAGACGAAGCCAGGGGATATCTGGAGGCTCGGGCGGCACATTCTTATGTGCGGAGACGCAACAAGTGAGCAGGATGTAAAACGGCTGATGGATGGACAGCAGGCAGCACTAGTAGTTACTGATCCACCCTATAATGTTGCAGTTAAAAGTGAATCGGCAGGACTGGCTTTAGACGGAAGGGAAAGCATCTTGAATGATGATATGCCAATGGAACAATTCGAGGACTTCCTTCAAGCTGTGTTTGCGAACTATGCATCAATCATGGACCCGAAAGCAGCAATCTATGTTTTTCATCCTTCTAGCTATCAGCGAGAGTTTGAGAACAAGATGAACAAGGCCGGAATAGTATCGCGCACCCAGTGTATTTGGGTTAAGAACGCTTTTTCGTTGTCGTTTGCTCAATATAAGTTCAAGCATGAGCCTGTGTTCTATGCTCATCTAAAAGGGCAGGCTCCAGCATGGTTCGGAGATCGTAAGCAGACTACGGTTTGGCGAACTGATCTAACAGGACCTTCCGAAGAACCAGAGACTGTCTGGGAGGTATCGCGAGGGGATGTAAGCAAGTACGTCCATCCAACCCAAAAGCCATTGGCGCTGCTTGCTATTCCAATTGGGAACAGTAGTCAAAAAGGTGATATCACTGTCGATTTTTTCGGTGGTAGTGGATCTACCCTTATGACGTGTGAGCAGATGGGGCGTATCTGTAGAACAATGGAGCTTGATCCGAAATTCTGTGATGTCATCAAGCGACGGTACTATGAGTTAACGGGAATCGAACCTGTGTTACTAACGAGACAAAGCGCTAGAAAATAATGTCGATTTCGATATCAGGCCACGCTTCTTTTAATGGCAGACCATTTAACTTAACAAGAGAGAGCAGCTCATCTGGCTGTTGTGTTGTAATGACACTATCCTCGTCATAGTAACGTGTGAACGAATGACCAAACGGAGTGTTTGTTATTGAGTATCTGTTGCTATTATAAATAAACTCGATGTCACGACCTGATCTTATATCTTCAACGAATTGGTCATATGTGTAAGGCGTCATAGCATGCACTTCCTTTCTAAATATAAGCAAAAGGGAGACGCGTGAACGTCCCCCTCTGCACCCGGGTCACCCCGGCTGAGATAGTGGAAACCCGTGGCCACGGAAGATTCAAGCCACTATCTCATTTTCCATTTTACAGGAAAGCCGAGGGTGCCACAATGAAAACAACTACAGAACAGTCTTCTCCTGAATCTATTGACCTTCTATTGCAATATCAAATCGAAGTGATGGAAGGCATCATGGAATCGAAGGATCAATACAGGAAAGTCGTGAAAGCAGCCATTGCAAAGTGGGTTAAGGACTTCCAATCTGGTCATATCGAAATCAAGACAGTGGATGATTTGAAGAAGCTTATAGAACTGGATATTGAGCTGCAGAAAGATGGAATGTAAAATATAGGTCATCAAGCTGAATGGACGGGATGACCATGTTATGAATGAGAATTTACCATCTAGAAAACTAAAGCACGTAAGAAAGTGGAAAACAATACTTACCAAGTTCATAGGAGCAGTAATATTCATTATTTCTATACTTCTCGCTCTAGCAGCTTATACAATCTTCTTATCCTTAGCTGCTCAGGATGATGAGGCGATGAAGGCGCTTGGTCAAAACTTTGGAACAATAATAATTGCTGTCGGGGTGAGTTTTCCAACTATAATTGTTGCTATTTTCCAAGTCAAATACAGTGAGATAAAGGAAAAGAGAAAACGGCTTCAAAACGATTTATTTTCGTTTGTGATTGCTTTCGTTCTATTTATTGGAGTGAATACAGTAGCGATTATAGCTCTGTATTCCCAGACCTTGAATTATAAAGGTGAGATCATCGCAATAATGATAGGGTCGTTAATAGGACTAACTTCAGTGTTTTTGTCTGAAATAGCAAAACTTCTTAAATAGTTGGGCACCAGATAATGGTGCTCTTTTCTTTTTTCAAAAACAACCCCATGTAGTGGTGAGGTGGTGGTCATGTAGATGGCGAGGAATCCTGAAAAGAAAAGATGCAAAGCAAGAAGCAAGCAGCGCGATGAGCAATGCAAAAACTGGGCTAAGCCGGGCTGGGATGTGTGCCGTTTTCACGGTGCTGGCGGCGGCGCACCACAGCGTAATACCAACGCGGTCAAGACGGGCGAACATGAAACTATTTGGTATGACACCCTCGACGATGAGGAGCGCCAACTGTTCGAACTAATTAACCTCGATCCATTGGCTCAAGCAAATGAGCAGATCCGTTTTTTAAGTATCAGGGAACGCCGGATGATGATACGGATTCGAAAGCTTACGGAAGGGTTAACGGAGAAACAACGTCGAGTCTTGCAAAAGAGACTCCCCATCAAAACCCCGGTCGAAGTACATGAAGAGAAAACAGGCGTGACCAAAACAGTCATTCTCACTCATGAGGAATTGGTAACAGCAGAAATTGAAGAAACTGAGTACCGAGCGATTGAGGATATAATTGCGTTGGAAGAATCCTTGACCAG
Organism: Brevibacillus sp. FIR094; assembly: GCF_050477165.1. Lineage (NCBI taxonomy): Bacteria > Bacillati > Bacillota > Bacilli > Caryophanales > Paenibacillaceae > Brevibacillus > Brevibacillus sp. FIR094. The sequence continues at coordinate 18,621 of NZ_JBEAES010000053.1, read as the reverse complement.
AGTACAGGACAAAAAATTGAAGGCAATACAGCTCAAAGCTCAGTTGTTGAGCAATGGCGGCGGTCCTGAGAAACAGATCACCGTCCGGAGGTGGTCACGTGACAAATCTAGCCCTTGAACTCGATCTTGATCCATTCGATGGCTGGACACCTCATCCTAAGCAAATCGAAGTCATGGAATGTGATGCTCGAAACGTAGTCATGAACTGCGGTCGTCGCGGTGGTAAAACGAACGTGGGAGCGCGGAAGTTTTTTGATAACATCCTTGCCGATATTGAAGCAGGGAAAGGGTTGCCTTATAAGCCGCCATTGAACCTCAAAAAGGTTAAGAAACCAAAGCCACGACTGGAGTACTGGTGCGTAGCGCCTGATTACAACATGTCAGAGATTCAACAAGAGGAGCTCTCACAAGTCATCCCCGAGGATATGATCGACACTTGGAACGCATCGGGGAATTTCGTTTGGTTAACGGGATACATTCTGATCCGGTTTAAGTCGGCAGAGAATCCGAAAAAGCTTGTTGGTCGCGGGTTAGACGGAGTATGGCTTGACGAGGCATCGAAAATGAAGCCAGAAACATGGTCAGGCTATCTGGCCTATGCCCTAGCTGATAAAGGCGGGTGGTCTATCTGGACAACTACACCGGAGGGCATCAACTGGTTTGCAGAAGAAATTGTTTTACGTGGTCAATTTATTGATGCAGGTTTGGATGACGATCGCTACCAGGATGATCCTGATTGGCGAAACTTCTACTGGACTTCAAAAGACAACCCGATTCCTGAATTACAGAAGAACATACAGAGAATGATTGAGACGTACCCTGAGCGTTATGTGAAACGTGAGATTTACGCCAAGTTCAACGTTTTCCATGGTCAGGTGTATGAGGAGTTTGACAGAAGCGTTCACTGTGTAGATATACGTCCCGTTGATCTTGCGCGGCGTTTATTTGTCGTTACCTATCCGAACGGCGAGGAACGAGAAGTAATGTTCAAGCGGTATATCGGTGGCATGGACCACGGCTGGAATGACCCAGCGGTGCTATTGGTCTTTGGGTGTACTGACGAAGATTACTATTTGATCGAGGAAAGCTATCGCCAGCAAACCAATGTTCTGGTGGTAGATGATCAAGGGAAGCTTGAGGACTGCCTTGTTAAGAGGTATTTGGAGCTTCAAAAGAATTACCCGATGGATGTCATTTGGGCAGACCCATCCGAGCCAGAAGATATTTCTACGTATCGTCGTTACAAGCTGCCTGTGTATCCAGCCGAAAATGCTATCGGTCCAGGAATACGTCGAGTGTCGAGTCTCTATAAGGTAAAAGAGTCGTCTGGCCGTCCCAACCTTTACATTGCTCGTACTGCCGTAGAGACGACAAAAGAAACAGGCAATTATAAGTATAAAGAGCAAAACGGTATCATGCTTGAAGAACCAGTTGATAAAGACAACCATACGCAGGATGCGAAGAGATACGCGACTTACAGCGACTGGCTCATGTTACTTCAAGCTAAGAAACGTGAGGATAGGAAAAAGAACGGGAAAGGAGGATGGATTTAATGTCCGGAGCCACAGGATGGTACCCCATTGGAAAGGCGGACGAGTCAGGGGAAAGCAAGCAGCTTGTAATCGATCAATTCTCGCATGATTACGATGAGCACAAACTCATACGCCCAACCATTGACCCTGTAGCATGTGTTCAAGTAGTAAAGCAGAGCAACATTATTCCTCAATGTGTCGAAGCGTACAAAACAAGCGTGGTTGGTTATGGCTATGCGCTTACATACCAATCAGGTGAAAGCGACAAGACAGCTAAAGCAGAGTGGGATATTGCTGATCGATTCATGCAGACGGCCAATCTGGAAGAATCGACTGAACAACTGCTGAGCCAGTTGGTAGAAGACCTTGAACATTGCGGCAACGCTTATGTTGAGGTCGCTTATGGCGGCGGGCTTCCTGCCATTTACCGCATACCTCCTGAATACATGCGCTGCACAGCACCACTCGAAAGGGTAGATATGACGTATCGGCGTTTTGTGCAGGGGAAGGTTGAAGAGTTTACGCAAACCAAATGGGTGCGGAAATACGCGCAGAAGAGAGGGACTAATATAACGTGGTTCCGTGAATTCGGGGCGCCCGGTGAAGAGAATGAAGTCATTCATCTGCAACTAGGAAACGGGACTTATGGCGAACCACGTTGGTCAGGAAATTCACCGGGCATTGTTGGTTCAAGAAAAGCAGAGGAGCTCAACTTTGAATACTTTGATAACGGTCGAATGCTAGATATGATTCTGACCGTGATAAACGGTGAGTTAGTTCCGCAGTCTATCGAATCCCTAAAAGGAGCAAGAGGAAAGAAGTCCCGGGGCGGTATTCTGTATCTTGAAGTGCAAGGTTATGACAAAGGGATTTACGGCGATGAGAAGGAAAAAACCACTATTAAGCTGGACAAGCTGAATGACTTATTGCAACAAGATGCTCTTTTTATCGAATACAACCGGGAAAAACGCAAAGAAACACGATCGTCATTTCGGTTGCCGCCGATTCTTACGGGTGAATCCGAAGACTATAACAGAGCAACAAGCGACAACGCTCGTAGAATCGCAGAGGAGCAAGTCTTCAAGCCATATCGCAAGTGGATCATGGACGAAATTTTCAACAAGCGAATTCTTCCAACTATCGGTGTGTATCGGGTAACAGTAACTCTCAATAGCCCGAAGATTAGTGATCCGGAAGAGTGGAAAGCGTTACTTGATTTCTTAGCTGATAGAGGGATTATGCTGGTGCGTCATCTCATCCCCATTGCTGAGGAAGTATTGGGAACCACCATTGATGAGTCGAAGTATACCGAGGAATACCTTGATACTCCGATTGCCAGCTTAGGCAGTACATTTTCTCAAGAGCCATTCGGTACATCTGATCCGCAAGAGCAAATGGCGACGATAGCAAAGAGTTTGCTTCGCGAAATGAGGGAACGCCAGCATGTGTGACCAGTGCCTGTATCTGATTGCCAAAGCGGATGACGCCGACTTTCTTGATAGCCTTGACCTTACCCATGCAGAACGCGCATTGATTGAGAAGCTGTACAAGGAAGGTGAGGAGTCAATTGCTAACCTTCTTGAATTGCAGGGAAAGGCTTTGGACGAAGCCATTCAGGAGCTAAGCGACGAATTGACTACAGATACGGATGAGCTATGGAAAGTCATATTACTGGTACAGACCGGAGACTATTTCCAAGAGAAGTTTGAGCAGGCTGTCTATGATGCTTTCATGCCGTTGTTCAATCTAGCAGCAGAATCCGAAGCGGTAGGAATTAATACAGGGGCAGTATGGGAGCAGGAAAACAAAGCAGCAGCCCAATATACCGAGAAGCTGAAAAAAATGGTGCCCGCAATGAATGACACTTCTGCTGATCGCATGATCCGATCGTTTAAGAGAGCGATTGAAGAGGGCAAGACTCCTGCGGAACGAGCTGTATTAGTCAAAGAGGTAAGCAAGCAGGCAGCAAGTGGCGAGGAAGGACCATTCAACATGAACCGCGCTGTGACTGTAGCGAGAACCATATCCACGGCTGCTGCAAATGGCGGCAAACTGGAAGGCTGGAAGCAGTCGGGGCTTGTGAAGAAAAAGCGATGGAGGGCAGCGAATAACAAGCGCACTCGTAAGGATCACAAAGAGGCAAACGGTCAGACAGTGGACATTGACAAACCATTCAAAGTAGGAGGTGAGAAGCTCATGCACCCAGGTGATCCAGAGGGAAGCGCCAAGCAAATTGTGCACTGCCGTTGTACCATGCAAGCCATAATTTAAGGCCACTTCTAAGTTAAGAAGCGGCCTTATTTTTTTCAAGAAAATCATCAATGTCATTAACAAATAATGATAGTAGATCTCCAGTGTTGAGTTTCTTATTTTTGTGACCCGTATCTTTCCTAAGAGCTAGCATGATTTTCTCGAATTGTAACAACAATTCATTAGGCGGGTATTTGGAAAGGTTAAGATAGACTCTGCGAAAATTTGCATAGGCTGATATAACATCGTCTGAGCCCCACAAGATTAGTTTTTGAGTAAACTTGGTATGAAACTCAATCATCTCGGCTTCAGAAACTGGTTGTCCTGTTTTAGATGACATTAATAGCTTGAAATAAAAAGAAATAAACTCTTCGTACAAAGGTAATTTGTTGGTCCGATGTGATTGTTCAATTTCTTTTTTTCGTTCATAGAGTTTAGTCAAAATAAGAGAAAGTACTGCAACTAGAGCAGTAACTGAACCAGTTATCAATGCAGCTGATACGGGTGGATCTAGGCTCATAAAAGTAGTCCAAGCGGTTTTGAATAGGTAATAAATACCGATAACGACTGAGGCAATTAATCCTAACCCTAAGAAAAAATAAAAAATATTTAGTAGCTTTTTACCCATCTCTTCGAATTACCCCCAATTCTAATAATGTTAGGTGGTCGTTCAGTATGAATATTTTAACAGAAAATGTAGATTTAGTGGAAAGGAGGTGAATAGGAAATGGGATACTCGTTAAAGGATGCAAGAATCACGCACATTTCTCTCGTGGATAAGGGGGCAAATGGTAGACAGTTTGCCATTATCAAGGAAGAGGGCAAGGAACCTTTGCAAAAGGATATCCGAATCTCCAAGACGGACAAGGCAGAGCAAATTGTCTATGGTGTTGTTTATGAACCAGATGTTGAGGACGCCCACGGAGATCAAATGACGGCAGAAGAGATCAAGAAGGCAGCTCATGGCTTTATGGAGAGGCAAAGCACTTACAATATCGACAAGCAGCACGACCTCGACGCAGACAAGGGATATGTACTGGAAAGCTACATTGCACCTATAGACATGACTCTAGGCGATCAAGAAATTAAGAAAGGCTCCTGGGTGGCTGGGGTGAAGGTGACCGACGCTGACTCATGGGAACAAATCGAAAAGGGTGAGATTACCGGCTTCTCTATGTGGGGAGTAGGTAAACGTGAAAAAATTGAAGGAGCCTCTTCGGATACCGACGATGAAACGGTAGAGAAGGGGCTTTTGCATACCCTTTCCAAGGCATTAACCCGCATCGTCAAAGGCGAGGTGAAAGATAAGTATGAGCGTAACAAGAAGTCAAACGACTTCTGGACTGCTTGGAGTTCGTTTTCAGGTACGATTCAACGCTACAACTACCAGACTGATCGTTACGAGTTTGAAAGCGATCCTGAGAAGGCAAGAGAAGCGATTCAAGACTTCGCAGACCTCTTGCAAGAGATTCTTGGAGCGAACGACATTGCGAAGGCGCTGGGAAAACCGCCTGAACAAATTGCTAAGGCGGGAAAAAAGCTGTCGGCAGCTCGCTTGGACAAATTGAAACAAGCACACACCACAATTACCGACCTACTGGCCGAAGTAGATGACCAGGCGGAAAACGAGGAGGAAGAAGACGTGAATACAGAAGACATTCAAAAAGCAGTTGCAGCAGCCATGGCGCCAATTACTAAGCAATTGACTGATTTGCAATCGGAAGTAACCGAGCTGAAGAAGGCAGAAGGTGGAGCAGGCGATGAGGAGCAACAAACCGATCCAGCAACAGCCGCATTGACTGAGGCAGTCGCCAAGGCATTGGAGCCAATTACTAAGCAAGTGGAGACGTTGGGGAACGAGGTCCAACTGATGAAAAATTCAAGAGGTTCCAGTCACCAACAGCCTACAAACCCGATCCAAAAAAACGAAGACGACAGTTCCTTTAGCGGGCTGTTGTAAGGAGGGTGTTCACATGAGAACAAACGGACAGATCATCACAAAAGCTGCAACTACAACGTCGCTTGACACTTCTGCTTTGAATTACAAGCAGGTCGATAAGTTTGTGGAAATGGCGTACGATTCCACTGAGTTTTTGAAAGGAATCCGACATGAAACTCGTACATCAGCGCAGGGAACCATCGACAAAATTGGTGTAACCGGACGAAACCTTCGAGGAAAGGTGGAAGACAAAGAAACAACAAACCCTAAAACGCCAAGCTTTCCACAAGTTCCTTATTCTGTTACGCCTGTTGTCCTCCCGTTCGAAATCACTGAGGAGTTTATTCGTCAAACAGAGCGTGTCCGCGGTCAAAACGCAGAGCAAATCATCTTGAAACAAATGACTCTGAATTATGGCGATAACATGCAGGACATCGGTTTTAACGGTAATACCGCAACGCCGAACACTGATCCAGATTATGAATTCTTGAAGATCAACGACGGATGGCTGAAACTAGCCAAAACAAAAGGAAATTACATTGATTGGGCTACGATTACTCCTGCTGAAAAGCTAGGTATCTTTTTCGAACTAGAGCGTGCTGTCCCGACTCGTCAACGCTCAGCCGGACAATTCAAATACTTCATGCATCCGAATACGTTCTCTGAACGTTTGCAACGACTGGCGGAAAAAGATACAAGCGCGTCTATTCAGTTGCAGATTACTGGAGGCGTGAAGAAAATCAACTCTTATGATGTAGAAGAAGTCGCCCATATGCCAGAAGGTGCTGTTATCTTCACATATCAGCGTAACTTCGTGATGATAAACACCTATGCTATGCAAATTCGGAAAACAACAGAGGGCAAAGAAGCGATTTATGCTGACAAGCGATTCTACGCTATGCATTCCGACTTTGACCCTATCTTTGAGGAGCCAACAGCAGTCTCCTATGTCGAGGGGGTAGTGTTTTAATGCTCGTCACATACATTGGGGAGAATGCCTCGCTCCAGACTTACGGTTTTCGCTTTCAAAAGGACAAGCCTGTTGAGGTAAAGGATAAGAAAGTGCTGGATAAATTGAAAGCACGCGACGACTTCAAGATTCATGAGTCAGAGAAGTCAAGTCAGCAAAAAGGGTCCACAGATACGCCTGCTCCAGAAGGAGGGGCATTAGATGCTGACGTCGGAGAAGGTCAAACAGCAGAGTAGCACACGAGCCGTTCAGGACATGACACCTGAGCGGCTTTCCTATCTCATTTGTGAGGCCAAGGTAAGGATTGAGCTGTTCACGTCTCGCCCGTTCGTGGACAATGACGCCCGGCTTGAAGTAGCTCACTTCCGGTTGGTTGAGGCAATGGTATTGACGGACAATGATGAAACTCTTGGAGCAGAGGCACGCGGTATCACGTCTGAAAGTGATCAAGGTTACTCTTGGTCGGTCGACAGAGCTGCTGTTACCACAGGTAGCCCATTGGTTGACTCGATGCTGCGGCAGTGGATGTCCTTTACCGCCGAGGCAACAGATGGGGGTAACATCAAGGCGATGATCTTATGAACCATCGGATGAATGATCAGATCGTTTTGAGACGAACAGTAACGGTTCGTGGAGAGCGTAACAGAGTTACCACTACCGAGTTACCCTCTCGTACCGTTATGGGGTGTATACGAGCCGTAGAATCATCATGGCAACGTCCAGCGAACACCGATCCGGTGGAATGGGATTATAAAGCGACCCTCGGCTTCTTACTGGGTGAGGATGTACGCAAAAATGATCGGGTCGAGACAACTGACCATGGGGAATTTGTTGTGGTTGATGTCAGGAGAGGGCGACGCCTTCTAGCTGTGACAGCGATCCAGCAAAAACGAGGTGCGGAGTAGTGGACTTTAAACAGTTCGAAGAGCGCATGAGACGCCTGAATAAGAACGCAACTGAAATTATGCAGCGCATTGTCTATCAGCTCGGGGAAGAACTACTCAACCATGTTATTGATGAGCTCGGCAGCCAAGACCTGATTGATACGGGTACCCTCTGGAATTCGTTTTCTCAGGGAGATCAGAACAACGTTTGGGAGTTTGACAGCGGTCGTGATACCTTGACCCTAGAGGTCGGGTCTAATCTGGCCTATGCTCAGCACTTGAATGATGGCTATACCATCGATAAGAGCTATTTTGTGCCTGGCTATTGGAATGGGGTCGGGAAGTTCATTTACGATCCGTCTGCAAAAGGCGGATTCATGGTAAAACCACGGAGCTTCATTGGACGGAAATACTTCGACATTGCATTGAAGGATTTTCAGGGCGGCATGAAGGCACTGCTCGAAAAGCTACTACAAGCTGAGCTGGAAAGGATGGTGAAGTGATGGAGAACCGAGAGTTGTTATGCATTTTCGATTTGATCAACGAGGCATACCCTTCCCTCGACATCCTGGACAGCTTAGACGTGTGGTTGTCTGGCGAGTTTGAACCTCCCGTGGCCTTTATTCAGACCCAAGGGGTATCTGAGCGCGGAAATACTCTGACGTCGTACAAAATTATCTCCGACGCTGGGATAGTGTTGCATCACCGAAAGAAGAAGTTAGTCGGGGGCCAAGAGGTGTATGAACTGATTTCCACCGAACCACTCAGACAATTATTAAGGCTTGAGCGTTACAGTTATCGGGGAAAAATTGACGGCCTCTACATCAACATTGACAACACATCATTCCGCATCCGATCGGATAGGAAGGATCGCACAGAAATAACATTTCGGTTTGAGTACATCGCTGCGATACCACGTCCAGTTGTCGAGAAAATCAACCACTTTGAAATCGAGGAGGACTGATCCTGATGGCTAGAAAAGAAATGCCGGATGAGTCATCCGGTTTGAATCGTTCCAGACGTGAATGGATAGAGAGCGCAGCTTATCTAGGAGCCGAGGGCTTCGAGGTAGCAGGTGCTCTTTTTCATTTGCAGGACCATGAGCAGGTACCTGAGAACGAAGTTAAAAAACGGCTTGCCAAATATAGAGGCGGTGAAAAGTAATCATGACAATCCAAAGAGAAAGACCGGGTGTAACGGTCGAACTGATCGCAAAAGCAAAAGAACGTGTCGTACCGAAAAGTGGTGTCGTACTGGTGCCGTACCAAGCGGAGTGGGGCGCGCCTGATGAACTGGTGAAGCTCGGGAGCTTTGAGGAGCGGATGGCGCAGACGTTTGGCAAGGTCGATACTGTAGAGCTGGCAGCAGAAGGCGGCGCAACGATTCTCGCGTACCGCATGACAAATGGCGCAGCCACAAAAGCAGTGTACGAGCAGGCGGATGCTGTCCGCATCGAGGCGTTGTATCCGGGTCTCGTGGGGAACGAGCTGAAGGTTACCATCACGACATCGACGTCTGAGCCAGGGAAAAAGGAGCTGCAAGTAGTTGGGCCTCTCCAAACGGAGAAGTTCTCGTTTGCAGACGTGAATGAGCTGGCAGCGAAATCGAGCCAGTCCAACTATGTACGCATAAAAAAGCTAGGAGATAATACGGTTGCACTTGCAGCAGAAACAGCTTTGACGGGAGCTACAAGCGGCACCATTGCTCTTTCTCCTGCCGATTCTACTAAGCTTTTCATGGCTGTCTCCGGTGCTGACTTTGATGCAATGTATCTGCCTTTTGATGATGTTGGCGTACAAGCTGCGGCAAAGCAGTTCATGAGTGATCGACGTACGAAAAACAAAAAGCTCAGTACGCTTGTCATCGGTGGTAAGGACATCGAGGACGATAGCATGACGAAGCACGTCGAGCGTTCAGTGTCACAAAATGCGCGTTATGTGGTCAACTGCGCGATCGCTGGACCGCACAACAACGGCAAACAGTACGCCAGTCTCCAATGGGCGGCATGGGTTGCGGGCATGATTGCTGCAACACCTGCACATGAATCTCTGACGGCTGTTGTCGTTCCATTGAAAAAAGCGCTCAAGGATTGGGGCCACACCGATATTTTGAGTGCGCTCGGCTCTGGTACGTTGATCGCAACCCGCGACGGGGATGTGTACATCATCGAGAGCGCCGTCAATACACTGGCTGTTCTAGGTACGCATGAACGTGAGGACTACGGCAAAATCCGTGTCAGCATGACGCTGGATCAAATCGTCAATGACATCAATCAGGTAGGGAAGAAATACAAAGGTAAGTTGTCCAACAACGACCTAGGCGGTGCGGTGTTTGTCTCTGCCGTCAACGCATATCTGACCGTCCGTGAGCAGCAGGGCGCAATCGATACAGGCTGGACGTTTACGGACAAAAAGAACGGTGTAGGTGATCGCCGTGGCTTCCTTTTGTCTGCAAAGCCTCTTGATGCCATCGAATACTTCGACATAGATTGGGAGGTGCAATAGTTGGCTATCGCACGCGATATTAAGCTGAAAAACTGCCAGGTATATGACGATAACGGCGATCCGATTTACGGCACGCTTGAAGGGAAAATGGTTCTTAAAGTGGAGTACGGAGACACGAATCGTCTCCAAAGAGGAAAAATCCAAACGGTAAACGATTGGCACGTAGAGGTGACACTGACAATCACCTCAACTAATGCTGGTTTGAAGTATTTCTGCGTGGATCATCTGACGCGAGGTAAGACACCTGTCCTGCCGTTTTTGATCGGGGAGACGTTGGATAAAGAGGCGGGAAACTCCGAGCGTGTCCGAATCTCCAACATTGTGCTGAATCCCGAAGAAATCGCTTTGTGGGAAGCCAAGGCGGATGGAAACGATAATGCAACATATGAGATTAAAGGCATGTCAAACGAGAAACCGGACTACCTGGACAAGCTGCCAGAGTACTTCGACTAGTAGGAGGAATCATTGTGAGCAAATTGGATAAGTATTTAGCGAAAGCAAAAGAGCCGGTGCAGAGACGCACTGGCACTGTTGTTATCGATAGTGATGAGTGGAAAGTGCGAGAGCTTACGATGTCTGAGACAAGGGCATGCATCAGATTAGCTGAGGATGGTAATGGGAATTTTGATACGTTCCGTTACAATGATGTTCGTATTGTCAAAGCTACAGAGCATGATTTTCTGTGGAACGATAAAGACCTCCTGTTAGCTTACAGTGCCAAGGACAAATTTGACCTACCAATAAAACTGTTTGAAAATAACCGCGATGGATATACTGCACTTTTGGAAAAGGTGAATGAGGTAAACGCGAAGGTCAAATCAGAACAAGAAGTGGTTGAAGAACTAAAAAACTCATTCGAACCGATGGAGAATCAAGCCACCTCTGTCGGGCATACCTCAGAGGTAGAGGGAAACCATCAGACATCCTAGAGTATGAGGTCGACCCTTATATGCAAAAGTTGTTCATTACGGCTTGCCAAGCAATTGAAGCAGAAGAAGAGGAGAAGGCAAATACCTAGCTTTCTCTCTTCTCCCGAGCGAATGGAGGTTGGGGAGAGGAAAGAAAGACACTTTTTGTCGTTTGTTGCCGAATTGTTTGGACTGACTTGGAATGGTAGGTACGGTAGAATGTAGGCGGGAAGGGGGAATCCATTATGGTAAGAGTAACGTTAGAAAAACCTCAATTCAGTCTTTTGAGCTTATGGAAAATAATATTCGGCTTAGTTGTCATTGCTAGTTCTTTCGTTTTGGGATTGGTACTATCAGCATTCGGACTTTTTATAATTGGTATACCTCTTCTAATCATGGGGTCGTTAGGATCAATACCGATATTCAGAGAAGCCAGGAAACATAGCAAGTTTTGGTGTTCACGATGTGAGAAAGGAATAGTGGTATACAAATATCAATACAAAGCTATTTGTCCAAGGTGTAGAGCTGGGTTTCACATAGATTGGGAATCATAAAGCGAAGGCGACTAAAATCAGTCGTCTTTTTTATTTGTCTGGAGGTGAGACAGTGGGTGCAGTTGTAGGGCTTACCGCGTATATCCAAGCGAAAAATCAATTGAGTCCAGAACTTCAAAAGCTAATCAAATCTTCGAGGAATGCTCAGAAAGAAATGCGTCAGCTTGATGAAGCGACTCAAGAAATGGTCAAGGAAATGCAAAGAAGTATCAAACGGGCAGCAGATCAGAGCGAACGAGATTTTAAGCGGGAATTTGATCAAATGCAGAAGGAGGCTAAGCAGCTAAAACGTCAACTTGGGGACTTGGACTCAACAAGAGCTAAACCAAAAATCAATGTAGACGATCAGGCGCGGCGTGAAGTAGCAGCGGTTAAGCAGGAAGTAAAGGCTCTTGATGGCAAGAAAGCTACTGTTCAAATTGAAGCCGCTGCCGGCCCTGGCGTAAGCGAATTACTTGCTGGTGGACTTTTAGCAGGGGTAGCTACATATGGGGGTGCTGGCTTCATTGATCAGCTCACCTCAGAAAGTCAGGCTAATGCCCGAAGAGCATTGTTGGGCGATACGGCTAACGAATTGCGAGAGTACAAAAAGGAAGCACAGAATCTCGCAATAATGAATCCTAACATTGATCGAACGCAAATTAAAGATTTAATGACCACGGCAACCAGATTTGACTCTAAGAATGGGGCTGATATCACCCGTCAGTCGCTGCAACTCAATGCAATCCGCCCTGATTTTGGAGGCGTCGAAGAGTACCAAATGACGATGTTCGCTATGCAACAAGCGTGGAAAGATATCACCGATGTTACCAGATTTGGGGACACGCTTGCAGAGATAGCCAATACCACGACTGACATTCGTGGAGAAGCACTTGATACCATTGTTGAATACAGCACACAGGTGACGAAGTTCCTGGACACGCCCGAAAAGCTTGCTGCTTTGACCAAGGAAATGAATAATCTTTGGTCGATTGATAAAGGCTTTGATGCCTTGAAAGAAGCAACCATCAAGCTCGACAATCAGGGGGATATGGTCAATGTTTTAAAAACAGCGTATGAGGCGCAGAACATTGATTCTGATGAAGCTCAAAAACGAGCCGAGAAAGAATCAAAAATTATTGCCGAAGCAATCCACTCGTCAAACGCGGCAGACAATCAGTTCGCTATAGCAGCATTGATGCAGACATTTGGTGGCATTCAAGATAAAAAGGTCAGGCAGGAACTATTGAACGAATTTGGAGGTGGCCCTGGGGAAGATATCACGACTGCATTTGCTCCTCTTCTACAGGCTGCGGGACGGATAGGTATGGCTGACTCCAATCAATTTGATTACTCCGGTAAGCTCGATCAATCCTTTAAAACATATCAGGAAAACGACTCATTACGAGGCTTTACCGAAGCCAAAGCATTGATCATGACAGAACTGGTGGGGGTAGGATTAGCACTAGCTGAGGATTTAGAACCTGCAATTAGGTGGACTGCTGATGCATTAAAAGAAGTGAAGGAAATGGTTGAAGGAGCTCCGCCTTGGCTCACATTGGCGGGGTTAGGTACAGTTGTTGGAGTGGTGACAATTGCGCTATGGAAGATGAAAGTTGCGCTAGACGCAGCAACCGCCGCAGCCGTACAGAGAAAGCTAGCTAGGGGGACGGATTCAGGCCCAGATTTACCGGATTTACCAGATGGACCTGATAAGGGTGGTAAGCCGAAAGGAAAAGGTAAGGGTAAAGGCGGCTGGTTTAATCCGTTTAACTGGGGAAGCAAAGGCGACAAAACGCCACAATCAGCAAAGAGTTTTACATTCGAAAATCCATTGGTAGAAGGGACAAAATCCCCAGGTTGGAGAGAAAAGTTCAAAAATTGGGGTGGCATGCTCCCGAAAAGTGATGCCGTGCTAGATAGTCTCAAAGGCGCTTGGGATGTTACAAAAACTACTGGCACAAATCTGTTTCGAAAAGTACCTGAAACATTCAAAGCCATAGGAGGTTTGCTTCCATCCGGCGATTCCATGTTGAAAGGTTTAAAAATTGGTTGGCAAGGATTAAAGGCTTCAAGCGGTAGTTTAGCACGCAAAATACCAATCGCTGGGATAGGTATAGGCTTAGGACAGATTCTGACTGCCGATGATCCGCTTAAAATGGCAGGGCAAATCGGTTCGGAAATACTCGGTAGTGCGGCGGGAGCGGCGGCGGGAGCATCTGTTGGTTCAGCCGTACCTGGTCTAGGAACGGCGGCAGGCGGGATAATTGGAAGTATCGCAGGATCTTTCGGGGGCGCGGCTATATACGACAAGGTGCTGGAATGGTGGAATGCGGCACCTGCAACGCCACCAGATTTTACTTCGGCTTTATCTGTTATCCCGAAACAAGCTACTGCTCCGGTTCCGGTTGGGCCACCGATACCCGTAGTATCACCAGTTGGAAATACTGCCAATAAGCCAAAAGTGGTTTCAGTATCAATTCCAAATGTGACGGTTCCTCTTCAGGCTGCTGGTGTTCTTCAAGACATCCCTACCATGCTGAAAATGCTCAGTGATCCGTCTGTTGGTCAAAAGATAAAAGACATCATTGAGAAATCACTAATGGACGCACTGGAGACAAGGGGAGGTGTTGCAGGTGATCCGATTACAAGGTAAATATCGGCTTACTTTCCCCGTCACTCCGGCTGAAATTCAATTTCGCGGATATGGGAATGACATCGAGAGCACATCGACAATCAATTTGCTCACGAACAATCGGATATCAGGAAGACGTCCGAAATCCATTTCTTTCGACTTCTTCCTTCCCGGTGATACCGAAGCACCATACATCGAAGTAGAAGGGTATCAGGGGCCGCGCGAATGGCTTGCGGGTATTGATCGCTTAATGGGAGCTGCGGTGCTGCTGACCATTAGCGAGCTGGATTTGGCTTGGAATGTTCTTATCGGCCCATGCGATGGTAGGTTTGTGGGTAAAAACGTAGATTACCATGGGTCAATAGAATTTCCTCTTTTCATGAAAGATGAGTTCGTGACCTGGAGTAATCAAACGCAGGTCTTGAGTCCAAGCAGCGTGATAGCGAAGCAACAGACTGCCAGACCGAATACGAGCGGCAAGAAGCCAAAGAAGAAAAACAACAATGAATCTTTGATTGCACCATTGCAGGCATTGCAGCGCGACCGCATCCAAAGCAAGGTAAAAGGATTCCAACCGTAGATAAGGGGTGAATGTTTTGAAAGTTATTTACGGGAAAGAGTCTACCCGAATTGACCTTACCAATCAGATACAGGAACTGTCCTGGTCATCGTCTCGCGGTCAGATCGCCCAAAACTGTGATATCAGAATCAAGGATGCCCCGCCGTTACAGTCGGCGGGTTTTCTTATGGCTTTTGCGGGTCAAGACCTCAAGGAATCAGAGCAGTTTTTTCACGGCCCGTTGGTTCGCTTCGACCGCGATGGCAAGACAAACGACCTGTCAGCCACGGCATATGAGGTCAGTTGGTACTTACAAAAGAACGAGACTTCTCGATTGAAACTGAATGGTGACGCAGGCAAGGAGCTAGAAAGAATCATCAAGGCTACTGGAATCAAATTCAGTTGTCCAGCCTTTGGGTTTATGGTCAAGGATAGGCTCAGCCCTCAGTCTTATACATCGCTATTCACAGCACTGACGGAGCAGGCTTATGAGAAAACGGGATTTCGGTACTTCGTCCAACACCAGCGGGATAAATTGTCAGTGCTGCCCGAAGGTCAAAACAGTGTCGTTCCTATGTTCAAGGCAAGCATGCTGGAAAGCAGTTCAACAGGGGAGAGCATCGAAGAAGTGTATACGGTAGTCACGGTCGAGCGGTACAAGGATGATAAGGTAGCTGGCAGCGCAACGAAAGAAGACGCGAACCTAATCAAGCAGATTGGGCGCATGCAAAAGTTGATCGATGCGGGCGAGGAGAAGAACCTGTCTTCCCTCGCTTCGAAACAGTTGGCCACATTGTCGAAGATACCCAAGACTCGCTCTATCTCCGTAAGGCATGAAGACAATAACGCTGCCCGAATACGAGCTGGCTGGCTTATCAAGATCATGGAGAAAGACAACAAGACGATAACAAACTGGATTGTTACGAGCTGCAACGCACGATGGAAGGGCGGGCAATACACAATGGATTTACAGATGGAAGGGAGGTAGTAGGGATGCATTCGGTCATTGCAAAGCTCAGGGGGCATGCTCAGGAAGGCATCGAGAATACGCAAGGGGAATTCGGAAGGCTCTCGTCGCTCTCGCCCTTGTCGGTGAAGTTGGACGAGGACCCGGAACCTCTGGAAGAAGATGAATTGGTGAAGCTGAACCCGTTGAATTGGAGACCCGAGGATGTCGGAAAGAAAGTGGCTTTAATGCGTTGCACAAACGGGCAGTACCTGTTACTTGGGGTGGTGGAGTAATGTTTCCAGAGCTGAACGGAGACGAAACACAACTGATGCAATCTGCCGACAACCCGATTCCATGGACATACAAATTCGACTGGACCACAAAACAATTGCTGCAAGGGCCAGATGGTCGTTATTTGAGGACGACTACCTATGCGGAGTATCTGGAAGAGACAACAAAGAAAATCTTGAATACTCGGCGTTTCCGGTACGAGATTTACTCGGAAAGATACGGGGTTGATTTTTTATATGAGACAGGAAGAATGCAATCTGGCATTTCGTTACCAACCATTAAGACGCAAGCACAAGAGGCGCTAGAGGCTCATAGTGAGGTTGAGCGTGCAGAAGTGGTAGAGATTCGGTTTGAGGACAATCGAGTCATTTTTTTGCTCGAAATTGAGGGCACGAGAGGGACAACCAGGACGGAGGTGAATACATGGCAACGATAGACAAACCAGAAATGCCGATACTCAGGGAAACACCGGATCAGATTTATCAGCGGATGGCGAATCGGATGATGGTCATTGCTCAAGAGCGAGGGGAATCGCCACCTGCTACTGAAGAAGGGGAGATTCATTACGACTTTAATTATCCAATCGCACTTGAAATCAGTGATCAACAACAGCTTTTTGAGTATGGATTTCTTCAACGGTTTCTACCATGGGCAGATGGTGAGTTTTTGGATGCTAACGGGGGCTTTTTTGGCCTCCCTCGTAAAAACGGAGAGTCGGATGACGCGTATCGGCAACGACTCATTGATCGGGCAAGAAGTGAAGAAGGAGACGGACGGCGCGCGGACTACGAACGTTGGGCACGGAACATAGATGGTGTTGGGGATGCTGTAGCTGTTGAGAAAACACGTCATGACAATTCAATTGATGTGTACATTACTGACCTTTCCGGTCAACCAGCCACGCTTGAGTTGGCACAACTTGTACGAACGAAGCTGGAAGACAAACGCAGGGCCTTGCACGACTTGCAGGTACTGCCAGCTAACGTTTATCCGATGACTATCGCTGTAAAACTTGTCTTGCGACCAGATGCGGAATTCGAGAAGGTCAAAGACCAAATAACCACACAAATTAAAACCTACCTAAAAGGGCGTTCTCAGATCGTATACCAGCAGATCGGAGCGCTCTTTTTCGTGGATGGTGTAATAGACTTCACAGGTTACACCTTAAACGGCGCGGAATTGAATTTGATGGTGCCGGCTGACTCTGTATCAACACTAACCATGGCGGTGACAACATGATACCAGAGCGCTATAGACGTATGTTACCGCCGCAATGGTACGAGAATGACATTGCAGAATACCACTTTGAGGGTACGACAGCAGCAGTCTATACTTTCAATGTGCAGCGTGAGGATGTTCTACAGCAGTTTAGCCCATGGTCAGCTACCTGGGGATTGGATATATGGGACTGGATTTATTTTGGAGAAAAGCAGCTGTTAACCATTGAGGAACGCCGGAAGAATATTCTTGCCCAGCATTGGGCCAGATTACCTTTTACCATGCCAGTTTTGCAGTCATTGGGTAGGGCGGTGGGCGAACTGGTTTCTGTCTCTGAGGATTTCGAAGCAAAAGAGATTGTTTTCTCCTTTCAACAAAATAAATCTGTCGATCTTTTAACTTTACACAGGACATTTGAAAGAATGAGGCCCGTTCATGTGAATAGAGAAAGAATCATCATCCAACAAAGTGGAAGCCTTATTTTTTCTACTGAAACCATGCAAGTGTTTGAAACAATGCCATTGTTCTGCGGTTCATTCCACGCTGGAGGTGAAAACGATCTATGCTAACGGAGCACGCGCTGACAAGGCAAACGAACAGTCTCGAATCGATTTTTTTCAGTGCAGAAGTAGAGCTGAACGGGGTACTCATTCCAGCGGAACTCATAAAAACAAGACAAAGTAGTAGTAAGATTACTTTCTTGATTCGGCTACCTGCCTCTGAAACGGGCATCGTTACAAAACGAATGATCAAGGATGAGAACGGAAAGATCGTCTGGCAAGATACAGTGAATTTTGTAAAGCCTGCCCGGGAAGTTGCTTTAAGTATTCCTATCGAGTTGAAATGGAAGGTAGGTGAATGATGTGGCATACCAAAAGCAAACGCATGTGAACAGGTTTGTCGACCGACCTAACACATACGTCTTACAAGAAAACGGGGACGGAACCGTTTCGATTGTTCCAGCCTGGAAACAGATTGCAGGAACGCCAGTGGATGAATTCAGGCTGAATCATATGGAGGACGGAATTGAAGGGGCGCACTTGCTGTTTGGACGATTAGAGCGTCGAGTGACTCGTGTAGAAGCTTACCTTGATTTAGACAGTCATGATGTAGAAGGAGCGCAAGCGAGATTTGCCGACACCTACGATGGCGTAGATGACCCGGTATTGAAACTGGATCAAACAAAAACGTATGCGACAACAGCGTTAACCGCCAAACCTTCATCCACAATAGTTACAGTAGCGTCAACGACTGGCTTTACAGTAGGACAGGAAGTGACTATATGTGATGATGTGGCTTTTGAGAATCAGAAGATCACAGCAATCGGAACAGGGACAATTTCCTTTGCCTCGCTCGCAAACAACTACAAAAAGGGCGCTCTCATCGGTCGATCAACCATCTATCGTGATGTAGCGGCACAAAAAATGCGGATTGGTGGGTGGGGTACAC
>NZ_JBEAES010000052.1:0-29594 GCF_050477165.1 Brevibacillus sp. FIR094 | reverse complement strand
TGCTTAATTCGCAATGGTGTTTTGATACCTGTCCTACGGACGGGGGTCAGTCCCACGAGCAGCCGGGTTTTTTACTTAATCGTAAATAGGTGACGAGGAATGATCCCATCCCCCATTGTCTCCATTCACAGGCCCACGGGATTCAAGCTCATGGATGACTTTGACGTGAAGAGAGGCTCCTTCTGCACTGAGGTAAGCTGCCAGTTGTGAAAAGCTGTGATGGTAATAAAGCAGCTCATTCATTTCCCAATCAGCCAGTGGCACCATGGTTAATTCAGACAATTCCCGACCTATGTACACCCTGCTATTCCTCCTTATGTGGTAGTGGTTTGCCTGATACTGCGAGCTTAGTATGGCTATAGTCGAGAGGATCAAGTCATGCGGGGATTTTTTCCGCAGGTAGAAAAAGCGCAGGTGGAGTTGTATAATGAATGAGTGATTTTTATTTATTAGTACCTGCTATTAATAGTTGGTCAGATCGGGAGGTAATCTTTTTATGAATACAACGAAAAAAGTAGCACTGGTTACTGGCGGAACGCGAGGAATCGGAAAAGCGATTGCGCTTCAATTGGCGGAACAGGGCTATGACCTGGTGCTGAACTATTTGCGTAACCGCACTGCGGCAAGAGAAGCAGCAGCAGAGCTGGAAGCAAAGGGCGCTCGTGTCCATCTGATCAAAGCCAATGTAGGGGATGTAGCAAAAATCAAAGAGTTGTTCGCAGAAATTGACCAGGAATTCGGTCGCTTGGATGTATTTGTGAACAATGCGGCATCAGGTGTACTGCGTCCGCTGATGGAACTGGAAGAAAGCCATTGGGACTGGACCATGGAAATTAACAGCAAGGCGCTGTTGTTCTGTGCACAAGAAGCGGCAAAACTAATGATCAAGGGCGGCAACGGCGGAAAAATCGTGAGCTTGTCCAGCCTGGGGTCCATTCGAGTTCTCGACAACTATACAGCGGTTGGCGTATCGAAGGCAGCTGTAGAAGCGATTACTCGTTATTTGGCAGTCGAGCTCGCACCGCATAATATTGTAGTAAACGCTGTTTCTGGCGGAGCGGTGGATACGGATGCACTCAAACATTTCCCGAATCGTGAAGAATTGCTCGGTAGCTCAGCAGAGCGTACGCCAGCAGGACGCATTGTGGAGCCGGAAGATTTGGCTAATGCTGTGATATTCTTGCTCTCTGACAAAGCGTGGATGGTTCGTGGACAAACATTGATTGTAGACGGCGGTATTTCTCTTTTGACATAATAATTTACTGAAGATGGAGTATGGAGTTGGAGACTTTGTGGTGTTGCGACACAAGACAAAGTTGTCCATGTGTTGTACAATAGAGGAAGAAGGTTACGAAGGAGGCAACACATGCTGATTCGTCCGTTTCGACTCGGTGACTATTCGGCTATCACACGTATTTGGCAGGAGACGGGGTTGGACCAATCGGACAAAGAGTCATTGAACGATTTGGCCCAGCATTTGGCTTGGGACAGCGATCTGGTAATGGTTGCAGAAATTGAAGGCAGAGTTGTAGGGGTCGTGGTTGGCACGATCGACGGTGCACGTGCCTATTTCTACCGATTGGCAGTACTTCCAGAGATGCAAGGCTCAGGTATTGGTCGCGAACTCGTTGAAGCAATTGAAAAGCGTTTCAAGCAACGAGGTGTCAATAACGTCTTGATCATGGTCAATCAATCAAATCCGGAAGTCCTTCCGTTTTACCTTTCACTTGGCTATGAAGTACAAAAATATGTTACACTTTCCAAAAAGCTCTCTTCTTAAAGGAGGCTTGTCCCCATTCAAATAGAGAAGAGAAGAAAGGGGAGAGTCATGTCACCAACTCCGGGCTCCAATATCCGCATAGAAAGTTATAAACATGACCATTCGTTGCACCGCATATGGGACAAATCTACGTTGATTCATACCAGTGATGCGGTGGTGATTGGGGGAAATGATCGGGTCAAGGTGACGGAAGCAGACGGGCGGGAATGGCGTACGCGTGAACCGGCCATTTGTACATTTGGTAGAGGCCAGTGGTTCAATACCATTGCCATGATTCGTGATGACGGTATTTATTATTATTGCAACATTGGTTCGCCCTTCAGCATGAAGGGACAATTGCTTAGCTACATAGACTATGATCTCGACGTAAAAGTGTTTCCCGATATGACGTACTCGATTCTCGACGAAGAGGAGTTTCTTTTACATAGCAAACAGATGAACTATCCTCCATTTGTTGTGGAAAGAGTGCAGACAGCACTGCGAGAAGTGCTGGATTGGGTAAGCGCACGACGTGGCCCTTTTCAAAACGGTTTCGTCCAACGTTGGTACGAGCGTTATCTTTTAGTACGAGATGATGAGGAATAATCCCTTTCCCGAATGACCGGGGGAGGGATTTCCTTGTTTGCAAAGGAGGTATGATGGTTGAGCATACGCCGCTATTTGGCTTATGTCCTGCCCTATTGGAAACAAATATTGGGCACTATATTTATTGGTATTATTAAGTTTGCGATCCCACTTGCTCTGCCGCTTCTTATCAAATACGTCATTGATGACCTGCTGCCAAGTCCGCTTCCTCAAGAGGAAAAGCTGAAACAGTTATTTTGGCTGATGCTCGGGGCCTTTTTGCTATTTACCCTCGTTCGCGCCCCTGTTGAGTACATTCGGCAATACTACGCACAGTGGGTATCCAGTCGTATCTTGTTTGACATCCGCAATCAATTGTTTTCACATTTACAACGCCTGTCGATGCGCTACTACAACAATACAAAAACGGGTGAGGTCATCTCTCGCGTCATTAACGACGTGGAATCAACCAAGAGCTTCGTGGAAACGGGTTTAATGAATCTTTGGTTGGACCTGATTACGATTACACTGACGATGGTGATCATGCTCTATATGGACGTGGAGCTGACGATTGTCGCGATTATCGTTTTCCCTTTGTACAGTATCTCCGTCAAGTTTTTCTACAAGCGCTTGCGTCAATTGACAAAGGATCGCTCTGCTGCATTGGCGCATTTGCAAGGCCATTTGTACGAACGCGTAAACGGCATGTCGCTCATCCGTAGCTTTGCATTAGAAAAGCAGGAGAGCAAGGAATTTGCCAAGGAGAACAATCAGTTTTTAGATAAGGCACTGGCACATACACGGTGGAATGCCCGAACCTTCGCCGTGGTCAATACGGTGACGGATATCGCACCGCTCCTGGTCATTGCTTATGCTGGCTACCAAGTCATTGGCGGGAGTATGAGCGTAGGGACGCTCGTTGCGTTTTATGCTTATTTGGAGCGCTTGTACACGCCGCTGCGACGTCTGGTCAATTCCAGTACGGTACTGACTCAGGCAATTGCCTCGATGGACCGGATGTTCGAGTTTATCGATGAATCGTACGATATCGTTGACAAGCCAAACGCAGGGGATTTGCCTGTTGACCCTGAAACTAAACGCATTCGCGGGGAAATTCGCTTTGAGAACGTGTCCTTCCGCTATCGGGAGGAAGGTCCTCTCGTCTTGAACAATGTGAATCTGAACATCTCTTCTGGTGAGACAGTTGCGATTGTCGGGATGTCAGGCGGCGGAAAATCTTCGTTGATTAGCTTACTGCCGCGTTTTTGGGACGTGACAGAAGGGAAAATTACGATTGATGGCATCGATGTCCGCGATGTGAAGCAGCAAAATTTGCGTTACCACATCGGGATGGTGCAGCAAGATAATATTTTGTTTAGTGAATCAGCAAAAGTGAATATTTTAATGGGCAATCCTGATGCAGATGACAATGCTGTGCAAGAAGCTGCGAAGGCGGCAAATGCCCATGACTTTATTAGCGAATTGCCGAATGGGTACCATACGGAGCTGGGAGAGCGCGGCGTGAAGCTCTCTGGCGGGCAAAAGCAGCGAATCGCGATTGCGCGTGTTTTCCTGCGTGACCCGGGTATTCTGATTCTGGATGAGGCGACGTCTGCACTCGACTTGGAATCAGAGCACACGATTCAGGAGTCTTTGTCCAGATTGGCAAAAGGAAGAACTACGCTCATCGTGGCCCATCGACTTTCGACGATTACCCATGCGGACAAAATCATTGTCATGAAAGAGGGACAAATCGTTGAGGAAGGCTCGCATGAGCAATTGCTGGAGAGCAAAGGAGTATACTATGGCCTGTGGAGTGTGCAAGATTTAGGAAGTACATCCGACCCGCAACTGGGATAAGCAGATGGGATTGGAGGAAGTCCGATGGAGATATGGCGCCGTAATTTATATGTACTCTGCGGATCGTTGTTTTTCGTTATGGTGGCGATGAGCATGATCATGCCATTTTTACCGCTTTACATTCAGCAGGATTTCGGAATTGAAGACCCTCATCAAGTCACGGCTTGGGCGGGGATTATTTTTGGAGCCAACTTTTTGACAGCGGGCCTCGTCTCACCTATTTGGGGAAATTTGGCCGATAAGCACGGGCGCAAGATCATGATTTTGCGCTCGGGATTTTTTATGTCCATTACCATGGCACTGACCGGTTTTGCGGGAAGTCTGTGGCAGCTTTTGGCCCTTCGTCTGCTCAATGGACTTGTAGGGGGAATCATCCCTGCCAGTACCGCATTGGTAGCATCCTCTGTACCAAAAGAACGAATCGGCTGGGCAACGGGGTTGCTTCAGTCTTTTATTACGGCCGGAACCATTATGGGACCGCTGTTTGGCGGTGTTCTCGCGGAGAAGATCGGTTTTCGAATGATTTTTGTGATAACCGGTTCCGTATTATTACTGGCGACCTTGGTCATTACGTTTATGGTGAAAGAGAATTTTGTTCCACCTGAAAAAAAGGAACGGTCGAGTCTACGGGAAGATTTTCAGATGATCTTCTCTTCCAAAGAACTCCCGGCGCTCTTTTTTGTAACCGTAATGATCCAGTTTGCGTTGTTTAGCATTATCCCTGTGTTGCCGATCTACATTTCGCAATTGGTTGGATCAGAAGGGGCAAAGGTAGCTCTGTGGGCCGGTATTGTTCAGGCATGCATGGGGGTAGCAAACGTCTTTGCCTCCCCGCAGCTGGGACGTTTAGGAGATCGGTTCGGTTCGCAGAAGGTGCTCTTGTTCTCACTTTTGGCTGCCGCAATCATCTTTATTCCACAAGGTCTGGTACATACGGTATGGCAATTGGTCGCGCTCCGGTTTTTGTTAGGATTATCGCTGGGAGGATTGCTTCCATCGGTCAATGCTTTGCTGCGACGAGCAACACCTGTCCATATGGTCAGTCGTGTCTATGGCTATAACAACAGCTTCGTCAGTATCGGCAGCATGCTTGGACCGATGATTGGTGGCTTTTTGGCTGGCTATGTGAGTATTAGCGGAGTCTTTTATATGACGAGTGCTTTCTTGTTTATTAACGCAGGCTGGGTATACTACAGCTTTTTCCGAAACAAATCTGTACAGCATTCTGATTCTGGAATAGAATAAGAGGTAATTTCGCGAAAGAGGTGCACCTCCATTGTGATGGCGAGTCGGTGTGAATAACTTCATATTCCATCAGGACGTATAGGCTGGTCCTGAACCGACAGGAGGGTGTGCTTTATGTGGCATCGACGCTTTATTTGCCTCTGGGCGGGTCAGACATTGGCCAACCTTGGGGATGTATTTTATATTGTCGCGTTTATTTCGATCATCTACGCTGCAACTGGCTCTGTCATGTACACGGCGTTTATACCGGTTGTCATCGTAGCTTCGCAATCTGTGAGTAGCTTGTTGGCTCCGTTGGTGTTTCAGCGATTGTCGTTGACGGGCATGCTCGTGCTGTCGCAAGGCTTGAAGACGATACTTTTGGCTGCAGCCTCATTAGCTGTCAGCAGCGGTGTAGGAGAGCAGGGAGAGTGGATCTGGCTATTGTTCGGATTGGGGTCAACTATCGCCTTTATGGATGGCTGGGCAAACCCTGCGCGCAATGCCATGGTGCCGCAGTTGGTCAGACGAGAAGACCTCATGCGAGCGAATGGTTTGCTTGCCACCTCGGATCAAACCGTTCATTTTGCTGGTTGGGCCGCAGGGGGATTACTCGTTTCTTGGCTGGGAGCGAGTATTGTTCTGTGGGGAACGGTTGGTGCCTACGTAGTGGCAACGATCGCGATGACAGGCATTGCACCGGCGAGCGAAAAGCTGCGTGAAGAACGGGCAGCTAAGGCGACAACAAACTGGCTCACTGGATGGAAAACAATTCGCGATGTACCTGTACTGCGACTGCTGGTCGCGATGGATATCGTGATCGGCTTGTCCGGGGGTGTGTGGATCGCTGCGATTATGCTGCCATTTGTACTCGATGTGCTTGGACAAGGAGAAGAATGGTGGGGCTACATCAATGCTGGTTACATGCTTGGAGCCATTGCAGGTGGGACTTTGCTATTGATGTATGCGGAGCGGATGCGTCGCCATTTATTTCGCTGGATTATTTGCGGTACGATTGGCGTCGGAGTCTTTACCTTTTGTTTTGGTAGCAGTACGAACGCGCTGGTAGCACTGTTGTTTTCCTTTGCACTGGGCCCGTTTTTGGAAATGGTGCATGTAAGCAAGCAGACACTATTGCAGCAAGAGACTGAAGAATCAGCACTACCCTATGTCATGTCAGCAAAGGGGACGATTGATTTACTGGTCTTTGGCGCTTCTGCCTTGGTGATGGGAGCTATCGCTGAATGGCAGGGAGTCCGGGTTGTTTATTATGTATCTGCTGGATTGTTACTCATTGCTTTCCTTTTTGCGTTGCGCTTGCAAAAAAAGCAGACGGAGCATTCTAGTGGGGTTTCCGTAAATTAAAACACGAGCAGGCTGTCTTATCCGTAGACTTTTCTACTGGGAAGGCAGCCTTTTTTGATTAGAGATGGTCCGACAGTTTAAAGAGTCCGTTAGTCGCTTTAAGGTTTGAGAAAGTCTTTCTTTCACCATACAATAAAAGGAGCAAAAAAAGATGTATGGATGGGTGATTACATGAAGATTCTCGTTTTGCATGGAAGCTCCAGAGATGCAGGAAACACAGAACAGTTGACCAATCTGGTATTGGAGGGAGTGCCTCATACGAGCATCCGGTTGCGAGAGAAGACGATCCAACCGATTCACGACCAAAGGCATGACGAGGGAGGCTTCGATGCAATCACGGATGATTACGATGAAGTGACAGAAGCGGTGCTCGCCCATGATTTTCTGATTTTCTCTACGCCAATCTATTGGTACGGCATGTCCGGGCATATGAAAAACTATGTGGATCGCTGGTCGCAGAGCTTGCGTGACAAGCGTTATTCCTTCAAAGAATCTCTCGGGCAAAAGCAGGCATATGTCATTACGACTGGCGGAGACCAGCCCAGATTGAAGGGGCTACCACTGATTCAACAGTTTCAGTATGTTTTTTCTTTTGTCGGAATGCCATTTACGGGTTATATGATCGGGGAAGGCAACAAACCCGGTGATGTATTGTCAGATCCACGAGCAGTAGAGGAAGCAAAGATTTTTAATGCGTGGCTGAAGGCCAAACAATAGCGTATTGGACGACAAAAGACCGGAAGCAATTCCGGTCTTTCGCTTTGTCAGCTTTCACGGATTATGAGGTGAATCTGTCTAGTCTAGTTCGGTTATGGTACCGGAGTGGAACAGACTTTTTCGAACACCCTGTGCATCATAGGTATAATGCGTATAGACCAGCATCCTATTAAAATCAGCAACTTGGCTGACCGTGTAGACTTCTTCCAACCAGTACATAAAATATACGCAAGGAGCTATCTCCACGTAATCGAATGTATAGTAACCATTAAATCCTTTATGCGGTCCAGCAATTCCTTCATCGTGCCGATGAGTAGCGTCAAAGAAATGAATGATAAATACATTGCCATCTTCATAATCATAGCGAAAGGTCTTACCAGCGTATACAGGGAGTCGATGACTGTATTGTACATATTGAAAATTTGGATGCATAGCATACTCCTCCTTTTGTAAGCAATATATGTCAAACATAGGCGTATGCTCTGCGTGGAATGCAAAAAACAGCGGCCAGTCTAAGACGTTACTTTTCAGGTCTTAGGTAGCCGCTGTTTCATATATAAGGTCAATCTAAACACGAAGCCTATTTTCCACCGAGGTGACGCAGGATCGCCATCAAATCGAGCTCTCCCAGTCCTGATTCCAGTGCATGACGATAGGTGGCATTGACGGATTCCGCCAAAGGTGTAGAAACGCCTGCTTCATGCGCTAGTCGAAGGTCCTTGGCCATATGCTTCAGGGCAAAGGCAGCCGGATAGTCGTCAGCGAGGATTGAGGCTGCTTTTCCGCGGATTAATGGGGTTCCTACGGCGCTCTCGGAAATGATGTCCAGCATCTGTTCTGTGCCAATGCCGAGAGAGCGAGCGAACAGCAATGTCTCAGAGACACCTTGTACCGTAATGCCAAGCAACAGATTGATCGCCAGCTTGGCAGACGTGCCAGCACTGTTTGGTCCCAAATAAAAGGCTGCTTTGCCCAGCTTGTCCAGCATCGGCTTGGCTACGTCATAATCCGCTTGTTCACCGCCTACCATGATGACGAGCTTCCCTTCTTTTGCAGGTCCTACACTGCCAGAGACAGGAGCATCGAGAAAGCGCAGCCCAGCTTGTTTGGCCTGCTCGGCAAGAAAACGGGAAGTATCCGGTGAAATGGTGCTCATGTCCACCGCCAGCTTTCCTTGCACAGGAAGACTCAGGAGACCATCTAGGCCCGCATAGATTGCTTTTACGGCATCATCGTCGCTTACCATGGTGAATAGTACATCGCTTTGTGCTACCAGCTCGGACAAAGTCGCAGTTTCTTTCGCACCCAATGCCACCAATGGTGCAGCTTTTCCAGGTGTACGGTTCCAGACACGTACGTCGTAGCCTGCAGCCAGCAGATTGCTAGCCATTGGTATGCCCATGTTTCCCAAACCAATCCAACCGATGATCATCGTCATGTTCTCCTATCCGCGATTTATGCTTGTATTTGTTGTTGGACAAGTATCTTCAAAGCAGCGTGCTTGGATTCTGTCATCGCAAACAACTCGTCAAATCCAGAAGGAAGCGTTTTGTCAAGAACACGCAAGCCTTCCTCGGTAATGCCACCTTTGGTAGCAACGCGCTCGATCAGCTGGTCAAAGCTAAGCTGTTCGTTTTTGAGCAAAAGAGCGGTTCCTAGCATCGTTTCCACCAGCATGCTTCTCGCCGTATCCAGGTCAAGCTCTGGTGTTTTGCGAACGGCTGCCTGCGCGAACGAATCAAGAATTCCTGCGATCAGTCCCGGTGCGCTGCTGGTGAGGATTGTCGCTGTTTCGATCTCGACCTCGGATACTTCCTGTGATTGACTAATAGAAGACAGGAGAGTGAGAAGCTCATTGCGATCCTCTGCACTTGTTTGACTGCTGGATGTAAATAGAGATACACCATGCAGTTCTTGCGAAGTGACTGAAGGAATTACCTTGCTTACGGCACCAGCATGGACGGTTTCCAAATCATCGATGCTAACACCTGCTGCCACAGAAACGATATGTACACTTTCAGGGATAGACAATTCACGCAGCACAGGCAGGATATCCAGTGGCTTTGTGCAGAGAAAGACCAGATTTGCCTGGTCGCACACCTCTTGCGCGCTTTCAGCTATGAGAATGCCATGTGATGCTTGCAGATTTTCAGCCTTTTCTCTTGTTCGATTGAAGACGGTGATATGCTCGGGCTGGATGACACCGCTTTTACAGAGTGATTTCACCAGCATTTGTCCCATACTGCCTAATCCAATGATTCCAATTCGCATATGCAAAACCCCCCGCCTAATTGTAACGTAGCTGTATGAAAAAAGGTACAGCCTCCCATGCGAGAGAGCTGTACCTTTGCAGTTACGTTAAACCATTAGTCGTCAGAGCTACGGAAAATCATGATGTATTTCGCCAACTCCAGAACAGAGATCAAAGCGGCAGCTACGTACGTCAGAGCGGCTGCGCCCAGTACTTTGCTTGCGCCACGTTCTTCTTCATTGCGGATGAAGCCCATTTTGAGCATCAGTTCTTTCGCACGGCTACTTGCATTAAACTCAACTGGCAGTGTGACGAGCTGGAAGGCAACCGCTCCGGAGAAGAAGATAATCCCGATGAGCAAGAGTCCAGCCATTTTAAAGAAGAAACCAGCCAACAGTAGCAATGGAGCCACACCAGAAACCAAATTGACTACTGGGAAAATGCGATGGCGTGCTACCAGCATTGGGTACGAGACCTTGTGCTGAATCGCATGGCCGACCTCATGACAAGCAACGGACAGAGAGGCAATCGAGTTGCCGAAGTATACAGGATCAGACAGGCGTACGACACGGTCAGTCGGGTCGTAGTGGTCAGTCAATGTACCTGGGATATGTTGAACAGGAACGTTCGTCAAGCCGTTCGCATCTAGCATGCGGCGGGCGGCCTCTGCACCGGTAAGACCGGAGGAGGTAGGAACTTCAGCGAATTTGTTAAAAGTTCCTTTCACACGAAACTGTGCCCAGAGCGACAGTCCGAATGCAATCAGAATCAGGAAATCCATAGGATGGAAAAACATTCCACACTCACTCCTCGTTGTAATCTATGAAAACGAAATGTTGCTAAGCCATACATGTAACCTTACTACTTCATTCTGTCCCATATTCATGTATACGAATAAGTCCTATGACAGTTTCACTATTTTATTGTACAATCTCTGACCATTATTGACAATGTTGCCGCATGCGAAAAAACAGACACATTCCTCGTCATCATGATTGGGAATGTGTCTGTTTCTTGATTATCTGTCGTGATTTTGGGTTTTGTGATGCTCGGTTTTTCGCGGGTTTTGAAAGCCGGTCACTTCGAGCATTTTACTGCTCATTTTGGATTCCAACGTCTTTTCAGGAGCCTGCGGATATGATTTTTCACCTTTGGACACCGAAATATCCTCCTCGAAAACATAATCGCGAACAGACTTATTATTTCCTTGGACGGATGCGAAAGGACGTGGGAATGGTTTACAGCTGAGAAAAGGCGCGGTCTACAGCTGCGATGGTGAATTGAATGTCTTCTTCTGTATGGGCTGTGGTTACGAACCAAGCTTCATATTTAGATGGTGCCAGGCATACACCTTCATTCAGCATCAGCTGGAAGAAGCGAGCAAAAATTTCTCCATTCGCTTTCTGAGCTGCATCATAATCATGAACAGGCTCGTCCGTAAAGTAAACTGCCAATGCTCCTTTTACACGATTGAGCTGGATGGTGACGCCGTGTTTGTTGGCTGCCTCAGTGATTCCGTTCGCAAGCATGGCGCCGAGTCGTTCGAATTCATCGTATACACCCGGCTGCTTCAATACTTCCAGGCAGGCAATTCCCGCACGAATGGAAGCAGGATTACCAGCCATTGTTCCCGCTTGATACGCCGGTCCAAGTGGAGCGACTTGCTCCATGATTTCCCGACGACCGCCATAAGCGCCGATTGGCAGTCCGCCACCGATAATTTTACCCAATGCAGTCAGATCAGGCTCGACTCCGAGGAGGTCTTGTGCTCCGCCATAGCAGAAGCGGAAGGCCGTAATCACTTCATCGTAGACGACAAGTGCGCCTGCTTCGTGTGTGATGCGGTTAACCACTTCCAAGAAGCCAGGCTCAGGTGCTACGATACCGAAATTGCCGACAATCGGCTCTACGAGGACGCAAGCCGTTTCGCTTCCCCATTTGTTCATAGTTTCAGCGAATGCTTCGACATTATTAAAAGGTACAGTAATAACTTCGCTGGCAATGCTTTGTGGAATACCTGCACTGTCCGGGATTCCCAGGGTAGATGGACCGGAGCCGGCAGCAACGAGCACCAAATCAGAGTGGCCGTGGTAGCAGCCTGCGAATTTGATGATTTTGACACGACCGGTATAGGCACGTGCTACACGAATGCAGGTCATGACTGCTTCTGTACCGGAGTTATTGAATCGAACGCGCTCCATCGAAGGGATTGCATCGCGGATCATGTTTGCGAAGGTGATTTCCCATGGAGTCGGAGTGCCGTACAGGGTTCCGTTGGCAGCTGCTTCACAAATCGCTTTGGTCACATGTGGATGTGCATGGCCAGTAATGATGGGGCCATATGCTGCTAAATAGTCAATATATCGATTGCCGTCCACGTCCCAGAAATACGCGCCCTGGGCACGTTCCATCGTTACGGGTGCTCCCCCGCCTACAGCCTTGAAAGAGCGGGAAGGGCTGTTTACCCCGCCTAGAATGACGTCGAGTGCTTCCTCGTGCAGTTGCGCGGATCGTTCACGTTTCATGCATATTCCCTCTTTTCTTTTTGATCGTAAAGGAATTTATAAAATAAATTCCGGAGCGTATGGAAGCTTTCCGCTAAAAAGCGGTCGCTCCTCCATGAATTGGCCTCGATCAAGGTTTTCTTACCAACCTCTTTTGGAAAAAGTCCTTCATTATCTTACCACAGCTGTTCAACAACTGGATATGAACGGAGAGCTATAGATGAAGAAAAGGAAAAGTGATACAATTTTCAAGCAAATCACTCCATGGGTAAAGGCGGGGTCATCATGAAACTTGAGAGCATCTTCATGAAAGGAAGCGGCAAAAGCAATGAGGACGCCTATGTGATTCAGCAGGTCAAGCATGTGTATGCGGTTATCGACGGCATTACGTCGCTGATTCCGTATGAGAACGCAGCAGGACAAACAGGCGGAGCTATCGCGGCTGAGCTCGTAAAAAAGCAGTTGGAAGCAATGCCGGAGGATGCAGCTTTGCACGATTATTTGGAGACGATAAACTTAGCCCTTCAGGAGCAGATGCGGCAAAGCGGCATTGATCTTGAGAAAAAGGAAGCATTGTGGGGAGCGGCCTGTGCAGTCGTCCGTGTAGGAGATGCCCATATCGAGTACGCGCAGTTGGGAGATTGCATGATATTTGCCGTTTATGATGATGACACTGTACGACCTCTGACGCATACGCAAGTCAGCCATTTGGAACAGGCAGCCTTGGCGAAGTGGGAAGAAGGAATCAACGAAGGATTGTGTACCCGAGCAGAGCTGTACGAACGATGTATGAACATCCTGATCCATAACCGCTATCAGGCGAATGGACCAGGAGGCTACGGCGTGTTGAATGGCGATGTTGCCTGTCGGGATTTTATAGAGTATGGACGCATGAATCGAGTTGGTGTGAAAGCGTTGGTAATGGCAACGGATGGTCTTTTCATGCCGAGAGCTTTAGGTGGAGTACAGCCGAAGTGGGAAGAGACGGTGCTGCCGATCGTACATAAAGGGCTGCAACGTTATACTGACGAGCTCATCTCTCTGGAAAATAACGATCCCGAATGCATCCAGTATATCCGCTTCAAAAAGTCAGACGACAAAACGGGAATGATCCTTTATCTTCATTAACAGTTTGGTGCAGTTTGCCTTTTGCACAATTCGATTGGCTCATATACACTACAAATGGTATTTAAGCGAAGAAAAAAGGACGGTTTTCCATGATTCAGGTAAATCATTTACAAAAGGATTTCCGCATCCATCAGTCCAGACCAGGCCTTGGTGGTGCTTTTCGAGATTTGTTCAGTCGGGAGTATAAGACGGTAAATGCGGTGGATGACCTTTCCTTTACAGTAAAGGAAGGGGAAATGTTCGCGCTGATTGGGGAAAATGGTGCCGGAAAATCGACCACGATCAAGATGCTGACGGGTATCTTGACCCCGAGCAACGGAGAAATCGTCATTAACGGCTATGTGCCTTTCAAGCAGCGGGAAGAGTACGTTCGTTCCATCGGAGTTGTTTTCGGGCAGCGCTCTCAGCTTTGGTGGGATCTTTCTCCGATAGAGTCCTTCCGTCTGTTGAAGAGTGTTTATAAGGTAGATGAGGCAGAAGGAGAAAAGTGGCTGGAGCGTTTGATTGAGGAGCTGGAGATTTCTCCGTTCGTCAGTCAGCCAGTGCGCAAGCTGAGTCTCGGTCAGCGGATGCGCTGTGAAGTGGCTGCTTCATTGATTCATAAGCCACGCCTGCTGTTTCTCGATGAACCGACAGTTGGACTCGATGTGCTCGTTAAGCAAAAAATCCGAGAGTTTCTCCGCAATCTGAACGAGACGGAAAATATGACGATCTTGTTGACGACTCACGATGTGTCAGACATCGAAGCACTCTGTAAACGCGTGCTTGTCATGGACAAAGGGAAGCTGATCTTCGATGGCTTGTTGAATGACCTCAAGGAAAAATGGGGCAATGGCACAGAGGTGTCCTTCCAAATGAAAAAGCGCACGTCAACAGCCGCACTCCGTCAGGCATTGGGAGAGATGCCTTGTGAGATCGAGCAAATCAATGATTTTACTCTCAGTGTAAAAGTAGCGCGGAGTCAGGAAATGCTGCCTTTTGTTTTGTCGACGGTCATGTCAGCCTTTGAAGTCAGCGACGTGAAAATCGAGGAGACGAGTACAGAGGATATTGTTCGCAACATTTATTCCTCAGACCAAGAGGTAGCCAGCCATGCGTAAGCTATATATGGAACTCATCCGCATGAGGTTTTTGACGATGCTTGCCTATCGTGTGAATTATTACAGCGGCATCATTATCTACGCGATCAACATCGGTGCGTACTACTTTTTGTGGGGAGCGATCTACGGAGGACAGCAGCAACTGGGCGGGCTTACGGTGGAACAGATGACTTCCTACGTTGCGATTGCTTGGATGTCGCGTGCGTTTTATTTTAACAACATCGATACAGAAATAGCCCAGGACGTCCGAGAAGGCAAGGTCGCGATCGAAATGATACGCCCTTATAATTACTTGTCCGTGAAAACGGCGCAGGCGTTTGGGGAAGGGATCTTTCGGTTTCTCTTTTTCGCGGGTCCAGGGATCTTCCTTATCAGCCTGATCATTCCGTTCAGCTTCCCGGCGACAGCGACTGGATGGGGGCTGTATTTGATCAGCTTGATGTGTGCGTTTTTGATCAATACACAAATCAACCTGGTGACAGGCTTGCTGACTTTCTTCCTGTTCCGAAACGATGGCATGATGCGAGCCAAGCGGGTCGTGGTGGATCTGTTGTCTGGTCTCGTGCTTCCGATCAGCTTTTTCCCGGGATGGGCGCAAACGGTAATGGGTTACCTTCCCTTTCAGGCGGTTAACTACTATCCGAGCTTGATCTTCACAGGAGCGATTACAACGGAACGCTCCTGGGAATTGATCGGTTTTCAGGTCATCTGGATGTTTGTCATACTGGTTCCCATCTTGGTGATGTGGCGTCTTGCCCGCAACAAGCTGGTTGTGCAAGGAGGGTAGAGCATGCAAAACATGAGACATATTTTCAGTATTTTTGCCGACTACCTGAGTCAGTACTTCAAGACGAGACTTGCCTATCGAACGGATTTTATCGGGGATTTTGTGTCCAATCTGGTTTCTGAGTTGATCAATCTCATCTTTATTATTGTCGTGTTCACGCATGTTCCGCTTATGGGGGATTGGACGCGTGATGAGATTATCTTTATCTATGGTTTCTTTTTGGTTCCATACGCATTGTTCTCAATGTTCTTCGGTTTTTGGGACTTCAACGAACGGTATATCATTCGGGGCGAGATGGATCGCATCCTGACGAGACCGATTCACAATCTGGCACAGGTATGCCTCGAGTCGATTGCGCCAGACCGCATTTTTGGAGTCATAACAGGGATCATCATCATGGGGTATGCTGCTATTCAACTTGATTTGTCGTTTTACTGGTACGACGTGTTCATCTTTATCGGGCTCTCAATCAGTGGGGCACTGATTTACGGTGGCGTGTATACTGCAATTGCTGCGGTTAGCTTCTTTTCTGACTCGCGGACAGGGATTGCCCCGATGATCTACAACATCCAGCAATATGGGCGCTATCCGGTAGACGTGTACAACAAGGCAATTCGCTTTGTGCTCACCTACGTGCTGCCATTTGCCTTTGTGGGTGTTTATCCGGCGGCTTACTTTTTGCGCAAGGAAGTTTGGTACACTTATGCCGCAATGACTCCGGTAGTGGCTGTCATCTTTTTCGGGATCGGGCTGTTAGTCTGGAACTGGGGAGTTACGAAGTATCGGGGAGCAGGTTCTTGATTATTTATCATTCCTAGTAAAGACCGTCCCGGCTGCAAACGGAACGGTCGGTACAATCGGCGCTTCCCGTAAAGGGGTACGGCTCAAATCTGGTTGTGAAATAGACCGCAGAGTGTGGACTCAAGGGCGGTCTATTTCTTTTTGGTCAAGGTAACAACCAAGCCGATTATTATCATTATTCCAACTAAACAAATCGGAAAAATAAACAAAAAGTGTCGAGCTGGCAGTTTCCTCTATTGTCAAATCAAAAAACAGCAGTATAATATGCTGTATACAACTACACATTCCTTCGGGGCAGGGTGAAATTCCCGACCGGCGGTGATCATGCTTTGTGCATGTTAAGCCCGCGAGCCTCCCGAGCTGCAAATAGCGACGGAGTGCAGGATCTGGTGTGATTCCAGAGCCGACAGTACAGTCTGGATGGGAGAAGGATGACGACAGTACGTTTATCACACGTGCTTGTTTGCCTGTGCAAACGGGATGAGAACGTAGAGGCCAGTCCTCTTGTTTCTTGTACCTTTTATTTGCGCACGGTTTTGTCATACGCTTGCAAATGCCCTGTGGAACTTATAACCACAGGGTTTATTTTTGTTTGTGTAACAAGACGTGTGAGCTTACAACGACTGTTGCCATTCCTCAAGAAGGAGTAGAAAAATGAGGAGATGGTAAACATGAAAGAAACAGCGCTGCATTCTTCGCGCACACGTGCAACTCAAAAGCTGGTGACGATTCCCATGCTGGCGGCCGTTGCATTTATTCTGCAGTATCTCGAGGTTCCTGTTCCGCTGATGCCTAGCTTTTTGAAACTCGACTTCAGTACACTCCCGGCATTGATCGGGGGACTCATGTACGGACCTGTAGCCGGCGTTATTATCGAGGTACTGAAAAATACACTGCACATGCTTTTCAAAAATACAGACGGTCTGTTGATCGGTGAGCTCGCAAACGTTGTAGCAGGATCAAGCTTTATTTTTGCGGCTGTCTACATGCAGCGTCTCGGCCAAGGCAAAAAAGGCTTCCTGACTGGTCTCGCTCTGGGAACGATTTTGATGACGATTGTCATGGCTGTGGCAAATGCATATGTACTGTTGCCTGCGTACGCTGTGCTTTATCAAATGCCGATTGAACAGCTCTTGACTATGTTCAATGCGACAAGTATTTGGTCATTAGTTCTGTACGGAATCGTACCATTCAATCTCTTCAAAGGTGTTATGATTTCAGTGGTCGCGTATCCGATCTACGTGAAGCTCGGCTCCAGAATCGCTGCGCGTACCAACAATTGACAACCACGATGTGACTCGCTAATATGTTTAGTTAATAGATAGTCACAAAAGGCTATGAAAGGACCCGCAGCTATTCCCACGTGACAGAGAGTCGGCCCTAGTCTGGAAGGCTGATACGTAAAGGATAACTGCATCCCATCCTGAAGCCGCTGGTGAAGAGCTTAGCCGGATGCCCACCGTTATCGGGTTTATCGAGAGGACTATGGCGTATGCTGTAGTCAATCAGGGTGGTACCGCGGAAGTTGATCCTCCGTCCCTTTTTGGGATGGGGGATTTTTTGCATTTTACGTAAGATCAAAAGGAGCGTAGTCGGATGAAAGAGGACAAAGCGTTTGTAAAAGAAATTACACCGCAATCGGAGGATTTTTCGCGTTGGTACATCGATGCCATTAAAAAGGCGGATTTGATGGACTACACACCGGTACGCGGCTGCATCGTGTTCAAGCCGGATGGCTTTGAGCTATGGGAACGAATTCAAGAGGCAATGAATAAGCGCTTCAAAGAGACAGGGCATCGCAATGCCTATTTCCCGATGCTGATCCCCGAGTCCTTCTTTCAAAAAGAAAAAGAGCATATCGAGGGCTTCAATCCTGAGCTGCCTTGGGTAACAGAGGCTGGGGGCGAGCCGTTAGAAGAAAAGCTCGCACTACGTCCAACCTCCGAGACGATCATCGGACATATGTACAGCCAATGGATTCAGAGCTACCGCGACCTGCCTGTATTAATCAATCAATGGGCTAACGTTTTTCGTTGGGAAAAGCGGACGATGCCGTTCTTGCGGACATCGGAATTTCTCTGGCAGGAAGGCCACACGGCACATGCGACAGAGGAAGAAGCTCGTCAGGAAACGATGCAAATGCTAGAGATATACCGAGAGGTCGTCGAGCAGGAGCTGGCTATTCCGGTTTGGAAGGGACAAAAAACACCAAGTGAACGCTTTGCTGGTGCTGTCGACACGTATTCCATTGAAGCGATGATGAAGGATGGCAAAGCAGTGCAAGCAGGCACCTCGCACTATTTGGGCGATAAATTCGCGCGCGGCTTTGAAATCAAGTTTTTGGATCGTGATAATCAGTTCAAGTACGTTCACACTACATCATGGGGAACCTCTACGCGACTGATTGGTTCGATGATCATGGTGCATGGCGATGACCGTGGTCTCGTGTTGCCGCCTCGCATGGCTCCGACACAGGTTATTTTGATCCCAGTTGGTCCGATGAAACTACGCGAGAAGGTGATGGAGGCGTTTGATCCACTCTTTGACGACATCAAGGCGGCAGGAGTGCGTGTCCGTGCTGATCTTCGTGAAGAAACACCAGGCTGGAAGTTCAATGAATGGGAAATGCGCGGGGTTCCTCTGCGTCTGGAGCTCGGCCCACGTGACGTGGAAAATGGTCAAGTAATTCTGGCTCGACGTGATACAGGGGAGAAGGTGACGGTATCACTTGAAGGTATCGTGCAGACAGTTGTTCAACTGTTGGAAGAGATTCAGCAAAATATGTTCCAAAAAGCACTAGCCTTCCGTGATGAGAACTCATATTTGGGGATTGATACACTGGAGCAGCTATCCGATCATATTGCCAAAAAAGAGAGCGAAAACAAGACGAGCGGATGGGTGTTAGCTGGCTGGTGTGGGGATGATGCTTGTGAATCGAAGGTCAAAGAGGAAACCAAGTTCACCTCTCGTAACATCCCGTTTGAGCCTCCTGTACAAAAGAAAGCCTGCCTTTGCTGCGGCAAAGAGTCACAGTATAGTGTCTGGTTCGGACGGGCGTATTAAACAAAAAAAGGGTGCGTCCACGCTTCGGCGGCAGGGCACACCCTTTTTCATCTAGCGTCTGAGGATCCAATCGGTAAAAGCTTGCACATCCGTAAAGTGGTAGTCAGGCTCGGGATCGAATTTTCCCGACTTTTGTGTAACCGAAAGCCAATCCACACCGACTTTTCGCAAACCAGCGGCTCGACCAGCCAACACGTCAGCATCACTGTCACCTACGAAAATGGTTTCTGCAGGCGTAGCGCCTAGCTGTGTCATAGCGGTAAAAATACCTTCTGGATGAGGCTTTGGATGTGTGACCTCATCCCCTGTGATCACGACGGAAAAATACGAATCTAATCCCCATTCTCGAAGGGAGATGTCAGCGCTTTTTCGTCCTTTTCCTGTTACGATTCCCATTTGGATACCCGCTGCGTGAAGTTCATCGAGCATGCTTCGGATATTTCCCGGGTTTTGTACGCGGGAGTGTTCCTCTGTGTATACACGATAAAAATGAGCAAAGGCGTTGTCATGCGCATGTGGGGGAAGCTTGTTTTGCAAAATGCCTGTTTCTGTGGGGCCAAAGAGAGCTACAATCTGCTCGTCAGTATAATGCTCTTGTAAAAACTGCTGAAAGGTAGCGCGAAAAGCGGTGAAGATCAAGGGGAGGGTATCGGCAACTGTGCCGTCGAAATCAAACAAGATCGTCCGCATTGGAGTCCTCCTTTGATTAGAAAATGAAAGAAAACCATCGTATCTGATGGTTTTCTTGGTGACTTATTCATCCGAATCATCAAAATGATCATCTGCATCATCTGTTGGGTCAGCTGGAGTCAATGGGAACAGGATGTCGAAAAACTTGAATTTTCGACGGCCAGATTCCGATTTGAACCCTTTGTACTTTTGCAACAGTTCAGAGATGTCTTCTACAAATTGATTACGTTCCTCTTGACTCAAATAAAATTCAGTCAAATTAAAAGCGAACGTATTTTGGTATTCTTTCCGAACATCTTGGTCGCTTGCGACGAAGCGATTGAGAGTTCGCATGAGGTCTTTTTCCGTAGTGCGAAACGGAGTAAACATGACATCACTTAATTGTTGAGCGTTTTCTTCAATCATCAATTGGAGCTTGACCTGAATGACCTTGGCAACAGGCTCATAATATTTCTCCACAATAGAGCCTTTTACCCGGGTATCCACTTGCTCGAGCAGCCCAACACGCACGAGCTCCTTCACATGGTAATGTAGCCGTGCAGCATTTTCGCCTAGTTCTGTAGCGATTTGTTTGGCCGTTCTGGGCTCCAAATCTTCAAAGAGTTCCAAAATTTTAACCCGTTCCGCTATAGCAAGCGATTTTAGCGCTTCTGGATCTGTTACTTCAAAAAACTCTTTCATGCGAATTCACCATCCAACTGACTAGGCCAAATTTTATTTTTTTTTATTCTATCCTTTTCTGAATCAAAGCGCAACTTGTATGCGGATG
Source organism: Brevibacillus sp. FIR094 (assembly GCF_050477165.1). Taxonomy (NCBI): domain Bacteria; kingdom Bacillati; phylum Bacillota; class Bacilli; order Caryophanales; family Paenibacillaceae; genus Brevibacillus; species Brevibacillus sp. FIR094. The sequence goes on along the minus strand of NZ_JBEAES010000052.1, from coordinate 8,991 downwards.
AAGTGACTACTAGATTGTGGTAAAATGGGACCAGCGAAAACAGGATATTATCGAGAGGAGGGAAAAGTTTGATGGCAGTAGGACAAGCTGCACCTGCATTTACTTTGCAGGCGAGCGACAATCAGACCCTCTCACTTTCCCAATTTCATGGACAAAATGTAGTGCTTTATTTTTATCCAAAGGACCAAACACCGACATGTACCACAGAAGCATGCGACTTTCGTGACTTCCATTCGGGCTTTGCTGAACTGAATACAGTTGTTCTCGGAATCAGTCCGGATTCTGTGAAATCGCATGACAAATTTATCGCGAAGCACGAATTGCCTTTTCCACTTCTGGCGGATCTGGATCACCAAGTGGCAGAGGCTTATGGTGTGTGGGTATTGAAAAAAATGTACGGACGAGAGTACATGGGCATAGAACGCACGACGTTCATCATCGACAAAGAAGGCAACATTGCAAAAGTATGGTCAAAAGTAAAGGTCAAAGGGCATGTGCAGGAAGTGCTTCAATTTATTAAGGAAGAGCTTCCATCCTAACTTTTATTTCGCAATGGGCGAATGGAGGAATATACAAATGAGTGTATCTACGGAATATGTTGTACAAAGCTTTTGCCAATTGGCGAACATCCCAAGTCCATCTGGCAATACGGAAAAAGTAATGGCCTGGGTTGCACAAGAGTTAGAAAATCTTTGCGTTTCCTATAAACGGACAAACAAAGGGGCAATCGTTGCAACAGTAGCGGGGTCCAATAACGACAAAGCAAGACTCTTGACTGCTCACGTCGATACGCTGGGCGCGATGGTAAAAGAAATCAAGAGCAACGGGCGTTTGAAGTTGACCTTGATCGGCGGATTTGCGTTCAATGCGATTGAAGGGGAGCACTGCGTTGTAGAGACTAGCAGCGGACGTCTTGTAACTGGTACCATTTTGTCCACCAAAGCTTCCGTACATGTATACAGCTCAGAAGCCGGGAAAGCTGAGCGCAATGAGGCGAACATGGAAGTTCGACTGGATGAAAAGGTCACAAACAAAGAGCAAGTACTTGCGCTTGGGATTTCCGTCGGAGATTTCGTCTCCTTTGATCCGCGCGTGACGGTAACGGATAGCGGCTTTATCAAGTCCCGCCATATCGACGACAAAGCAAGCGTAGCTGTGTTGCTGGGGGTACTGAAAGAACTGAGTGAATCCGGCGAGAAGCTGCCTTACACCACGCACTTTTTTATCAGCAATAATGAAGAGATCGGCTACGGCGGCAACTCCAGCATCCCTGACAACGTGGTGGAGTACCTGGCTGTCGACATGGGCGCGATTGGGGACGGACAGACGACAGATGAGTATTGCGTGTCCATTTGTGCGAAGGATTCCACTGGACCGTACCACTACGGATTGCGTAGCCATCTGACCAAGCTCGCACAAGCGAACGGTCTGAACTACCAAGTGGATATTTATCCCTACTATGGTTCTGACGCGAGTGCTGCACTGAGAGCCGGATATGACGTTGTCCATGGTTTGATCGGACCGGGAGTAGATGCATCCCACTCCCATGAGCGTACACACAAAGAAGCACTCGATAATACGGCAAAGCTCGTTATGGCCTACCTTCAATCAGAAGAAATGCAAGCATAGGAGGGTCAGATGAGCAATATGTATCAATGGGCTGACTACTATGATCTCACGCAACGCGGTGTTCCGGGTGATGTTGAGTTTTATCTGGAACAAGCCAATCTGGCAGGAGGAAAGGTGCTGGATCTCGCTTGCGGCACCGGAAGAATCAGCATTCCGATGGCGCAGGCTGGCATCGACGTTACCGGAATTGACCTATCCCAGGATATGCTGGCAAGGGCTCAGGTAAAAGCAGAGGAACAAGGTGTAACATCCGGCTTGAAGCTATTACAGGGGGATATGCGCGCCTTTGATCTGCAGGAGTCATTTTCGCTGATTATGATTCCTTTTCGGTCGTTTTTGCACCTTTTGCATGTTCAAGAGCAAATGAAGGCATTGACGTGCATTCGCAAGCATCTGGCTCCAGGTGGGAAGTTCATCATGAACGTGTTTGTGCCCAAGATTCATCATTTTTACGAGGAAAATGAAAAAATGTCCTTGCGTGGCACTTATCCACTCCCGTCGGGGGAAGAGGTTGCGATGTGGGATTACACCCGTTATGACCATTTTCAGCAACTGTCCGAAGTGACACGCATTTACGAGCGTACGGATGCACAGGGAGTTGTGACGGAACGGGTGAGGGGCCGATTTACTCTCCGCTATATTTTCCCCGCGGAGCTCCATCATCTGCTTCGTTTAAACGGCTTGAAGGTCACACAACGATACGGTTCTTTTGTAAAAGCACCTTTTGATGCGAATAGCTCAGAATTGATTCTGGTCGCAGAAGCATTGTAAACGGAACCTGTGGAGGGGATACGGAATGAAGATTTATACAAAGTCAGGGGATAAAGGTGAGACGTCACTGGTTGCAGGTGTCCGCGTGCCTAAGTTTGCGGACCGTGTAGAGGCATACGGTACGTGCGATGAAGCCAACTCGCAGATTGGATTGGCACTGGCCCTGTTGCCTACGACAGAAGAATGGAAGGAATTGCAGGATGTCTTCCATGTCATTCAGACTAAGCTGTTCCATGTAGGAGCTGAGCTGGCGACGCCAGAAGGCAAAAAGGTAGGTTGGCCAATTGCAGAAGAGGACGTTACTTTTCTGGAAGAGCAAATTGACATGTTAGATGCAAAGTTGCCGCCGCTCACCAATTTTATTTTGCCTGGCGGACATCCGGCTGCGGCTGCCTTCCATGTTTCACGTACGGTCGTCAGACGTGCAGAGCGCAAAGCAGTCCATGTGGCACAGCAGGAGGAGGTAAACCCGTCCGTGGTCAAATACCTCAACCGATTGTCTGATTATCTGTTCGTTGTGGCTCGTCATATTAATAAAGAAACAGGTACAGTTGAGAAAACGCTACACGAATAGGCAAAAGCCCCCTGGGATCAAGCAGGGGGCTTCTTTTTATTTGGTACGCAGGTAAGTGGTGATTCCCGGGAGAAAGTCGATTTTCTCTGTGTGAAAAGTATCGTAGAGAAGCTTTCCGTCCTTACATGCGTTTCCTTCTAGCAGCATGGTGAGCTGCGTGTTGGTAATCGGGAAAAATGGGAATCTCTCCATCATATTTACCACAGGCTTCATTAAAGCAAGGGGAATGTGAAATTTATTGACCTTCCGCTTTCCGAGGGCCTCGCCAATCGTATCGAGGATTTGCCCGTAGGAGAGGGGCTCGGGCCCACCTGTTTCGTAGGTTTGATTGGTTGATTCGGGTCTGCTCAAGGCTTGGACGAATACATCGGCCACCGTCTTGCGAGCAACTGGCTGCAAAGGGTAGGAGCCATCGCCAATGACCGGTGTGACAGGTAACCGAACCAGATCGGCGAGCATATTCACGAATTCATCCCCAGGACCAAAAATGACAGATGGACGGAAAATGACGTACGGAATACCGCTTGCTTGAACAAGCTGCTCCGCTTCGTATTTGGTTCGGTGATAGGCGCTCGTGGCGTTTTCGCGTGCACCCAGAGCACTCATATGGACAAAGCGCTTGATTCCCGCTTGCTTGGCGGCCTCCAGTACATTTTTTGTGCCTTCTACATGGATACGAGAAAAGAGAATGCCTTTCCCAGGTTGTTCGCGAATAATTCCGACGAGGTGGATGACAGCATCGCAGCCTTGCATCGCTCTCATCAATGATTCTTTATCAAATAGATCGCCAGTTGCTTCCGTTATATGCGTATTGGCGGTTTCGGTGTAGGGAAGCTTACCTGGTGAACCAGCTCTGGTGAGGCAAACCGTCTCATATCCTTCTGCCTGCAAGCGCTCGAGTATACCCTTTCCAACAAACCCTGTGGCACCAGTCAGGAATACTTTCATGGAAAACCTCCTCCCGTTAAATACTTCCAGACTCATTGTACAACAGGTGCAGCTTGCGGTGCTATCGATCGCTGTGTTGACCAAGGCGGTATAATGTAGGGAAAAGGGGGATATATTTATGGCACAACGCAAAGTACCTGTGGCCGACATTTTGGATAATTTGCAGCAGCTTTATCCGGATGCGCACTGTGAATTGAATTATACAACCCCGTTTGAACTTCTCATTGCGACTATCCTTTCTGCCCAATGTACAGATAAACGGGTAAATGAGATTACGGCACCCATGTTCCAGCAGCTAAACCAGCCGGAGCATTACCTTCATTTGACACAGGAAGAAATGGAAGAGCATATAAAAGGGCTCGGGTTGTATAAAAATAAGAGTAAAAACATTTTAGAGACCTGTAGAATCTTGTATGAAAAATACAATAGCGTAGTTCCACAAACGCATGCCGAGCTCGAAGCATTGCCAGGGGTAGGTAGAAAGACTGCAAATGTCGTTTTGTCCAATGCATTCGGAATTCCTGCGATCGCGGTCGATACGCATGTATTCCGCGTCGGAAACCGGTTAGGCCTTGCGAATAGCGACAATGTGGACGAAGTGGAGCGTCAGCTCATGAAGCGCATACCAAAAGAGAAGTGGACGGATGCGCATCATTGGCTAATCTGGCACGGCAGACGTGTATGTTCGTCGCGCAATCCACAGTGCGGCAGCTGTACAATCCAATCCATGTGTAAGTTTGCACAAGCGGAAGCCAAAAAAGCCAAAAAACCTGCAACCAAAAAGCCCGCAAAAGCAAAGTGAAAAACTTGATTTTCCACTTCTTTCTCTTCAAATCGGATGAATGGATATTGACAGTTTTCGCCGACTAGACGTACACTTATTTATAGTAATTCTAATCAATGACATTAGAGAAGCTTGTTCTTTTGTCTTGCGAAAGACTGTGGGGTGTAACAAGATGGTACAACGTGTGGAGAAAGCTGTTGAAATCCTGAAGAATACCGGGGTTCGCATGACACCACAGCGCCATGCAATTTTGACCTATTTGCTGGAAACGATGACTCACCCGACGGCTGACGAAATATATAAAGCCCTTGAAGGCAAATTCCCGAATATGAGCGTTGCAACGATTTACAACAATCTACGAGTCTTTAAAGATGCTGGATTGGTTACAGAGCTCACTTACGGGGATGCGTCCAGCCGATTCGATGCCAATGTGGAAGAAGATCATTATCACGCAATCTGTTCCACCTGTGGTGCAATCAGTGACTTCCACTTTCCGTATTTGCGGGATGCAGAAGTAGCTGCTTCCAAAGACATCGGCTTCAAAGTTACCGGACATCGTATGGAAGTCTATGGCGTTTGTGATTCCTGTCAAAAGAATCCCCACTAAGAATGTATTGGATGGATGAGCACCTCCTGCTTGAATCGGATAATCCCGGTGATGCAGGGGGTGTTTGCTTTTGGAGGACATAACCCTTTCTGTCGAAATCTGTAACCTTTTGGCTTCTCATACGTCTTCTTCTTGGTAGGAAGCTTGTCCGTGAATTACCAGAATACAAAAGGTTGTGAATGGATTGAACCAACGCTATGATCGAAATAATGAGTCAAATCATACAGCCGAAGTCAGAAGACAGGCTTATGTACCAGGAAGTAGGTGGAGATTATGAGCAGGGAGTCGGGTAGAGCTCTGCGACCAAGACGGAGAAAACGACGGGTTTTTCGCACACTGTTTTTGTTAAGCTTTCTCTTGTTGGCCATCTTCGGCAGCATTTACTGGTTTTTTGTGCTCCGTGCCTCCACTGAGCATGTGCAGCCGTATGATGGAGATAAAAATGTGATTGTATACGAAGGCTCACGGAAAGAGTCCTCGTATATAGTGGAATCAGAGCAAATATTGCTACCCTTTGATTTCATTAAAGAGAACATTGATCCAGCGATTTTTTGGGATGAGCCCACACGTTCCGTTATCGTCACGACGAAGGATAAGGTGCTTCGGATGGAGAGCGGAGAAGTTGTCGCCTATCTGAACAAAAAACCTGTGGATTTACTCGTTCCGGTGAAAGAGGTCGACGGCACACGCTATGTCCCGTTGGATCCTTTGGAAAAGCTGTATCCTTATTCTTTTACGCGAAAAGCAGATACGGGTGTCCTGGTCGTCGAAAAAGATGGCTACGAAATCCAGCAAGCGAAAGTGATCGCTGCCGAGGAAAAACAAGCAGTCCGTACCGGTGCTTCTCACCGAACCCCGATCGTAGCAGAACTGTCGTCAGGAGAAGTTGTCGACGTTCTTGGCAAAAAGGAAAACTGGTACCGCGTTTTAACCGCTTCGGGAGTAGGGGGATTCATTTCAGAGAAAAGTATTGAGATGACGGATGTGCGCAAAGTCCAGCTGGAGCATACGACTGCTACTGGACAACAACATGCTACTTGGAAGCCTGAGGGCAAGATCAACCTCGTATGGGAGCACGTCGTCAGTAAAAATCCGGATGTTTCAAAAATTGGTACACTACCAGGGGTAAATGTAGTTTCTCCTACTTGGTTCGAAATGAAGGATGCAGATGGAAATCTGTTGAACAGAGCCGATTCTGCGTACGTCAAATGGGCCCATAACAGGGGCTACAAGGTTTGGGGTTTAGTTACAAACGGCTTTAATCCTGATTGGACGAAGTCCGTTCTCAGCAGTTATGACAAGCGAGATAAGTTAATTGCCCAACTCTTGTATTACGCTCATCTATACGATCTCGATGGCATCAACATCGATTTTGAGAACGTGTATTTAGAAGAAAAAGAGGAACTCGTTCAGTTTGTTCGGGAGCTGACGCCGTATCTTCATCAGCAAGGACTAACCGTTTCCATAGATGTGACGATCAAGTCAAACGCCAAGCAATGGTCCATGTTCCTGGATCGGAAAGCTTTGGCCGAGGTCGTCGATTATGTTGCGGTGATGACGTATGATGAGCATTGGGCAGCGAGTCCAAAAGCCGGTTCTGTCGCATCGTTGCCATGGGTGGAGCGGGGCTTGCAAGGAGTGTTGGAAGAGGTTCCTAACGAAAAACTGCTGCTGGGTGTACCTTTTTACACACGCTTGTGGACAGAAGCCAAGCAGGCTGATGGCACTGTGAAGGTTAGCTCCAAAGCTTATTCCATGACGAAAGCCCAGGAATGGATCAACGAACGCAAGCTGACGCCAGTTATGGATGAAGCTTCCGGTCAACATTACGTGGAGTACAAAGACCCGAAGGATGGCAACGTCTATAAAATGTGGATAGAAGATGTAACTTCTATGAAGAAGCGTATGGAGATCGTCAATAAGTACGATTTGGCGGGTGCAGCTTCTTGGCGCCGTGGTTTTGAGGTGCCGGAGATATGGCAAGCAATTGACGAGACTCTGAAATAAAAGACAGACAGCTTTTACGAAAGAAAGCCACCTGCATCCCGAATGCTCGGGAAATAGCAGGTGGCTTTTTACGTATAGATGAAAGGAATCATATTATGTCTGGTTTTGCTGAGGATGTCCGTCTTCTATGCGCAAAGGTTGTCCACAAAACATACAGGCGTCTTCTTTACCCAACATCTTGGTGACTTTTTGGCATGAAGGGCATTGCACCTGTGGAGCTGACGTGGAGACCATCCCGGAAATCATAAACAAGACGGTACTGCCCATTGTCAGAATGAACCCGATGATCAAAAGCAGCGTCATAAAAATGTAAGAGCCTTTTAATAGGCTTCCAAGTAAAGGAATAAAGTCCAAATAACCTGCAAAAAATGCGTACCCTGTATACATCAGCAAAATTCCGATTACCATGCTCCAGTTGCCCCATGTGCGCATGCGTTTGATCTTGCTCAGGCGTTCTGTATTTTTCATGATCATTCCTCCTACCGAATAGTATAGCATACAAAGGATTTGTCTGTTGACAAGCAGGAAACGGACAAGACTTGTAGAATCCATAAGTTCAACCCAGGGGGCAGGGAGGAACAAGGCATGACTTTAAGGCAGACGTATCTGAAAAATCTCCAGCAGCGTTTGGATGTGCAAGCGGTGCTTGTTTTGAATGATTCGGATATGCTAGTCCCTTTTCGCGAGGGAATCTTTTATTTCGTTGTAGTAAATGAGCCCCAAGCTGATGGTAAAATCCGTCGCATGCTTTTTCAGGAACAAGTAATCATCGAGCAGCAAATCAGCACGTGGCAACTGGAGAAGGGAGCTATCTGCGGTTTGGATGAACGACTTGCCGAGATGCTTCGAAGGGCAGAAATCGTTTGGGACAAAGAACATTATATGAAACAAATGAAGCAGCGCCTGGCTAGTTTGTCTTCTTCTCTTCAGAAAAAACATATCTGTAAGGAGTATTCCCAAATCCTTCGTTTTTTTCACGAGACAAAAGAGTTTTTGCAGCAAGGTATGATGCTGGATGCGCATCACTCTGCCATTCAAACGATTCACTATTTAGCTCGTCTCATTGTATATGAAGCGGGAGATCATCCTCAGCCAGCATTATGGACGCAAGTCAAACAGATAGATCCATCTATTTATAAGTTGTATGAGGAGCTATCTTTTAATGCAGAAGCATTGGAGAAGCGAATTGAACTACTTGTGCTGGCAATTGAATTTTGGATCGCGTCCAGAACAAAGGAATCTGTTCGATACTTGGTTGAACTCATGGAGACGAAATCAGGGCCTTGGCGTTTGGAAGAGTTGATGAACCATCCGATGATTCAAGAGGCAGAGATTGAGATTCCTCTCGTGATAGATAAGATGCTTCAGCGCTTGTTGATCCAAGAGATCGTATGCAAAGAAGGGGAAAATGGCGACAGAGAAACAGGTTTTATTTTAATGGGATAATAATTTTTCAATTAGTGTTGACTTCTATTTGTGATCCATGCTATATTAACAAACGTTGCTGCTGCGCTAACGCAGAGCGGCCGAGAAAAAAGTTTTAAAAAACACTTGATTTCACAAGTGGTTATGTGGTAAATTAAGAAAGTCGCCTCTGGGCGATGAAACAAAAATGTTCTTTGAAAACTGAACAGCGAAAGCGTTAATGAGTCTATCATTAAATGATTTGCC
>NZ_JBEAES010000051.1:0-33148 GCF_050477165.1 Brevibacillus sp. FIR094 | reverse complement strand
CATTTAATGATAGACTCATTAACGCTTTCGCTGTTCAGTTTTCAAAGAGCATTTTGTGTTATTCGCCCGAAGGCGACTTTTCGATCTTATCACATCGCAACTGTTTTTTGCAAGAGGTTTTTTTAACCATTTCGCTTCGTTCAGCAGCGACAAGATCTAATATAACAAAATCACTAGGTATAAGTCAAGTGTTTCTCTTACTTTTTTATCAGTGATTTTTTATGTGTATTGATTGTTTCGAGCAGAATTTAAATATATATGAATTAATTAACGAAGTCAATAGAAAAAACGAATAGTGATTCTCTTTTTATTTCACACTATAACCGCTGGACATTTAAGCTGCGTAACCGTGAAGTACCCAACAAATAAACGGCGGTGTTACTATGGATCCAAAACCAACCTACGAAGAATACGAACACGAAAATTACAGTGAATTATCTACTGTAGAGTCACAGCGCAATGAAATCCTTCAGGAAGAATTCCCCGAGGGGCCTTTTGGAGCTGCCACCAACGAAACTCGCTTAGGGAAAGCAACAGGCTGGGAGCCCGGACAGCATTCCACCACCACTCGGTTCACTTACGAAACACGGCAGATGCATCAAGACCTCCCTCGACAAGACCCATCTGCACATCCCATTCATGATGATCCGAACAAAGAAGAATAAAATAAAAAAGCCAAGCCCCCACTTCACACAAGCAGGGGGCTTGGTCTATCTTATCAAAGAATGTATGACTACTCCTCAGCCACTACATGAGTCGTTAAGGTTCCGATCCCTTCAATGGTTACCGAAATTTCATCACCTGGAACAAGCTCACCCACACCAGATGGAGTCCCGGTTAAAATGACATCGCCAGGACGAAGCGTCATGACCGCAGATACAGCCTCGATCAACTGGGGAATCGAAAAAATCAATTGGTCAGTGCGAGCATCCTGACGCACTTCCCCGTTTACTCGTGTCACGATACGCAAGTTATGATAATCCAGTTTGGCCGCAATAGCAGGTCCAAGCGGACAAAACGTATCAAACCCTTTTGCCCGTGTCCATTGCCCATCGCTCATCTGCAGATCGCGCGCGGTCACATCAATCGCACAAGTGAATCCCAAAATATAATCGTCTGCATCCGCTGCCTTGATCTTCTTGGCCTCTTTCTTAATCACCACGGCGAGTTCGCCTTCATAATGAAGGTTCTGCGTCAGTTTTGGATAGACAATGGGTTCACCAGGTCCAATGACAGTTGTTGACGGCTTCAAAAACATCAACGGTTCTTTTGGCAGGTCAATCCCCATCTCAGCCGCATGGTCCCGGTAATTCAATCCGATGCATACAACCTTGCTTGGATCACTTGGCGCCTTTAACGTGACCTCATCCAAAGGCAGCTCAAGGCCCGTCATGATCGGTTTTGCCGTATGAATTTTGTAAATGTCCCCTTCAATCACGCGTACTTTGTCATCCTCTTCCACCATCCAGCCATGCTTCACCTTACCATTGCGCTCATAACGGATTATCATGGTTCCTTCTCCCCCGTGTCGCGATTGTCTCTATACTTGTATTTAGAACAGGTCGGTTGTCGTTTCTTTTGGCTTCGTTGTAATCTCTTCTATTTCAGTTCGTGCTACAGCATCCTCCACTAACGCTTCTACATCCAGCGCTTCCTCAAATTTTGCAGCGAGGCGAGGCTTCGGTCGCGTCACAGGATTTTTCGGGGTAAACACAGTGCAGCAGTCTTCATACGGCAAAATAGACAGCTCGTACGTATCGATTTGGCGAGAAAGGTCCACAATGTCTACCTTGTCCATGGCGACGAGTGGTCGCAGGATTGGAATCGAGATCACCTTGTTGATCGTATCCATGCTTTCTAAGGTTTGCGATGCGACTTGGCCGAGGCTTTCCCCGGTTGCGAGTGCCTTTGCATTGGTGTTTTCCGCTACACGCTCCGAAATGCGCATCATGAAACGACGCATGATGGTGATCAAATAGTCTTCTGGGCATTTTTCACGAATGGCGGTTTGAATCTCTGTAAACGGTACGACATGGAGACGGACTGTTCCCCCCCATTTGGTCAGCTTATGCGAGAGATCCCTTACTTTTTGCAAAGCGCGCTCGCTTGTAAACGGATAGCTATGGAAGTGGATCGCTTCAAGCGTCACACCACGCTTCAGCATCATCCAGCCAGCTACAGGACTGTCGATACCCCCAGATAGAAGCAGCATTACTTTTCCGCTCACCCCAACTGGCAAGCCACCTGGTCCCTGGATGGTTTCACAGCTAATGTAAGTACCCTCCGTGCGAATTTCTACATTAACAATCATATCCGGCTCATGCAAATCTACACTGATAGCTGGAAGTGCACGCAAGATGTGTGTTGCCACCATGCGGTTCACTTCCATCGATTGAATTGGATAGCGTTTATCTGCACGGCGAGAAACCACTCGGAAAGTGCGCGGCTGTGGGTCCATTTGACGAACCAACTCCAGCGCTTTTTCCTTGATTGTTTCGATATCAGGATCTACCTGGATCGTCGGACTAAAGGAAGAAATACCAAAAACGCGTTTCAAACGCTCCATAACTTCATAGGCGTCCTCACCATGCAGCTCCACATACATCCGACCGTAATTGCGTCGAACTTTTACTTTAAAAAACGAGCGCAGTACGTTTCTCACACTTTTTACAAGTGCCTCTTCGAATTGATCGCGGTTTTTCCCTTTAAGCGCCAACTCACCATAACGAATTAAAATAACATCGTAGTTCATGTTTATCTCCTTTTAGTTGTCCACACTATTTTCTATGAGCGGGGGCAGGTTGTTGTTTTATATAAGTACGAAGCACACTGACGCATTCCTCTAACGCCTTCAAAAACCGCTGGATGTCCTCAGCTGTATTTTCCCGGCCCAGACTGACCCGCAAAGACGACAACGCGCAATCCCGCTCGATACCAATCGCAGTCAGTACTCTGCTTGGCTCATTGACTTTGGATGAGCATGCCGACTTGGTGGATATCAGAAAGCCTTTTTCCTCCAAAGCATGCAACAGGACTTCCGCTTTTACTCCTGGTACTGACAAGTTCATAATATGGGGAGCCGTATTCGCTTCCGGGGTATTCACTATGCAACCTTCAATCGTTGCAATCCCTTCGCGAAGCTGTTGATTCAATTTTTGTAGCCTGATCATCTCCACGCTGCCCAGTTCTTCTAGAATCCGGATTGCTTTTGCCATACCAGCGATGGCTGGGAGGTTTTCTGTTCCTGAGCGAACACCGCCTTCTTGGCCGCCACCCATCATCAACGGGTGAATGATCAAGCCTTCCCGTTTATACAAAATGCCGACTCCTCGTGGGCCGTAAAACTTGTGAGCAGAGACGCTCAACAGATCAATCCCTGAATCCTTGATGCGCAAAGAAACTTTCCCAATTCCCTGGACAGCATCGACATGAAACAAGACTTTCGGGAATTGCTTCAACCATTGTCCGATTTCCAAGATCGGTTGAATGGTTCCCAGCTCGTTGTTCACATGCATGACCGAAACGAGAATCGTATCCGGACGCATTGCTTTCTGAACAGCTTCTACCGATACGCGACCTTCACAATCTACTGGCAGATACGTCACAGTAAACCCTAGGCCTTCCAACTGTTTGCAAACATCGTAAACAGCCGGATGTTCTACCTGCGTCGTAATAATATGTTTCCCTCTGTTTTGATATTGAAAGGCTATACCCTTAATCGCCGTATTATTGCTCTCCGTACCACCTGAAGTAAAAATAACTTCACTTTCTTTACAGCCCAAATACTGAGCGGCAACCTTTCGCGCCTGCTTCAGTACATTTTCCGCCTCTACTCCTTTTTGATGCAAAGAAGACGGGTTTCCATAGTAGCTTTCCATCGCGCGTCTAACGGTTTCAATCACTTGAGGATGAGGCCGGGTAGTCGCACTGTTGTCCAAGTAAATCACCAGTACACACCTTCCTAAGGGCAAGATGCCCGAATACTACGCTTCATCATAACATGACTTTTCGTAAAGAACATACAAAGTATTACACTTCTCAACCTTATTTTTCCCCGAGTGCGTTGCTCTCAAAAGACCAAATCAGACAATCTGAACAACCGTTCACAGACTATTCACGAATAAAACGCTTACATCCAGATATAGGCTATTTACATTGTTTTGGCCTTTCGTTAGAATAGTCAATAAATTTAGATAAAAAACAACAACAAGGAGAGAACCACCATGACAGCAAAAGCTATGCAAGAAGAAATCAAGAAGATGGAAGCCGAATTGAAAAGACTGCAAGCGGAACTGGCGAAGATGAACAAAAATATCCCTCAGTACGATCACACAGATGTCGCATACCTAAATGAGGTGTACAACGCGTGACACTTATTCGAATTCGATAGCGTGGTGACGGCAGGAAGGTTTCGCCGTGACCACGCTATTTTTTGTGAAAAAACCGCTCCTGTCGATTTCGACGGAACGGTTTTGGCTTGCTGTTATTTAAATGGGATCTCCCCCAAATACTTACCAGAAAAAACTTCAGTAGCCGGACCCGTCATATAGACACGGTTATCCGCTTCCTTCCATTCAATGAAGAGATCGCCTCCTGCCAGGTGAACAGTGACTTTTCTACCGGTCTTTCCACTCAAGTGGGCAGCTACTGCAGCAGCGCAAGCTCCTGTTCCACAGGCAAGCGTTACACCTGATCCCCTCTCCCATACACGGAAAAGAATTTCCTCCTGATTCAATATTTGGATAAATTCGACATTAGTTCGCTCAGGAAACCATTCGTGATACTCGATCATTGGCCCGTAGTGACGAACATCTTCTTCCTTCACTTCATCCACGAAAAGGATGGCATGAGGATTGCCCATCGAAACAGCCGTCATCGTAAACGCAGTTCCACCGACTTCGATTAGCTCTTCTCGCACTTGCTCTTCAGGAATGCCTGTCATCGGAATTGCTGCTCGCTCAAAACGAGGCTCTCCCATATCTATTGTTACTTGATCGACCTTACCGTCTGTTCCAAGCGATACGACAGGGGTAACGGTCCCTCCCAGCGTCTCCACGGTAAACGTTGTTTGCTGAGTCAAACCGTGATCGTATACGTACTTACTCACACAGCGCAAGCCGTTTCCGCAATTTTTTGCTTCGCTGCCATCATTGTTAAATACCCGCATGCGAAAGTCTGCTCGCTCAGATGGCATAATGAGAATCAGTCCATCGCCCCCAATGCCAAAATTCCGATCGCTCACCCTTCTTGCCAATTCGGGTAAATCTACACCTGACAAGTCTTCCTCAAAACAGTTGACGTAAACGTAATCATTACCCAAGCCATGCAGCTTTGTAAATTTCATCGTCCACTCCTCTTTCTCTTTCGGATGCTAGGTCTGACTTTTTCTCTACGCATTATCTTATCACAACCTGGAGAATCGCGGTCGAATCAAAAGGTGGTATACTACCACTAGCATCGATGATGGAAAGAGGTGGAACAAGCCGTTGGATTATCATATTTTCCGCTTTGCACTCGGAACGAAAAATGAAGCAAAACGTCTCGCTGTACAAAAAGCAACCGGAACGGAACCTTTTTGCTTATCTGTCCCCTCTGGCGTAGCGGCTCAGCCGATGAGTGAAGAAGAGACGATTACAGGAGCGATCAATCGAGCAAAAGCTGCACATAGTCAAACCCCAGAAGCAGAGATTGGGCTTGGCTTGGAAGGCGGACTTATGTACGATGAGCAGTTTACAAAGCAGTGGTATTTGATTTCCATCTGCGCAGCCTGGAATGGAAGTGAGCTATTTATTGGAAAGGGCTTAGCTTTTCCTATCCCGAATCAAGCCGTCCACCGAATCCAGCAGGAGCAAATTGAGCTGAGTATCATCATAGATGAATGGGGGGAAACCATCGGCAGTAATCATCGCGGCGGCGCCTATTCCCTTTTAACAGATAATCGCGTAAGTCGTTCCGAGGTGTTTTGTGACGCCGTTATCGCAGCGATTACGCCTTTCGTCTCCTCCTTGTACAAATAGCAGTGGGGCAACACAAAAGCCTCTCCGGTTGAATGAACCGGAGAGGCTTTGCGGTTTGATACTTTTAGCGAGCCGTATAGTACGGGTAGATGACTAATGCGCCCAAAATGGCAATAGCACCTACGATCATCGCCCAGGCTCCCAACGTCTTCGAGTTGCGTCGATACGCCAGGTAACCAAGCACCATACCAATTGGAGCCACCAAGTACGGCATGAGAAACAGGGACAGGATCGATAAGCCCAAGCCAGTCATCCCGATACCGCTGGCCCCATTTTCCCGGTTTTCCTCGCCTGTGTCGATCTCACTGGCAGCACGACTGGTCGGAAATGGCTCGGCGATCTCCGCCGCCGCCTCGATGTCGTCATCTCTGACTGTGGCAACCGGTGAACGGTCCTCTTTTGTCAGGACAACGCCATCCAAACGCTCCGAAAAGTCGTTTCGCTCCTCATCCAGCTCACCTGTATAGCGCTCTGTCAAGGAGTGGGGGTCATAGTGAATCCTGCGCCTCGACCGCTCTTCCTCTTGGTCAAAGACGGCCTGTGTCCAAGTATTCGCTGCAAACTCCCTGTCGTGCTGATCAACCGTCTCGGAAAAACCGGTATCTTCCTTCCGCTTCGCATCATTACGTTCGTGTCGATCCAACATAGCATGCTCAGCCCCTTTTTTGGTAAAGGATTAATTAAGTGAAGGAAGTAGCCTTATTGTCTGCCTACGTTGTACAATTTAAACGGGAGGCGAGAGAATGAAACCAGACAAAATCCTAACCATTGGCATTGATATTGACGGTACAGTCACATCACCTAGCAGTATTGTTCCATTGATGAATGAGAGCTTTGGAAGAGATTTACGATATGAAGATTGTGTGGAGTACAATTTAGCCAACGTGTATCAAATCACGGACGCAGAGTTTGAAATGTGGCTGGATCAAAACGGGGAGCGCCTTTATGATGGTGCGCCTGTTCACGGAATTGCTGATCAGGTTTTGCGCGATTGGTTTTTCTCCCACAAGCTGGTATATATAAGTGCTCGTGAGGATCGTCATCGCGATGTGACCTTACAATGGTTTGCTCGCTACAATATCCCTCACCATGAAGTGGATTTGATTGGGAGCCACGACAAGCTGTCAGCTGCCCGCAAATGGGGAGTGGATCTCTTTTTGGAGGATCGTCTGGAGAACGCTTTGCAATTGTCAGAAGCGCTGCAAATTCCCGTGTTCTTGTTTGACACTCCGTATAATCAAGCTTCCCTACCTCCACTCGTCCATCGAGTCACTTCTTGGGAAGAGGTTGCCCAAAAAGTCAACGAGCTTTTTCCAGCTAGGACAAGCGTATAGGTTGAATAGCAAAAAGACGTATCACCGTTTTGGGATACGTCCTTTTTGCGCCGAGACAGCGCTATTTCTTCGCTGATGTCTTCGGCTTGAACGTCAGACAACAGGTCTCAGACGATGTCTTTGCCTGATCCTGATGCTGCGTGTTTTGACCGTACTCGCCTGCGAATTCTTCTTTCAGGTTTACGGTAGCGTGAGCGTCAATCTCTACCATGATCTCTTCGGCGTTGCAAAGGTTGCCCTGCGCCCAGTACTCACAGTTTGCTACAGAACATTTTACTGCTGGCATGTGCATTCACCCCCTAGAGGCTAGCCTTCACAACAACTAGGGGGCTTATACTTTGCCATTCACAGTGGAAATCAAAACTCTACACAAGAAAGAAGTGGTGACATGTCGACTCCCCGTATTGTCGTCATCACCGGGGCTTCTGGTGGCCTTGGTCTAGCTTTGACTCGACTTCATTTAGAAAATGGTGATTGTGTTATTGCCACAAGTCGCAGATCTATCACCGAGGAACTCGTTTTGTTACAAAACGCTTATCCCAATCATCTCCATCATTACCCGTTAGACGTCAGCAGCAACGAAGACATTCGGCAGTTCGCTGCATGGGTGCACATCCGTTTCGAGCGTTGCGATTTTCTTTACAACAATGCCGGGATGGCCGTCTTTGAACCGCTGATCGAAATGCGCGTAGAAGAGCTGGAAGAAACACTCCGAACAAATATTTCCGGTGTTCTCTACACGACCCGTGCCTTTTTGCCGATGATGCTTCAACAAAAGCAAGGTCATATTATCACAGTTGCCTCACTTGCCGGACAGGTCGCAACTGCCAAAGCTGCGGTGTATGCAGCCAGCAAAGCAGCTGTCATCCGCTTTAGTGAAGGATTGCGCCACGAACTGCAAGGCACTGGAATTGCTGTGACGTGTGCGATGCCAGGGCCGATCGACACACCCTTTTTGGATAAGGCAGACAAAACGGGTAGCTATCGCAGCAAAGTGAGTCGGTATTTATTGACACCGGAACAAACGGCAAGGGCCATTTATCGAGCAGCGGAAGCAAAGCGTTCGGAGGTTGCCATGCCATTTCGTCTGCATGCGCTCTCCCGCATTTACTTCCTATTGCCTCAGTGGCTAAAACACCTCGTCTCACCTCTCCTCAATCGGAAGTGAGGAGGAATCTTCCAAGTTTTTCAATGCCCCGAATGCTAGGAGACCGAAAATGATACATACGGCTGCTCCGGCTCCAATGATCCCTTGAACGCCCAAGAAGGGTATGAGGAAGCCAGAGACAGCCGCTCCTGCCGGCATTCCTGTCCCCGTAATCGTCCGAACACTGGTCAATACCCGCCCCAAGAGAGCATCTGGCACCTGCTTTTGCAGATAGCTTCTGTACATGATGTTATAAGGAGCAAAGCAAAAGCCCGCCACAACCATCGAAGCCATCGCGATCTCCAACCTCGAGAATAATGCGATCGGCAATGTGGTCAATCCCCACGCCACGATAATCCCTGCTAGTGTCGACCCCAACGGAAGTTTCCACGTAACCGTCGAGAAAAAGAGAGAGCCTAGTAATGCCCCGACTGCCAAAGAAGACCACAACATCCCTAATGCAACAGATCCACCTGCCAAATCCTGATTCGCATACAGGGGTAGTGCAATTTCAATGGGACCGTACGACATGTTAAATAAAAATGTAAAAAAGATAAGAATAATCAATTGCTTGCGTCCAAATATGTAGTGATACCCTGTCCGCATGTCACTCAAGAGAGAACGTAAGAACACTCCCATTTGACCTTTTACAACCGCAGTAGGATTCGCACTTTTCGTAAGCTCACTCGGCAACCGGGAGAAACAGAAGGCACATACAAAAAAGCTGGCCGCATCGATCAACAAAACATAAGCTTCACCAATCAGCCCGATTAAAACACCCGCGAGTGCCGGTCCAAACATATAAACAATTTGCCATTGCGTTTCCATCACGCCATTCGCTTTGACCAATTGATTCTTGTCCGAGACAATTCTCGGCAACAAAGTCTGTGCCCCAGCTGTGCTCAGCGGAGAAAGGATTCCTGCAATCACAATCAGTACGTATATCACAAATAGCGGAACTTGATCGATCTGCAATAATGCGACCAACGTTATAAAAATGAGTCCTCGCGCCACATTGTCCATCATGATGAGCTTGCGTCGATCAAACCGATCCAGCAAAACCCCCGCCACTAAACCAGCAAAAACAGCAGGGAGCATATACGCAAGAACAACCCCACCCATCGCAGCAGGTGAGCCTGTTTTATTCATGACAAACCACGTCAAGCCCATCCAGCCAAACTGATCCCCCAGACCAGATAAGAACATC
Source organism: Brevibacillus sp. FIR094 (assembly GCF_050477165.1). Taxonomy (NCBI): domain Bacteria; kingdom Bacillati; phylum Bacillota; class Bacilli; order Caryophanales; family Paenibacillaceae; genus Brevibacillus; species Brevibacillus sp. FIR094. The sequence goes on along the minus strand of NZ_JBEAES010000051.1, from coordinate 23,443 downwards.
CCCAGCCAATACCAGCGAAATGAACGCTGCCGCCATAATTCCTTCATGCTGCATCTTCCTTCTTCTCTTTTTTTCCATTCATTGTATAATTAGATTCATACTTTTTCAATAATTATATTTATTAAATCGAAAAGTTTCATTTTTTATAAAAAAGAGCCTCCGCTCCAAATAAGCAGAGGAATCTACCCTGAGTCTTACTGTATGTCTGCGATCTTTTGCAACTTACGACGGCTCCAAAGCCACAGAAGTCCTGCTGCAACCCCAAAGAAACCAAGCCACACGGAGACAGCGGCGCTGCCGACCTGCTCCGCACTGAATCCGAGAATCAAGCAGCTCACAGAAAAGCTTCCCATCGTCGCCATTTCCCGAATAGAAAAAACGCGAGCTAAATAAGCAGGATCAGACAGTCGCTGAAGCTTCGTCACAGACAATATCGATGAGCTAAACTGAGCCGTTGAAGCAAAGAGGATGGCGATTGCCAGTCCAAGTAGTGGTTTCGTATGAAACACCGCTATAATCGAGCAGCCCATCGCAACGAGTGCCCAGCCTTGGACACGCCACGTTCCCTTATCACTCAGGCGATCAGACAGCTTATTCACGGCAATCCCCGCGATCACACCCCCGAGGCCCAGCGGAATATCCAGGAGTCCGAATACATACAAGCCCTCTCCCCGCTCCGTAAGAACATAGTACATCAGCATAATGTAATAGGCGCCACATACCCGTTCCGCCATCTGATAGCCGATCACACTGCCAATTTCCCGATGTTTGCCGATATAACGGAAGCCCTCTTTTAGCCTTTCCATAAAAGGTACAACCGCTTTCAATACAACATGGTTGGCGATATGCGGGAGCGGAAGCAAGATGAACAGCGACATCAAATAACAGGCGGCATCGAGCAAAAAGTTGTAACGGTAGGAGAACAAGTAAACCAAAACTGCTGCCACACCCTGACAAACAATAATGAGAAACGAAGTCGTCCCCTGCAAAAGGGAATTGGCAGCCAGCCTATCCTTTTCCTCCACGGATTGTACGATCGCTACTTGCATGGCTGGTTGGAAAAAAGCACTGCAAATATTGACCAGGATCAATAACAAAAAAGCCACCCATAAGTAGGTCGCAGATGTGATGAAGAAAAACAAACTGACGAGAATGCCGCGAAGCAAATTGACGACAATCATGACCCGCCGTTTATCCCAATTCTCCACAAGCGTCCCTGCGAAAAAGCTGGCAAATACATAAGGGATCATGCGAAATACAGTACCTGCCGCAAAAGAAAGACCCGATCCACTTAAATCATGTAAAAGTCCAACGACCGCAATAAATGTAAATTCATTTCCGATGATGTGTACAAAATGGGCCGTATACAAACGACGAAAGACCGGATGTTGCAAGATCGCCACAGGAATGCATCCTCTCACCGTTTTCAATATTGTAGCATTTGTCGAAAAATAAGCGCAAATTGATCTTGCGGAACAGATCGTTTTGTTGTTACAATACGTTCAAATAAATCTGAACGTCTAAAAACAAGAAAACATTCACGTTCAGTGAAACGAGGTTGATCGACTTGAAACGATACGTAGTTGTGGAAACTTTGGATCAATTAAAAGCTGTCAGCGACTCCTTGCGCCTACAGATCATCACAATGCTGGTCAAGGAGGAATACACAGGCAAGCAGCTCGCGACCCTTCTCTCCCTTTCTCCCTCTAAAGTGCATTATCACCTGAAGGAATTGGAAAGCCACGGCTTCGTTGAAGTCGTGCGTACGGAAGAAAAGAACGGGATCGTACAAAAGTTTTATCGGGCTGTTGCTTATGACTTCAAGGTTAGTGATGATTTGCTGCCCTCCCTGCGCGAAGACAGTATCCTGTTGCAGGAAACGATGATAAATCACCTGCGCTCCAGTATTAATCGCCTGTATAACGCACCTGACGAGTCATTCATGCTCTTTTCGGATCAAGAGGATCGTCCTCCTGCCATTGCAGCGAGCTCCGAAGTGAGGGCACCTCGAAAAGAAATATTTGCTTGGCTCACTAAATATAAGGCTTTACTTGAGGAGCTATCCGAAATGGAAGATCGCTACTTAGAGAGGATTGCTGCTGGAGAAGTGGAGGATACGGCTGAAAACTTTTACATGGTCACGGTCGGGTTCATGACGAATGAACGTTACTTCGTCGCAGAAGACGATTCCTTGCCAGATAACTATGAGCACCAACAGTCTGAATTCAAGCATTACACCAGCAAGATTGTCGTGAAGAAAAAGAAGGAGGAAAATGGAGATGAGCACTCTGGCGACAAATAATTCCCTGTGGAAAAATGGATCGTTTGTGCGGTTATGGAGCGGCACTTTATTTTCGGCAATGGCTGACGGAGCTTTCTTCATCCTGCTCAACTGGTATATCGTGAATGCCATGGGCTCAGGAGCAATCCTGGGCACGACTTTGATTTGTCTGTCCATCCCCCGTCTTCTCTTTATGCTGGCGGGCGGGGTGGCTGCTGATCGTTTGAATCGAAAATGGATTATGTTTTCCTCCCTTTTGGTTAGGGGAATTATTTTAGCCTGTTTCAGTTTGCTTATGCTTCAAGGAAATAGCGAATGGTTCCCAGTGAGCCTGTACGTCATGGCAGCTTTATTCGGAACAGTCGATGCATTTTTTTGGCCAGCACGCAGCTCGATTCTGCCCTCTCTTGTCTCTCGAGAACAACTTGCACCAGCTAACAGCTTAATGGAACTATGCCATCAGATTAGCATGGTTGCCGGACCGGTAGTTACTGCCTTATTAATTGGAACCGTTAGTTATCCGATCATGTTTATGATCTTGGCATGCACCTTCTTCGTAGGAACACTCTTTGTACTCTCTCTCCATTCACACTCATCCACCAAAGATACGACTTCAGAGTCTACAACAGAATCACGGGCAAGCTCCTATTTCAAAGATATCGTGGGAGGAATTCGTTTTACGTATTCAATCCCGATCCTCGCACTTATTTTAACAACATCACTGTTCACCAACATGATGTTCTCCGGCCCAGTTAACATGATCATTCCCATTCATGTAAATGACCTCGGATGGGACGGGAGTGCTTTTAGTTCACTCAGTACCTCACTTGGAGTGGGCATGATTGTCGGCGGTATTTTGACTGCATTGTTTAAAGGATTCCGTGGAAAATTTATGTTACTCCCTGTCATTCTCGGATGTATGGGAGTTGGAATCAGCTCGTATTATTTCATTGAGGAGCTTTCCTTTGGACTTGTCTCTCATTTTCTCATCGGAATGGCACTCAGTATGACGAATATTCCTTTTATCACTTACATTCAAAGTATCGTCCCGGCTAACATGCTCGGTCGTGTCATGTCATTGCTTTCCTTGATGTCCGTCGGCTTCGGGCCAGTCAGCTATGCACTGTGCTCCTTTCTTCTCGCCAAAAACATCGCAACACCGGGGCTTCTATTATTCTTTGGCGGTATCATCTTTGTAAGTATCAGCCTTAGCCTGTTCTTTTTCCGCTCGTTCCGGAAAATGGAGCAGCATCCGAACTGGAAGCGACTTGTTAGGGAGGAGCAACAGCTTCCCGCTACCCTCTCTTCTTAAATCAGTTCTATATAATAGAAACAACGCGCACCTCGCAAGTATGAGCTCTTGCAGGTACGCGTTTTGCTATTTATACGGTTTGTTCTTTTTCAGTAAAGACCTTTACCAGCTGACGAGCACCAAAGCTCATCCGTGTGACTACTCCCTCATCTCGTACAAAGCGGATAAACATGTCGGTTTCTCCACGTTTCATGACGAAGCTATCTTCTCCCACTGATCGTAGCGGAATGTTCGTTCCGTTACTCTTTGCTACCAGCTCATTTTCTTCGATTTCAACCGATACGATCGCTCCTTCGGAAGAGCGATACTCACCTGTAAATGCAGGGAGTGCTTCGACAGCCAGCTCATAATCCGGATATTGGAACGGTACCGTATCCGTAGAACGTCCGTTGGTCACATTCAAAATACCGTGCATCAAATCTGCCATTGGCCCGCCATCTGTGTTCATCAATATAGCTCCTGTCAGGCCCCGCTCCGGCAAAACAAAAATTTGTGCCGCAACTCCCTTGATCGCTCCACCGTGCTCAATGAGTGTTCCATCATGACAATTGGCTACAAACAATCCATAGCCATATGCCTGAAACGGCGAAATCGAGAAATGAGGAGCCGTCATGGCCTGCACGCTCTCAGGTGAGAGCAAACGATTCTCACCCACCAATCCACCCGTTCTGAATATTTCAGTATAGCGCAATAGATCGTGAATCGTCGATTTCAGAAAACCAGCAGAGCGCATCGATGGTGAATCCCACCAGGAAGGGGAACGGTATACCTCACCGCCATCCTTTGGGCTTTTTCGGGTGAATAGCGTAGCCACCTCTGCATCCTCTGGCAAATCTTCAACGAGAAATGCACTGTTCTTCATCCCAGCAGGCACCAAAATATGATCCTGCACAAACTGCTCGTAAGATATCCCGCTCACTCGTTCAATAATCAGACCGAGCATGGCATAACTGTCGTTGGAGTAGCTAAACTCCGTTCCAGGCGCACCTAGAAACTCGTAATCCAGCTTGCCAAAGTAGGCCATGAATTCTTCTTTTGTGTTGATCTCTTCCGCTTTATCGAGATCAAACTCAAGACCGGAGCTAAAGGACTTGACGTCTTCTCCCTCCACAATACTTCTTTTCATTGCACCCACTAATGTATCCAAAGGGGGAAAGCCGGCAGTATGTGTCATTAGATGATAAATGGTCATCTCGCGAGTATAAGCTTCATTAGGCGTCCGTAGCTCCGGGAGATATTTGATGACCGGATCATGAACGGATAGCTTTCCTGCGTCTTGAAGCTGCATAATGGCCACGCATGTAAAGGACTTGGTAACAGAACCAATGCCAAACACCGTATCAGGGGTCAATGCTTTTGCATCCTCTGTGTTGTCTGCCAAACCGAAGCCATGGAAATACCTCAGCTCTCCTTGCTCTGCCAATCCGACCGCTGTTCCTGTTACTTTTGCCTCTGCTAGCAGCTTTTGCGCGTATTCCTCAAATGATTGAATCCAATCCGCCATGCTCCCTCTCCCCTTTTCATTTTTGTTAAGGCCGGAAGTTTGCCGTACGAATCACATAATTGCCGATCGCCTTTTGGTTCAGGGTATAACCGATGCCCGGGGTATCTGGCACTGCCAATTGGCCGGGAGCCATCAGCTCTACTCCATTCTCCACGATGTCTTCCTCCCAGTAACGACTGGAGGCGGCTGTATCACCTGGGATTGTAAAATTCGGCAAAGAGGTAATCGCAATATTGTGCGCGCGGCCGACACCTGACTCAATCATGCCTCCGCACCAAACCGGAATGTCGTGTGCCTGACATAAGTCGTGAATGCGTTTGGACTCTGTTAATCCACCGACCCTCCCCACCTTGATATTAATAATGCCGCAGCTACCTAGCTCTATCGCTTTTCTGGCATCATCCACATTGTGAATACTTTCATCGAGACAAATTGGAGTGGACAGCTCCCTTTGCAGCTTGGCATGATCAATAATGTCATCATGGGCGAGTGGTTGTTCGATCATCATCAGCCCATATTGATCCAGTTCCTTCATCACATCCAAGTGCTCCATCGTGTAAGCGGAGTTCGCATCCGCCATCAGCGGGACACCCTCGCCAAATCGTTCGCGGATCGCTCGAATTACCTCTACGTCAAAGCCAGGCTTGATCTTTACCTTAATCTTCTTATAGCCCTCACCGAGATGGCGCTCTACTTTTGCCAAAACTTGATCGACAGTCGGTTCAATACCGATGCTGATCCCTACATCGATGACAGATTTCTCGCCTCCTAATGCTTTGGCGAGAGAGATTCCTTTCTGCTTGCTGTAGAGATCCCAGATCGCGCCTTCCAAAGCCGCCTTCGCCATGTTATTGCGGCGAATGGGGGCAAACAGCCGATCCACATCCTCCGGGGTCTCGATTTCACTCGTGAACAGCTTCGGTATCATAAACCGTTCCATCATGTGCCATGCCGTCTCTGTTGTTTCTTCACTATAATAAGGCGCAGACATCGCCACACTTTCCGCGTGCCCTACCTCTCCCTCTCCATACACACTGACCAAAATGAGTTCCTTGATGGTCGTATATCCAAAGCTCGTTTCAAAACGGAAACGAAGTGGCATGTGCAGTTGCTGCAATTCAATTCGTTCGATTTTCAATGTACTTCATCCCTTCTGTTCCATATAAATGACAAGCAACATAATGCTGTGGCGAAGCAAGTGTAGCGATAGGACGCACTGTGCGGCAAACATCCGTAGCATAGGAGCACCTGGTATGAAACGCACATCCAACTGGAACATTCGCTGGAGAGGGAACATCCCCGGAAAGAACGATTCTCTCCTTTTTCCGAAACGGGTTGGCTTTGGGAACCGCTGACATGAGCGCTTCCGTGTACGGATGCAACGGTCGCGCAAACAAATCCTTTTTGCTGGCGATTTCGACGATTCTTCCAAGATACATGACCGCAATTCGGTCGCTGATGTGGCGAACGACACCTAGATCGTGTGAAATAAACAGATAGCTCAAGCCTAGACGTTGCTGCAAATCCTGCAAAAGATTCACGATCTGCGCCTGAATGGAGACATCGAGTGCTGAAACCGGCTCATCTGCTACGATCAATGAAGGTTCTACCGCCAGTGCTCGAGCGATCCCGATCCGCTGCCGCTGCCCCCCGCTAAACTCATGGGGGAAGCGAGTAGCGTATTGAGCGTTCAGTCCGACCATCTGAAGCAGTTCTTTTACTTGATCGCGCCTTTCTTTCGCAGACATTTGCGGATCTTTGACACCTAATGCTTCCTCCAAAGCCCCTTGCACGGTCATGCGTGGATTTAACGACGCATACGGGTCCTGAAACACGATTTGCATTCGTTTGCGGAGTGGACGAAAACGTGTAGCCGACATATCCGAAATGTTTTGCCCCTCAAATTCAATCGTTCCACCCGTTGGCTCAATGAGCCGCATGATGCTGCGACCAGTCGTGGACTTGCCACAACCGCTTTCGCCTACCAACCCAAGCGTTTCGCCTTTTCGCAACTGGAAAGAAATCCCATCGACTGCCTTGATCACTTCGTCGCTATTGCGAAACATTCCTTTGCTAATGGGAAAATACGTCTTTAAATCGTTTACCGATAACAAGATATCCCTCATACCGCCATCTCCTTGTTCTCGTACAGCCAGCATCGAACGGCCTGTGTGCCTGTGCCCGTTGCCTTAAGCGGCGGTTTTTCTTTGTAACATCGCTCTTCGGCCTGCGAGCAGCGAAAGCGGAATGCACACCCTTGTGTCACTTCACCCAGTAGCGGGACACTGCCTTCAATCGGATCGAGGCGTAGCTTCTCCTCCTCATCCAGATCGGGGATGCAGCGTAAAAGTCCAATCGTATAGGGATGCTTCGGATTCGAAAACAGACTGGCAACGTCAGCTTCCTCTACGATCTCCCCGTAGTACATCACAAGTACACGATCAGCCATTTCAGCCACCACTCCCAAGTCATGCGTAATGAGCAGCAGGGAGGTATGATCGTTCTCCTTCAAATCGTTCATCAGTTCCAAAATTTGCGCTTGAATGGTCACATCCAGTGCGGTCGTCGGCTCGTCCGCGATCAATAAATCCGGGTTGCAAGCCATCGCCATCGCAATCATGACACGCTGCTTCATCCCACCTGATAGCTGATGGGGGTATTCCCGCATGATGTCTTCTGCCCTCGGTACGCCCACTTTTTTGAGCATCTCTATCGCTTTTGCTTGGCGTTCCTTTTTCGATAAATTGGTATGCAGCTGATACACTTCCTCCAGCTGTCGTCCGATCGTATGGACCGGATTGAGTGACGTCATCGGTTCCTGAAAAATCATCGCGATATCTTTTCCGCGAATGTTACGAAGTTCACTGGCACTCAACTTGTTCAATAAGGTATCTCGAAACCGAATGCTTCCCTCCATCTGCGCATTCACCCGTGACAAGAGCCCCATGATCGCCAAGGACGTCACGCTTTTTCCACAACCAGACTCGCCTACCAGCGCGACCGTCTCACCTTTTTTTAGTTGAAAAGAAATGCCTTGCAGCGCTGGCAGCTCGCCCTTATCCGTCTTAAACTGCAGGCGTAAATCAATTACTTCCAAGAGTACCTCTTTCATCAGCTTGTGCCCCCTTCATCCATTACCTCGTTTTCGGGTCGAATGCATCCCGTAATCCGTCACCTAACAGATTGAAGCCAAGGACAACCAGCATAATGGCCAATCCAGGAAAAATGGACATCCACCAGGCCTGACTCAAGAATGCCTTGCCGACAAAAACCATGGCTCCCCACTCTGGCATCGGCGGTTGCGCACCCAGTCCGAGAAAGCTCAAGGCAGCTGCGCCAAAATACTCACACCGAATTGAATGGTGGAAAGCACGATGATCGGGGAAAGAATATTTGGCAAAATATGCTTCAGTAAAATCTGCCAGTCTCTGATCCCCAGAGAGCGAACAGCCTCAATGTATTCTTTTTCCCTTATGGATAAGACTGCAGAGCGAACGACCCGCACATAAGACGGAATAACGGCAATCACTACCGCAATCATGGCATTCGTTAAACCGGGACCCAAGACCGCAATGACAGCGATCGCCAGAAGCAGAGCAGGAAGTGACATGAGAATATCCATACCCTGCATGATAAACAGATCCACGCGACGATAATAGCCAGCGATAATACCAAGCGTTACACCGATCAAGGTAGAAAGCACAACCGTTATCAAACCCATCAGCAAGGAAATCCGCCCCCCGTGTAATAAACGGGAAAAAATATCTCTGCCAAAATCATCCGTTCCGAGAAGATAAGTCGTACTCGGAGCGCTTAATCGGCTGTTAAAGTTCATTTGCTCGACAGGATGAGGGGCAATGACTGGAGCAAGAAGCGATCCCAGTGTGAAGACGATCAGAATAATCACACCCGCCATTGCTGTCTTATTGCGTCTCAGCCGTTTGCCCATCCCTCCCCAATACGACTCCGGACGATTACTGTTCACCATCCATCTGCTCCTTCCTTAGTCGAAATGGATTCGCGGATCAATCCGGCTGTAAATGAGATCCACGATCAAATTGGTTAAGGCAAAAATCAACGCCATGAAAAACACCATGCCTTGTATGGTCGGCATATCTCTTTTACTGATCGCCTCAATCGCCAGGCTGCCGATCCCTTGCAAAGAAAACACGGTTTCCACCACCACAGCTCCAGCCATGAGCGAACCGAACTGTAAGCCTAACATCGTGACAACAGGAATAATGGCGTTCGGCAGACCGTGGCTCAATATGATTCGGAAAAGCGCCGCCCCCTTGGCCTCGGCTGTCCGCATGTAATCCTGTTTGATGACTTCCAGCATGCTGGATCGGGTCATACGGGCGATCATCCCCGCTTCCGCCATACCTAAGGTGATCGCTGGCAGCAGCAAGGAGTGAATCCCCTCATAGCCGGAAATCGGAAACAAGGCCAGCTTGTAAGCAAAAATCCAAATGAGAAACAAGGCAATCCAGAACCCGGGTGCTGAAATACCGAGTAAAGAGGTAAGCACCACAAGTCGATCGATGATGGTGTTTTGTTTGACGGCAGCAATCGTGCCCAACAAGATACCGAATATTGCGGCAATGATCACACTAAGGATGGCAAGCTGCATGGTGATCGGGAAACGGTTCATAATCTGATCCCATACCTTTTCGCCAGTGAATAACGATGTTCCCAAATCGCCAGCGAACAGGTTTCCAGCAAATCGCATGTATTGCTGCCACAGTGGTTGATCCAGACCTAGCGCCGCTCTCAATTGACTGATGGCCTCTTGTGTTGCAAACTGTCCAAGTATCTGTGTTGCGGGATCGCCCGGTATGAGGTGCACCATCAAGAATATCAGGACGGAAACGCCAAACAGTGTACCTACCAGAGAAAGTAATCTTTTTACTACATAACGGCGCATGCCCTCACCTCAGTTGTCTATTTTTCGAGCATGACATCATGCAACGTAATACCTTGCGTGTACGGATTGATCGTAAAGCCTTTAACGCCGCGCGTTGCTATCACCGTCTCACTTACCCATAAAGGGACCCACGGCAAATCATTTAACAAAATCTCTTGTGCATCTTCGTAAATCTTGAGGCGCGCCTGCTCATTCATTTCCAAACGTCCTTTGTTCAGTAAAACATCCAACTCAGGGTTGGTGTAATGAGTACGGCTTGTTGAATTGCTCTTTTCAAAGATGAGGTACAAAATATCAGCATCAAACCAACCGTAGTACATCAAAGCCATGTCATACGACTTTTTCGAAATGCGCTCTTTGATGGTTGTCATTTCTTGCACGCTGATTTTCATATCAATACCTGCTTCTTTCAGCTGGCTCTGCAAAATCTGCACCGCTCGCTGAAATGCTGGCTCTTGAGAGACGAGCATTTCTACAGACAACGGTTTTCCGTCCTTATCTACGATGCCATCCCCATTACTATCCGTCCAGCCTGCTTCCGCAAGCAACTGCTTGGCTTTGCCTAAATCTCTTGTATACAACTGCTTCGCCTTACTCTCAATCGCTTCACTGTAGCCATAAATCGTGGGTGCCAATGGACCATAGACTGGCTTGCCGAATCCATTCAACGCTACCTGAACAAGTGGATCGCGATCTACGGAGAGGGCCACTGCTTTGCGCAGACGGACATCTGAAAACAGCGGGTGCTTATTGTTAAAAGCGATGTATTTGTTTCCAACGTCCATCGCTTTCTCAATCTTGACTCCGGGCAGTGTCTCAAGCTCCGCAACTGAATTCGGCGGCGCATCATACAACACATGTACCGTACCCTTTTTGAATTCCATCAGCCGCGTATCGTCGTCTTTCATAAACCGGAACACAATGCTGTCGATTTGGAGAGGGCCTTTGTTGGTAGCATATTCTGGTCCCCAGTTATAATCAGGATTTTTCTTATAGGTGAGCGAAGCACCCCGCTCGCGTTTGTCGAAGATAATCGGCCCCGTTGCAGATGGATTATCTGCGAAGCCATCCCCTAATTCTTTTGCCTTTTTGGCGTCAAGAGGCGAGACTAATCCACCGACAATGACGTTAACAAAAGGGGCAAACGGTTGGCTAAAATGCACCTTGAGCGTATGCTCGTCTGTTGCTTCCACTTTTTCAATCGGACCTGTAAGCCCCTTCACAGGCGAAATGGCAAGCAAACGGTCAAATGAATCTTTTACGGATGCTGCCGTCATTGGATCGCCAGAGTGATAGCGGACATCTTTGCGGAGGGTAAATGTCCAAACCTTGCCGTCCTGCGAGATTTCATACTTCTCTGCCAAACGCGGATGGAGTTTGCCTGTTGCATCGCGGGTCAATAGAGGCTCGTATATTAAACTGTTTTCCATGCTCAGCCAGCTCGTTTTGTGCATATCAAGCGAGTCTGGGTCCGTCAAGGAAGCGATGACTAATGTGTTACCTTTGGCCGATGTGTCATTCCCCGTTTGATTGGTCGGCTGTGAGGAGCAGCCTGCAATCAACGCCGTTGCCACAAATACACTCAAGGCCCCTTGCTTCCATGTGTGAATCTTCATGTCCCATCCCCCTTTTCAATTACCTTTACACTTCTGTTCCTTCTACAAACGGGTATATTTGTCGACTTGTCTCTTCGTATTCTTCCAGTCTTTGTTGTACCTGTTCGCCATCAGCCTGAACCACACCACTGATCAAAATATTCAGCATGGAAAAGATCGCCGTCATTCCTTTTAAGGCAGTAGGAGCAGGTGCGCTTACTTTCAAAATTTGGTCGGCTACCGGCCCAATCGGAGATAGCTCATCATCTGTAATCCCGATGATTTTGGCGCCTCTCTCTTTGGCTGCTTTTGCAAATAGGATGGTTTCACTCGTATAGCGGGGGAAGGAGAGTGCGATCACGAGCCACTCCTGATTGATCTGGGTCAACAGATAGTTGACGTCATCAACTGGCCCATTGTACAGATGCGCGTTTCCTCTGACTACATTCAGTGTAAAGGCGAGCCAATGGGCCGGAGCATAGGAGCTGCGAAACCCTACGACGAGAATGTGTTTGGCTGCCATAACACTTGAAACCGCTTGCAAAAGTTGGTCCTTTTGTAGCTCCCCTAACGTTTGCCGAATATACGCAACATCCTGCTCCATGTTATAAGAAATCAGGTCTTGTTTCCCCTTCATCTCCACAGCCGCTGTACGAAAACTGTGGATGGCATCAGCTTTTGGGACTTTTTCCAATAAGGAGCTGCGAATCTCGTTTTGCAATTCGCTGTACCCGGAGTAGGCGAGAGCGTAAGATAGTCGGATGATCGTCGTTTCGCTTGTGCCGCTCAAAGTCCCGACAACTTTGGCTGGTTGCAGTGCAACGGTCTTCGGCTCGGCGAGAATGTATTTGGCTGCGAGTTTTTGTTGGTTGGTCAATTCCGGGTAATGCTTGCGGATGCGCTCCTGTACGGATTCCATGATCATCTACTTCCTTGTCAATTGATGTAGGTTCCACTCTGTGGCTGGGTCTAACGGATAAATCGGACGAATGGCGCGCTCGTATTTAAAGAAGCGGAAGTTGAGCGTTGTCAATCCCGGCGAATCAACGGTAATGACGCGTGCGCTGATCGGTTCGAATGATGCCCGGAAATGTGTGCTTGATTTCAAGGCCACGATCTTGTATTTGGTTACGTCAATCCCGTGCAACTGAAAAATTTGCTCATCCAGCACTTGCGATTTCACGGAGCAAACCAGTACATCAACCCCTTCAATTTGCAAGCGAACGGACTTACCAAAATTCTCATGACCGCCTTGCCCCATCGGCGTCGTCGCAATAAATTTTCCATCTGTCAAAGCTTTGACGTAGGCTGTTACTTCAAGTGTTTCTCCATGCAAGTAATCTGTCTTTCCACCAAGGGATAGCTGTATAGTAGCGCCTACTCCAGCCTGATGGGCAATCTGGACCACTTCGGGATCGTAAATAAAACCAAAGCAGGCATTTGTCAGCTGGGCTTCCAGCATGGCCCGCAGTAAATGCGTTCCGTCTCCGGGCGTGCCTCCGCCTGGATTATCTGAGGTCTCATTGATTACAATGGGCATCCCTTCCGTTTCCAATGCCATCGCAATTCCCTCGGCAGGCGCGGGCATGTTCAGCTCGAATTCATCCCGCTTTTCCCAAATCAGACTGGCGACATCCTCGCTCACTTTTTTGGCGAGCTCCTGATCGTTATTTGTAACGCTCAAAACAGAAACGCCCAGCTCAGGAATGTCCGTATACGGAAATCCGTGGAAGAACGCACAGTCGATGACGCCTTCTTCCTTTTCCCACGCCCAGCAGGCTTCGTTTATTTCGCGTGCCGGGGAATGATGAGTAGCTGATGTCGGAATCAATAATGGGAGTCTGGTCAAATGCATGGTCGGCTTCATACCTTCTGTAACCATCTTGTATGCCACATCGATCGCTTCGATTCCACGTTCATAGCAATCCACGTGCGGGTAGAGATGGACACCCAGGAGCGCATCGGCTTCATCCACCATTTTTTGTGTCATGTTTGCGTGGAGGTCGAGCGTAACAATTAAGGGAATCTCATAACCGACCAACTGACGCACTGACGCCAGAAGGTCACCTTCCAGGTCATCCATTCCTTCTACGACCCCTGCTCCGTGAAGCCCTAGACAAATGGCATCTGCTCCTTCTGTCGCGGCAATAGTGTCAAGAAGCTCCTTTTTAATCCGGTCATACGCTTCTCTCAAAATCGTCCCTGCTGGATACGTGAACGTGCAAAAGGTCGGCAGTAGCTCGATGCCCAGCTCTTCGGCGCGGTCCACCATCCCTCCCGGAAAGTTGCGAACGCCCCGATTGCGATTCACAATCGTTTCATGATAATCCCACTCATAGCTTTGAAACATCTCAAGCGTTGTGGGCACATTGGAAAACGTGTTTGTTTCATGCGCAATCCCACCAATAATCACCTTCATTCTTAGACCCTCCATTCGATTTTGAAGTATGAACTTTAAATTTTGATTTTTTTGAAGTTTCAACCTTTGTGGACATTATAAAGGGAAGAAAATCATTTATTCAATCGCTAAATCATGAACGTTTTATCTATTCTGCTATACTCGTTGATTCATAAACAAAAGCTCTCCCTAGTACAGGGAGAGCTCCTTTCGTAGAACATGTCAATTATGAGGTTTTCCATTTCGCCAATTCAGATGGGAACTTGTCGTTCAGCACTTTGATATATGTACCCTTCATCCCTAACGAACGGGATTCCAGCACACCGGCACTTGCCAGCTTGCGAAGAGCATTCACGATGACAGAACGTGTCAGACCTGCTTGATCTGCCAGCTGACTAGCTACCAGCAAACCTTCGCGTGCATCCAATTGCTCCATAATTTTTTCAATCGCGATCTGTTCACTGTAGGACAATGAAGAGAGTGCGATTTTGGCAAATGTTTTGTCGCGCACTTCATTTTCAATCTGTTCTGTGCGCTGACGAACGATTTTCATGCCGATCACGGTAGCACCGATCTCACCCAAAATCAGATCCTCTGTTTCAAACTGACCGTAGGCACGCAGTAGGACGAGTGTGCCAAGACGGCTTCCCCCTGCATTGATAGGAACAATCGTCGTCATCATTTGCGGGAAGACCGAATTCAACTCTTTTGGAACCAGGCTGTACGGACTCGTACTCGGCTCGTTCGCTAAGGTTTGTGTAACTTCTAGCAGCTTTTGATGTACACCTTCCTGCAGCTGCGTGGAAGAACGACCGTCTTCTTGCAGGGAAATCTCCTGATTCATTCCACTTCCAAGTATCGAGCCATCTGCAGTAATGATGTAAACATTTGCAGAAATCACTTCAGATAAAAGCCTTGCGAGATCTTGGAAGGCTACTCCACTGCCACCCATTGTTTTTTGAAGCATCACATTAATTTTTCTCGTTTTTTCTAACAAATTCATAATAATATCCTCCTCTGGATTCTTCATGCTCACAGTATTGTCAGAAAAATCCAGCCCTATACATGCAAATCAAAAAATTAAAAAGAAAGTTGTGTACAATAGGGGTTGGGGATGAGTAAGAACCTCCATAAAAAAAAGGCTGACAGAGTGGTCATTTTCACTCCGTCAGGCCTTTTTTGTATCATTCTCTAGCGAAGCTGCTGCTTCATAAGTGCTTCAATCGCTTCTGCAATGACATGCGTATGTTTGTTCACATCTGCATTCGTTAAGCGGAAACGGATATAGCGTTCATCGAGATTAAACGCTTCTTCAAAAGATCCCATAAAGCCTCGCGCACGTTTATCCAGTTCCAATAAAACTTCCAATTCGCCATCGCGAAGGTAGAAGACTACTTCGAGTTCCTCCAATTGGCTGCGGTATGGCCCAGTCGGACGGAATTCAAATTCCTGTACAAACGGATGATTGCGACCTAGGTGGCGATTGTATTCGCAGTCTACCTTATACAGCTGGAATCCGATTTGTTGAACAGCATCCAACACTTTGGACATTAACGGATGTGGGCGAACCTCGATGAAATCGGAATCCCCCGGGTCAATCGCATTTTTAATATCGAGACCTGTCCGCAAGTAAACAGGTTGGCGCCCCATCGTCAATGGAGTCTCATAAGGCAATTGAAAAGCGAATGGCAGAACGGTTTCTTCTTTCGGTTTCAATTGTACCCGCTCAGACAGACGATATTTTACAAGTGTGCATTCTTCCTTCGTCTTGGAGTCGTTGATTTCTCTTTCATAGTGTGTGACGACATACATGTAGATTTCGTCGATTTCCTGGGCCACATCTCCTCCCTTGATATGGACCTCACCTCTGACCATATCTCCGGGAATGAGTGAATCCTGCTCAAGACGTGCATCTACTTGCGCAGAGCCAATACCTACACTAGCCAACAATTTTTTGAACATGGACATGCGTTCGCCTCTCCTTTATACCGACCCAGACCTACATAATCTGGCTATCAGATATTCTATATTGAAATATACGGCGGAAGAAATAGAAAGTTTCGCGCAATCTTTTGCCAAACATCATCAGGTATAACGTCCGCTGTCACGAACACATGCAGCGTTCTACTGATTACCACCGTTTTGATTCGTACCTCCACTGTCGTTCGATCAGACAAAATGTATTCGCGGCGTCGCAGCATTTCATGCAAGACCTGATGGACCTCCGCAACCTGCTCAACCTTCTTCCCTTTTAACGAAGCGAGATCCTTTTCTACGCGATCGACTACTTGTACCACAATGGTGGCATGAAGCGGCTGCTTCTGATCCGCAGTGAGTACAGAAGCGCGTACGTCTTCGATAACGGTCTCTTGCTTTTTGCGATAGACCCGCTGATTTTGCTTCAGCTCCAGATTCTCCTCGTACAGTTTTTTGTTTTGCAGCTCCAAGCTTTTTTTGATCAGCATCATCTGTTCCATTTCGCGTCCGTATGTAAATATAATCACGCTTCCGCCCAACACGCACCCCATGAGCAAAAGAGCGAGGTAACGTTTCCAAAGAGTCACCTTCATGAGCGCACCTGTACCAGCCAATGCACACAAATCGTTCCGATATGGGCACCCAAGAATGCAACGACGATCATCACAAGCTGTTTAAAGACAGGTGTCAAATTTCCCATCAGTATTTTTTCGATCTGCAAAAACGAATCAAAGGTTCCACCCAATGCTCCAACCAATCCCCATATTTTGAGCTGGTCAGCCAATTGGGCCATGGATAACAGCGGAGGCTTTTCTGTGAGAAATGCGCCCACCCCACCTGAAAGAGCACCGCCAACCACAATGCCATAAGCCACGAAAAACGTCAAAATGACTTGTGCCATGTACTGCTTCATCCTTTCTTCGAACAAGCTACATATGCTTATCCCTACGCTCGTCATCCCGGTTTTATAACAGGACTCGTCAGCGTTCCAAATAAAAAAGCGGCATGCTATATTTGGCAGCATGCCGGATCGGTCAGCGTTGGTTCCTTCTCCATTTCTTCAGTTTCTTTTCAATGCGCGGTGAGTTCATGATCATGAGATCCGTAAACAAGTTGACCATTTTCGGATTGCGCAGCATCTGATTAAACACCTCTGGATTTTGCTTGAACCATTGCTCATTGGCACGAATCCATTTCTTGAAACCGTCGTTTGATTTGTAATAGTCATTCAATTGCCGAACCGGCCGATATGCGCTCATCTTAATCTATCCCTTCGTCAAAAAATATAACGAGGAGAAAAACGATCACGATGATCCAGATGATCACTTCGAAACCTTCCTCGTTGAAGAAACCAAATCCTCTCACGTCAGATCCCCCCTTCATCCTTCCGCGCTCCTCGCACCATTCCCTACCGCCCATGGTACCTTTCCCTATAGGTATATGTGGTTCCACGCTTGTTGGATTGGACACTTGCCTGCCTTCATATCGATTTTGTGTGGTGGCCTATTTTTTCTTTGCATAGTGACAAACCTTTTCCACTCATACTAGAGAGGAATGAATCAAAGAGGAGACGAACATGACAGCCTCTACTGGATCACTGTTACGCAACAAACCTTATTTGCTGTTACTGATAGTCGTCTTTTTCATGCACATGGCCTCTTATCTGGTCATTCCCGTCTTCCCAGTCTTTTTGCAAAAGGTACGGGTTCTTTCTCTCTCCCAAGTCGGCATCATTTTGGCAGCGGGAAGCATCACATACCAAATCGGAAGCTTGGCAGGCGGCTTGATGTCAGATCGCTGGGGCAAACGCTCTATCCTAGCCTTTGGGGCATTCCTTCAAGGATGTGCCATGGCAGGCTATCACTTCAGCCATTCCTATGGTTTCTTCTTGTTATTCTCCGCTGTCAACGGCTTGGGTCTAGGTCTGCTCGCTCCTACCATTAAAGCCATGATCGCAGATGAAGTGGATGAGAGCCAAAGAACTGCTGCCTTCTCGTGGAGAGGGATACTTGCTCATAGCGGGATCATTGTCGCAGGCCTGGTCATTACGTGGATGACTGCCGGTGGGAAACACCCGTTTCTCGTAGCTGCCTTTGTGTACGGAGCACTTGCTGTTTTTTCTCGCTTCATCCTTCCCGATGATCGGTGTGTGGGAACAGATTGCAAGCAAACGCCGATCAAGGAGTATCGTCACATCTTGACCCATCGCAGCTTTCTGCTTTTTTCCGGGATCTCGCTCTTAATCTGGGCGCTTTACGCTCAATTCGCCATGATCCTGCCGCTGCGAGGAGAGCATGTCCTGCATTCCGCTACGATGATTGGCCTCCTTTGGACGATCAACTCCCTCAGTGTCGTCGTCTTACAAGGGGTTATCTCACGTTTTGTTCTACAGCGCATCAATCCGTACCTGTCTGTAGCGATGGGAACGATCTTGTTGGGGGCAGGGCTTACACTCATGGGATGGGCGAACCACTTTCTCACACTGTGCGGGGCTGCGATCCTTTTCATATTGGGTGAAATGCTTTTTATGCCGATGCTGGACAGTCTCGTCACTCATTTCGCAAAGGAAGAATGGCTGGGGGCGTACTTTGGCTTTGCCAATTTCGTATCTGGTCTTGGAACGGCTCTTGGGACAGGATTGGGTGGAGCGATGGTTGAAAAGCTAGGAGGAGTCGGCAGCAATTATCCGTGGATCGGCTATGGAGTGATTACGTTGTTTTTGGCGGCCATTCTTGGTCTGTTTGCCCTTTATGCGATTCCTCGCCACAAAAACGCTGTACTTGACTCACCCTCAAAAAATCGTAGAAAGGAAGGGGCCACATGAACACAGAGGAACACACACAGCATCACCCCGAAAAGCAAATGGAAATGCTTAGGCGAGTGCCGCTCACCTCCCTATTCATCCAACTGGAGGACCATGTATCCTCCCGCATTCGCCAAAAAACAAATTCGCCTTGGCAGCCATGGCTCTGAGAAAGGGGTAGTTATATGACCAAGCAAAGCAAGGATTCCTCTGTACAGCAAAATCGATCAGACGAGCGCAATCGCCAGCCCAAAAGCGTTCAAAACGATGCACCGGGCTATGGAGACAAAAAACTGGAGGGGCCAAATCGTCCTTCCACCTAACCCTCAGGTAATCAATAAAAAAAGTCATTTTGCGCCTTCATGCAAGGGCAAAATGACTTTTTTCGTTTCAGTTACGAATCGGTACGAGACTGTACGGCAAGGAAAATGCTTCAAGTTTGTCCAAAAATGCTTGGCGAGACTTTTCATCAGGCGCAATCAGTTGGAGATAGCGTGTGAAATAAAACACGATGCGATCTTCTTTGTCCTCTTTTAAGCGATAGTGTGACAGCTGTGCGATGTCCGTCAAGTTGTAGAAGTATTCATAGCGCTCCTGTGTAAAAGGCGCTTGAAAGATCCGGCTGACGACTACACCGTTACTCAGATTTTCCCGCATGTTCTCTTTTGTTGCCCCGAGAAAACGAAGCAGTTCACCGGCACGCTTCGCCCCGACCTTTTCCACCAGTATGCTGTCGTTGTACTCCACTTCCAGGTCGGTCAAGTTGTTAGAAACAGCTGTAAGCATTGCCATCAACACCTTGCGCACTGCCAGATTCTCTGTAGCGAATTGATTGTCAAATACATTAAATTCAAAGGACGTAGCTTCGCCCTGACGCCGTGTATACAATTTGATCGCGTTCAAAAGCACTCCTCCGCTTTCTCTTTCCTCGACGATATTCTCCAGACCATTTATCTAGGCAAAATGGATTCCCACGTCGCACGGTCCAGCTTGCGAATGACACTGAACAGCAGACGCTTGGCTGCCTCGTAATCCTCGCGATCAATGATGGAAGCATGGCTGTGAATGTACCGGGAAGGAATTCCAATAACGGCAGACGGTACTCCCTTGCCATGGTACTGTACGACCCCTGCATCCGTCCCGCCTTTTGCCACATAGATCTGGTACGGAATGTTCTCTTCTTCGCACGTGGAGATAAGAAGCTCACGCAATCCTACCGGCATGACGTACAACGGATCGTAGATGCGCATCAAAAGTCCACCGCCGAGCTTGCCGCCATCGTCTTTTACACCTGGTATGTCTGTGGCTGGACTCGCATCCAAAGCCAAGAACAAATCTGGATCGATGGACGCAGCGGCCGTTTTCGCGCCGCGCTGGCCGGACAATTCTTCTTGTACAGTTGCCCCGACGTAGACGACATTCGGATGACCGGGTTTTTCGTGCAGCTCTTTTGCGAGTTCCACTGCCAAACTGCAACCATAGCGATTATCCCATGCTTTAGCCATTATGCGCCGCGGATTGGCCATGACCTGCAATGGGCAAACCGGAACGATTTGCTGGCCAGCCCGTATTCCTACCTGTTCTGCTTCCTCACGTGAATCTACGCCGATATCAATGTACATGTTGCGTACATCCATCGGGCGATTGCGCTGATCGTCGCTCAAGACATGCGGCGGGATCGAGCTGATTACGCCTTCTACCGGTCCATTGTCCGTAATAATTTGTACACGCTGCGCGAGCAGGACCTGCCCCCACCAGCCTCCCAACGTCTGAAAAGAAATAAATCCTTTATCAGAAATTCGGGTGACCATGAAGCCCACTTCGTCCATGTGACCCGCTACCATAATTTTCGGACCGTTCTCGTCACCACGCATAACGCCAAAAATACTGCCCAAATTGTCGTACATGAGTTCACTCGTATAGTTGCTTATGTATTCCCGCATAATCTCGCGTACCGGACCTTCGAAGCCAGGCGCTCCTGGTGCCTGCGTCAAACGGTTCCACAGTTCCATTTGAAATTTATTTTCCATCGCCAAAAATCCTCCTCGACCCTAGTTTCATGCCTATTAACCTCCTCTATTATCCGCGAGAGAGAATTCAGACGCAACTACTCCCAAGCAGGAATGCAAGCGCTTGTCCCGAATGAAGAAAAAACACGAATCATTTGAGGAGGAAAAAGTAGATGGCAATCACGTTACGAAAGTTGGCCGAATCCAGTGAGATTGAGCGATTAGAAGCAATGGAGGGGGAAATCTGGGAACCTTCTTCTGCTATTCCCTCCCACATGACCCTCACCATGCAAAAGTTTGGCGGTCTGTTTTTAGGGGCATTCGATGACGAGGAAATGATCGGCTTTTTGTACAGCTTCCCGGGTTTCACCAACGGAGAATCTCATCTTTGCTCGCACATGCTCGGCTTTTTGCCAGAGTATCGCAAGCAAGGGTTGGGCGTACAAATGAAATGGCTGCAAAAAGAAGAAGCAGCAGCAGCGGGCTATACCAAAATCACATGGACGTACGATCCGCTTGAGACTGTAAACGGTGTTCTGAACATCGCCAAGCTGGGAGGTATCGTTCGAACTTATTTGCCAAACTGCTACGGACAGCTCGATGACGACTTCAATCGTGGACTGCCGACAGACCGTTTCCTCGTGGAATGGTTTATCGGAAGCAATCGCGTGGAATCGCGTCAGTCTGGAAAGAGCTCTGCTCCCTCTTTTCAACAGGCGCCAGACCTATTGCGTTTTGAAATCAAGGATGGTATTCCCCATCCCATCGATATCGATTTGACACGCGAAGAGCCTATAGTACTGCTCCCTGTCCCTGCCTTCTTCCAAGATGTAAAACGAACGGATTTAAGCGTCGCTTCCTTGTGGAGACAAATGACTCGCGAATTGTTCACGTCGTATTTTGCCAAAGGATATGTTGTCACGAATATCCTTCGTAGTTCATCCACCGTTCGTTACGTCTTAGAAAAGCAGCCGTTTCCTGATATTTTAGGTGCCTCGTCCTCTCTATCTTAGCTAGAATTGCGCGTCGGGTGGGCAGGTTGTGGTAAAATGGTGGTTGCCCAACCCTATACAACAAAGGACGAGAATGAAATGAATCGATCACAATACAATTATGACGTTATCATCATAGGCGGCGGCCCCTCTGGGCTGATGTCTGCTATTGCTGCTTCTGGTCAAGGAGCAAGAGTTTGTCTCGTAGAAAAAGGCTCGAAGCTCGGACGCAAGCTCATCATATCGGGCGGCGGTCGCTGCAATGTAACTAATGCCAAGGAACAAGATGAATTAATCAAACAAATGCCGGGAAATGGCCGCTTCATGTACAGTGCTCTCACCCAATTCGGCAACCGAGAGATTATCCAGTTTTTCGAGGAGATGGGTGTCGCGTTAAAAGAAGAGGATCGGGGCCGTATGTTTCCCGTCACAGATAAAGCAGTGACAGTTGCCCAAGCATTGATTGATTTATTGAAGCGCCAAGGTGCCACCATCCATTTAAATGCCGCTGTAGAAGAAGTTCTCTATTCGGAAGGGAGAGTCGGTGGCATCCTGCTCCAGTCCGGTGAGAAAATCACTGCGCCTTGTTTGATTATTGCTGTCGGAGGTTGTTCTGTACCACAGACAGGGTCTACAGGTGATGGCTATGCATGGGCGAAAGCAGCCGGGCACACGATCACAGAGCTGTATCCTACTGAAGTACCGCTTACAGCCAATGACTCTTTTATTCGCGATAAATCAATTCAGGGTCTGTCGCTGCGTGACATCACGATGACCTTGTATGCGCCCAACGGGAAAAAGATCAACACCCAAGAAGGCGATATGATCTTCACTCATTTCGGAATATCAGGCCCCGCCTCCCTGCGTATGGGACACTATGTCTCTGTGTCGCAACGAAAATACGGAGCGGTCCCTCTATCTCTGACGATCGATCTCATGCCTGACAGAACCGCCGAGGAAATCATGGCGGAAAGCTGGCAGCTGATTGAGGAGCAACCAAAAAAGGCCGTAAAAAATGCAATCAAAGGCTTCCTCCCCGAACGGATTATCCCACTCTTGCTTACGATGGCAGGAATTTCGGAAGAAACGACCTACAGCCATATGAAAAGACAAGAGTGGAGCAAGTTCACGAGCTTGATCAAAGCTTTTCCACTCACCATTACGGGGACGCTCTCTCTTGAGGAAGCGTTCATTACAGGTGGCGGTGTGAGCGTGAAAGAGATCGATCCGCGCTCGATGAGATCCAAGCTTATGGATGGGTTATATTTTGCTGGCGAGGTCATGGACGTCCACGCCCATACCGGTGGCTACAACATCACCATCGCCTTTTCGTCAGGCCATTCTGCGGGTACGCATAGTGCGCAGGAAGCATTTGAATTTTTTTACGAGAAAGACGTTTAGAGCAAGTGGGATTGGGGAAACTATGAATCAGGTTCTCTTTTCATGAAAAGAGAAATCAGCACATTACTCCCCCCTAGTTGTAATGTGCTGGTTTAACAGACCTTACTCCCTTTATCTTCCTAGATGGGGCATCGCCTGCGTGAGCGATGCTTCTTTTTTTTGCCCAACAAAAAGCACCTGCTACAAAAGAAGTGGACTGACCCTAATTAATGAGACGTTGAAAAAGCACCTAGGCTACCTGTTTCCC
>NZ_JBEAES010000050.1:0-34717 GCF_050477165.1 Brevibacillus sp. FIR094 | reverse complement strand
TTCAGGTTCTAGTGGTGGCAACACCGTGGAGGTTCAAGTCCTCTCGACCGCACCATATGGCAAACAACAGGTTCGTAAATTGGCTGATGAAGCTAATTACGAGCCTTTTTATTTTTTCTGGAATGTTGAATCCTCCTCCATTTTCCATTACAATCACATTGTGATAATGAATCTCATTTTCATCATGACTTTTGATGATTCATAAACAAACAAGAAAGACAGTGGAGGGGTAGTTGTGGGAGAACAGTTGGAGCTGTTTGATGTAACCATTATTGGCGGTGGCCCTGCGGGGATGTATGCTGCCTTTTATAGCGGAATGCGCGATATGAAGACGAAACTCATTGAAGCGAAAGAAGAGCTCGGTGGACGAATGTTGATCTATCCAGAAAAAATGATCTGGGATGTAGGCGGTGTACCACCACAGCTATGTGAAAAGCTGGTTGCCAATCTGGTGGAGCAAGCGAAGACATTTGATCCCACGATCGTGCTAGGCGAGGCGATTATTGGACTGGAGCCACAAGAAGATGGCACGTACATACTCGTTGCCAAATCGGGGAGACGGCATTGGACCCGCTCGATCATACTGGCTCTAGGCCGAGGTATTTTAAAAATGGCAAAGCTGGAGATCGAGGGCGCTGAGCGCTACGAGGTGACAAATCTTCATTATACGGTGCAGGAACTGGAGCCATTCCGTGGGAAGCACGTCCTCATCTCAGGGGGCGGCGACTCCGCCGTCGATTGGGCAAATGAACTGGTGCAAATCGCGGCTTCTGTAACTGTCGTGCATCGCCGTGATGTATTTGGTGGACATGAGCGGAATGTGAAGCGCATGAAAGAGTCATCTGCGATCGTTCGCACCCCATATGCGGTTACGCAATTGCAAAGCTCAGACAAAGAAACAATCGATAAAGCGACGATTCGTCATCTGGAGACGGATGAGATGGAGCAAATCGATGTCGACGCCATCATCGTCAATCACGGATTGAAGGCCGATTTTACTGGGATTAAAGAGTGGGGCTTGGACATGGATGAGTGGAACGTGTTTGTCAGTCCTCGTCTGGCAACGAATCTACCAGGGATTTTTGCGGCGGGAGATTTTGCGAGCTTTGACAGCAAGATTACGCTGATCGCGGGAGCATTCACCGATGCGGCTGTGGCCGTAAACAGTGCCAAATTACACATAGACCCGGTAGCAGATCGGATGGCCTATGTTTCTTCCCACAACCAGCGCTTTAAAGAAAAGAACAAGGCCCTCGGGGTTATCGATGAGGATGACGAATAGAGCCTGATGTAGGACAAAAAGCCCAACATTTGCAGGTTGCTTGTCGCTTTTCCCATACGTTACATTGTAAGAGACAAGGTGTAATCACAATGACAGACTATATAAATAGGGAACTTCGCGTCATTCAACAGATCAACAAATGTGGGAGAGGAAGTAGCAATGAAGAAAGTTCGGCATTGGCCGATCAGTATGGCGACAGTGGCCCTTGTGTTTTCGCTCGGCATGAACTACGCGCCTGAGCGTGCAATGGCGTTACAAGTAGATCCGTTATCTCCTGCTATCGAGTTGCAGGAAAAGTTACAGGAAAAGTATGTAGAGAAGATGGACCTCAAGGAAGAGGAGGTTCTCGGTTTTTATTACTCATCGATGAAGCACAGCACAGATGCGCGTAAACATAACATCAAGCAAGCATTGAACAAGATTCATAATAAAAAAATCAAGCCGCAACAGGTGTTTTCTTTTAATGAAACAGTGGGAAATTCGAATTTGCCAGAGGATGGTTGGCAGAAGGCAGGCGTCATTCAGAATGGCCAGCTCGCCGATGATTATGGAGGCGGGATTTGTCAGGTTTCCAGCACGCTTTACAATGCAGCTACTGAAGCGGGGATGATCACGGTGGAACGGCATAACCACAGCAAATCAGTGGGATACGTGCCTATGGGTCAAGATGCCACAGTAGCGTATGGCTATATGGATTTTCAATTTACCAACTTGTATGATTTCCCTGTGAAAATCAAAGCAAAATCATACGATGACGAACATGTTGTGATTGCGATCATACGTGCGTAGCTTAGAAGGAATAAAGGGGGCATCCTAATGGATGAACCCTGTTTTTTTCGGTATTTCGTCAGGAAAAAAATGGATGGTAATTTAGTTTTGAGTCATGCATTCCTGACCATACTGTTTTTAGAGGGAGGTGCCGTGATGTTCGTTCAGATGACAGGTGATTCACACAATCAAGAGGTTCTCGTCATGGGAGAACGGTTAGATCGCCAGCAGGATGGTTGCTATCTTTTGCCTGGGAGACTTGTCCACGCATTGAAGCCACAGGATTTGCCGGTAGGAATCCCATTCAAGCTCTCTGGTGCGCTGCCCTCTGGCTACGGGTTTTATCGGGAGGACTCTGTTATTTTTAAGCGGACGAATGATACTCCCTCCTTGTGGATTGATGTTACTTCTACATATATGGTTGCTGAATGGGATGGTATGTTCTCGGTAGAAGCGACGGTTGAAGCCAGAAAGCATGTCGTGGAACAACAACAGCAGTTTGCCTTTGTTCTTTCCGAAGCGACAGAGCAGCAAGTGATTTTTCATTACGAATTTTCCTGGTGCTCTGACCAAGAGATGGATCTGGAGAGTGCGTTGGAATCCATTTGTGATACCGTGATTGAAGTAGAAGCACGAGGGAATGCCCGTCTTTGGCCTGGCTATCGAAACTACATGGAAGAGGACGAACAAGACAAGCTGTAATACGACGTGCTGTCATGATATAGTGAAAAAAGAGACAGCCACCAAAGGAGAGGACAAAATGGAGTCAGTCAAAAATATTTACTGTATCGGTCGCAACTATCGATTGCATGCTGCGGAGTTGGGGAACGATGTGCCAACCAAGCCAATGATCTTTGATAAGCCAACACATGCGCTTGCAATGGCAAATGGCGAGGCCATTGAGCTTCCGGCATCTCGTGGAGAGCTCCATTATGAGGCGGAGCTTGTGATTCACATCGCGAGACCGTATGCGGCTGGAGTTACACTTGACGAGATGATTGACAAAATAGCACTCGGGATCGACTTTACTTTGCGGGATGTTCAGAGCGAGCTGAAGAAAGCAGGGCATCCATGGTTGTTGGCAAAAGGGTTTAAAAATTCAGCCATTTTGACGTCGTTTCATCCTTTCCCTGGTATTCAAGCGCTGCACCAAACGGATTTCACTTTGCTGAAAAATGGAGAGCAAGTGCAACGCGGTAATCTTCGTGATGTGATTTTTGATTTGGAAACCATTATTGCCTATATATCCGAACATCTAGGATTAGATCAAGGGGATATTATTTACACAGGTACGCCAGCGGGGGTAGGACCTGTTACGGATGGAGATGTCCTCACTCTCAAGTGGGGAGAAGAGACTTGGGGGCAATTTACGGCGAAAATGAAATAGGTACGACAAGAGAACCATCTTCTGACAGAAACAAGCAGAAGATGGTTTTTGATTGGGTTCGGGCCAGCAAAATAGCCATTTCTTGCGACGAAAATAATCTTTGATACCGTTTTGTAACTTTTGTGGTTCCATGGAACTAAGAAGTAGCAATGGCCTACTTTGCCCCCTGTTTTCTGACTAGTCCCATGCTACCAATTCCACTATTGGAAAATTTTACGGTCTTATCCTCCTGTTTCCTCCTGCGCTATTCTGTCCATGTACCCAAGACGGGTGCCACAACATGACAAGGAGGAAAAGAAAGTGACGAAACGAGATTGGGTAATGAAGTCAACAGTAGCAGTCATGCTGAGTACGTCCCTGTTAATGGGTGGTCAAGTTGGAGAAGTGGCCGCTAAGACACAAGATTCAAAACAGTCAGAGGTTGCGAAAGTTGCTACTTCATTGATTGGGAAGGATTACGAGTACAAAGCAAAGGGACCGAAGCAATTCGGATCTGCAGAGCTGGCTACGTATGCGTACAAACAAGTAGGGATTTCCATTGGGAGCACAATCTCTAGCCTGTACAAGACTGGGAGTAAAGTATCCGAAAAAAGCGTGGCGCCAGGAGATTTGGTGTTCTTCGCCTCTAGCGGAAGCGGAAGCCCAACTTTTATGGGAATATACATAGGCAGTGATCAATTCGTCTATTCTTCGAAAGGGGAAGACGAGGTAGTTGTAAAAACATACTCGAAGTACAGTGACAAATTTGTAGGGGCTCGTCGTGTTATTGATAGCAATTCCTCAGGGAATACACCTAGCAAGCCAGAACAGCCTGTAAGCAAAACCGCCGATCAGGTCATTAAAAATGGCGAAAAGTACTTGGGCACGAAGTACAAATACGGTTCAAGTAGCAGCACAACCAGTACGTTCGACTGCTCTTCCTTTACCCAACGTGTATTCAAGGAAGCGGGTATTACTTTGCCACGCGATTCCCGTCAGCAATCGACTGTTGGGAAATCTGTTTCCAAAAGCAACCTGCAAAAAGGTGATCTGATCTTCATGAAGGCCTCTGTAAACAGTTCTTCTGATCGGATTACACACGTGGCTATTTACGCAGGGAATGGGAAAATCCTGCACACTTACGGTAGTCCTGGTGTGACTTACTCCAAGTACGATGGAACGAACTGGGAGAAGCGCACTGTGAAAATCAAGCGTGTAATCTAATCATACAACTTCAAAGTGTTTACTCCGCTCTCGTGCATTCGTACGGGAGCTTTTTTATGTGCTTTTGTATAATAAGACGTTGCTTCACTTTGTTTGTTACGCGTCAATTATTGCCAACTGAGTCTCCCTTGAATGAGTGCGAAAAATACACGTTGTAATATTCTGAATTATACATATAATAAAACTGAGAGGTGATTCAGGTGTCAGAAAATAGTCTACCTACCCCTGTTTTGACCAAAAAAGGACAGGAAACCCGCAAAAAAATACTGGATGCCGCAGAGCATGTGTTTGGCGAGCTGGGTTATTATGATGCGTCCATCGTCTTGATCACACAGCATGCACAGGTATCCCAAGGAACGTTTTACAATTATTTCGAGTCGAAGAAAACGATTTATGATGAATTGATCAGGCAGCTGAGCAGAGAGCTTCGTTCGACGATCAAAGAAGCGATCATGGGAGCAACCACACAAGAAGAGAATTTGCGCCTAGGATTTCTGGCCTTTTTTCGTTGGATCAAACATCATCGCAACATGTACAGCATTATTCAACAGGCTGCCCTCGTCGATCAGGAGCTGTATCGCTGGTACTACGCCAAACTAGCAGCGGGGTACGTACGAAGTCTGAAGAACGCCATGAACGAAGGTGCATTTCGAGAGATGGATCATGAGACGTTGGCTTATTGTCTCATGTCGATCGGACAATTCATCGGGATGCGCTGGGTTTACTGGGAAAATGAAGACGTACCGGAAGAGGTGTTAGAAACAGCCATGTCGATGATTATGAAAGGGATTGCTGCCAAGCCGTAACCGATCCATATTATAGGCAAAGGAGTAGAGCTCATGCACGGAATTGCTTATTGGATTGAAAAGCGAGCCCGAATCACTCCGACGCGGATCGCAGTGATTGCCAACGATGAATCACTTACGTATCAGCAAATGAATGAGCAGATCCAACGTCTTGCCAACTATTTACGACATGAGCTACAGGTCAAAAAGGGGGACAGGATCGGCATTTTGTCCCAAAACAGTTTGGAGTATGTGCTTCTGCTGTTTGCCATCGCCAAACTCGGTGCGATTGCCGTCCCCTTTAATATCCGCTTGACCCCTACAGAATTAGACTATCAGTTTGAGGATAGTGGTATCCGCGTACTATGTGCCCAGCCGGAGTTCGCTGCCACCATTGAGATGATCAAAGGGAAGGCCAGTGTTGCGCACATGATATGGCTGGAACCGGGAGAACTCCCTTGGAGTCAGGATGGGCTGAGTGAGTCATCCCAGCACAGTAGGAGCGAGGCAGATGACGGCAGTGGAGATGATCCATACATCATTTGCTATACATCAGGAACGACAGGAAAGCCTAAGGGAGCAGTGCTCACACAAGAAAATATGTTTTGGAACTCTGTACACAATGTAGCCGCGCTTGATCTCACCTCAGAAGACTGCTCGATTGTCTTATTGCCACTCTTTCATATCGGGGGAATCGGACTGTTTGCCTTCCCTACATGGCTTGCTGGCGGACGTGTCGTTGTCGCCGGGAAGTTCGACCCTGATAAAGCGATTCAATTAATCGAAACACACCAAGTCACCATCGTGATGGGTGTGCCCGCCATCCATGAAGCCATTCGTCAAAGTCCCTTATTTGCTACCACATCATTCGATTCTGTCCGTTGGTTTTACAACGGCGGCGCTCCATGCCCCATGGAACTCATCCAGCATTTTCAGGAGCGAGGCCTCCCTTTTGGACAAGGATACGGCCTAACAGAAACATCCCCCACCGTGTTTATGATTGCGAAGGAAGATGCACAAAGAAAAGCCGGCTCAATCGGCAAGCCCGTCATGTTTTGTGAAGTCCGCCTGATCTCGGATGACGGAAAAGACGTGGGTCAGGGCAAAATCGGAGAATTGCTCGTCAAAGGTCCGAATGTGATGAAGGAATACTGGAACAAACCAGTAGAAACAGCCAAGACCATCCGAGATGGGTGGCTGTACACAGGGGATTTGGCACGTTTTGATGAAGAAGGATTCGCCTATATCGTAGGAAGGCGCAAAGACATGATTATCTCAGGCGGGGAGAACATTTATCCGCTGGAGCTGGAGCAGGTCATCGGCGAGCTGGATGACGTACAGGAAGCCGCAGTCGTCGGTGTACCCGATGATAAATGGGGAGAGGTCGCGAAGGCGTTTATCGTGCCCAAATCAGGTGCAGTCATCACGGAAGCACACATGAAAGCGCACTGTGAGCAAAGGCTGGCGAAGTATAAAATCCCGAAGTCATTCGTGTTTCTGAACGAACTGCCACGCAATGCAACAGGGAAAATAGTCAAGCAAGCATTGACCAGATTGAAGAGCGATTCCATTACGCAATGAGGTGATTCGTATGGCAAGATTTGCAATAGGGGAGCAAGCATCTTTTAGCAGAACGATTACGGAAACAGATATCGTTCTATTTGCGGGGATGAGTGGGGATTACAATCCGGTGCACATCGACCAACAGTACGCAAAAGACACGCGATTCGGCCAGCGTATCTCACATGGACTGTTGACGGCGAGCATGTTGTCCAGATTGCTCGGGATGCAGCTGCCTGGCATCGGTTCTATTTACAAGGACCAGACTATTCAGTTTACGGCTCCGGTATTGATCGGAGACACGATCACTGCGACCGCCACTGTGCTGGAGTATCAGGAAGAGCGAGGCATAATCCGATTGCTTACGGAATGCACGAACCAGCATGGAAAAGTAGTCCTGACTGGAACAGCGACGATGCTCGTACCGAAGGAAGGAGCGAAAGTATGAATCATCTTGAAGCAAATACGATCCATGAGCAGACTATCGGAGTGGAAGCGACGTCCGTATTTTTTCCGGAGGGAGTAGAAACAGCTGAGAGATTGGCTGAAAAGACCGGAATTCCCGCGCAAGTCATTATCGAAAAATTCGGTCTATATCAAAAGCATGTTGCAGATGACACCCTTCATGCATCAGACCTTGCTGTACTCGCTGCCCAACAGCTGACCGGCTCGGTGATCGATCCATCTGAAATTGACGTGATTATTTACTTCGGCAGTCCGCACAAAGATTACTATGTATGGTCCAGCGCACCGAAGATTACATACGAACTAAAAGCGACAAATGCTTACGGTTTCGAGATGATGAACGTCAGCTCGTGCTTTCCAATCGCCTTGAAGGTTGCCAAAGATATGCTGACAGCAGATGCATCCATTGAAAACATCTTGCTCGTTGCTGGCTGTAAAGAATCACAAATCGTCGATTACGATAATCCTCGCTCACGCTTCATGTTTAATTTTGCAGATGGGGGGACAGCGGCTCTCGTAAAGCGTGGTGCTACAAAGAGTAGAATTCTCCACAGTTGTGTCATTACTGATGGTTCTTTTCACGATGATGTAAGGGTGCCCGCAGGCGGATCGAGGCACAAACCTAGTCATGAAACGGTAGAAAACAGACTCCACTACATCGATGTGCCGAATCCGAGCGATATGAAAGAACGACTTGATCCCATCTCGATACCGAATTTTGTCCATGTCGTAGAGCAGGCATTGGCGAAAAGCAATCGTTCCTTGCGGGATATAGCGCTACTGCTTCCTTTGCATACAAAGCGTTCGATGTTCTTAGAGTTGTTGGAACGTTTGCAACTTAGTGAGGAGCAGGCCGTCTATCTCGATCATTACGGGCATTTGTCTGCACTCGATCCGTGTATTGGACTGCATGTCGCACAGCAAGAGGGACGTCTTGCTCCTGGGGATATTGTCGTTGCTGTCAGTGCTGGAACTGGATATACGTGGGCTGCAACCGTACTGGAATGGTTAGCCGAATCGTAATGAACATTTTGACTTTCGAGGAGGAACGGGCATGAAAAAAAGAGGATGGAAAATGTTGCTCCCGCTAGCGATGTCTGTCGTGCTTGCTGTTGGTTGCAGCCAAAATGAAAGCGCTTCATCTGGTGGCAGTCATACGATCAAGGTAGGCGTACTCGCTTCGCTCACGGGGCCATTGGAGAGCTACGGCAAGCAGACGGTAAGAGGTTTTGAGCTCGGGCTCGATTATGCAACAGAGGGCAAGCGAGAGATCGCTGGCAAAAAAATCGAGTTTGTCGTTGAGGATACGGAGACGAAGCCGGATGTCGCCGTCCAAAAAGCGACGAAGCTCCTGGAGACCGACAAGGTAGATTTTCTCGTAGGCTCCTCGAGTTCAGGCGATACGCTAGCTGTTCTTCCCCTGGCAGAAGAGTACAAAAAAATCATGGTCGTAGAACCGGCTGTAGCAGATAGTATCACCGGGAAAAATTGGAACAAGTACATTTTCCGCACAGGTCGAAATTCTTCGCAGGACGCAGTTGCTGGCGCTGCGGCGATTGCTTCCAAAGGAACGAAGATCGCGACGATGGCCCAAGACAGTGCCTATGGTCGAGAAGGGATTGAAGCCTTTAAGACCGCGGCTGAAAAATTAGGGGCTGTCATTATCGAAGAACAATACGTGGACACGAACACGACTGATTTTACTGCCAACATCCAAAAAATCATTAGCGCCAAACCCGAATATGTGTTCATCACGTGGGCAGGCTCGAACTCCCCGTGGAAACAGCTTCAAGATATGCAGGTTCAGCAAAAAGGCATCAAGGTGTCCACGGGAGCGCCTGATATCGCTGCCTTGAAAACGATGGAGGCCATGATCGGAATGGAAGGTTTCTCGGTGTATTACCATTCGCTCCCGAAAACGAAAATGAACGACTGGCTCATCGATGAGCACAAGAAGCGTTTTCAAGGTGAGATTCCAGATTTATTTACGGCAGGTGGGATGACGGCAGCTGTATCGATTGTGGAAGCACTGAAAAAGACGAACGCGGATACAGATTCGGAGAAGTTGATTACTGCGATGGAAGGTATGACCTTTGATACGCCGAAGGGCCAGATGCAGTTCCGAGTCGAGGACCATCAGGCACTGCAAACGCTGTACGCAATCAAGCTGGAGAAGAAAGATGGAGTCGATCATCCAGTCCCTGTACTCGTTCGGGAGATGACGATGGAAGAGACAGCACCACCTGTCAGGAACCAGAAGTAGAGGAGGTGTGTGATGAGTTACTTGTTGGAAACGGTTGACGTTAGCGTAGCATTCGGGGAGCAAACAGTCATAAACAAGGTATCGCTAAGAATCCCGAAGCAGCGTTTTACTTCGATCATCGGACCGAATGGAGCCGGAAAGACGACGTTGTTTAACTTGTTAAGCGGGCAGCTTACTCCATCGCAAGGAACGATCAAGTACAAGGGGCAAGTTATTACGCACTTGCCTCCAGCGGCACGAACGAGATTGGGTATTGGACGATCGTTTCAATTGACAAACTTATTTCCCAAGCTAACGGTGCGGGAAAATATACGATTAGCCGTGCAAGCCGCTCAGGGCATTCGGTTTCGGTTATGGATTTCCCAGGCAGATCAGATGCGACAAGCTGAGGAAGTTGAGCGATTGCTGCATATGGTATTGCTGGAGAAAAAGGTGGATGTGCTGGCAAGCCTACTGGCGCATGGGGAGAAACGAAAGCTGGAGCTAGCCATGCTCCTTGGACTGCGTCCGGATGTTCTCTTACTCGACGAACCGACGGCAGGGATTTCGTTGGAGGAAGTCCCAGCTGTATTGAAGGTGATCGAATCGATTAAGGAAAGCAATTCATGCACGATCATCCTAATCGAACACAAGATGGACATGGTCAAATCACTCTCCGATCACATAGTCGTACTATTTCATGGAGAGCTATTGGCTGAGGGGACACCGACTGACATGATGCGAAATGAACAGGTGCAGTCTGCCTACTTGGGAGGGTTGTATAAGCATGATGCTGCAACTTGATCACATCGAAACGTACCTCGACCAGTTTCACATCTTGCAGGGTGTCTCGCTATCCGTGCAAGCAGGCAGTATTACTGTCCTGTTTGGACGAAACGGCGCGGGCAAAACAACGACGCTTCGTTCCATCATGGGCTTGCCCCGATCCGTCATGGCCAAATTCGCTATCTAGGAGAAGAAATCGGACATCTGCCGACCTATTCTATTGCGCGTAAGGGGATTGGCTATGTTCCTGAGAATCAAGGGATTTTTCATGATTTTACGGTAGAAGAGACGTTCCGGCTCGCCATGCAAAAAAATGACGACGAACAAAAAGAAAAGCTCGCGTGGATGCTGGATCTATTCCCTGACCTGCGTCATTACTGGAAAAAGAAAAGTGGGCACTTAAGCGGAGGTCAAAAGCAAATGCTGGCGATTGCACGAGCTTATGTGAACAGCAACGGACTCTTGTTAATTGATGAGCCGAGCAAGGGACTGGCGCCCATCATGGTTGAAAAGCTCATGTTCCACATCGAATCGATGAAGCAGAAAACGACCGTGCTTTTAGTCGAGCAAAACTTTATGATGGCGAGCATGATCGGCGAGCAGTACTACTTGATGGATGAAGGGAAAATTGTCCGCGGTGGCGCGATGCAGGAGTTGAAGGATGATGCAGATACGCGACAAAAATATTTGGGCATTGCCTGAACGTATAACAGGGAGGGGCGGATGAAATGGATGTCGCGACTAATTTGCTTGTAAATGGACTGGCGACGGGCATACTCATTTTCCTGCTCGCTTCCGGGCTCACGTTAATTTTTGGCTTAATGAGTGTGTTGAACTTTGCCCACGGTGGATTGTTTGCCTGGGGAGCTTTTGCTGGTGTATGGCTTTTCGGATTGACGGATAGCTTTCTTCTGGCCATTGTAGGTGCCGTCGTCATCGGGATGCTGCTCGGGTTCGTGTTAGAGCGTGTGCTGATCCGTCCGGTGTACGGTGATCACATTCAGCAACTGCTCGTGACACTGGGCGGGATGCTCGTGATAAGTGAATTGCTCAAGGTGTTTTGGAGCCCCAATCCCATTCGGGCAGTATTACCAGATTATTTGCAAGGGAGCATCGAGTTTGGCGACATCATACTGATTACGTATCGCTTGTTTGTCATCGCAGTCGGAATCGTTGTGTACGTTGGGTTGCACCTGCTGTTGACGAGAACGAGACTAGGCTTGATCGTCCGTGCAGGCGTGATCGATAAGGAAATGGTGCAGGCACTCGGCATTAATATTAAACAAGTGTTTACTTTCGTCTTTTTGCTGGGGGCAGGCATGGCTGCGCTCGGAGGAAGTCTACTGGCACCGTATTCAGGGGTTATTTTTGCGGAAATGGGTATGCAGTATGCGATTCTGGCATTCATCGTCGTCATTGTTGGTGGGATGGGAAGCGTTCAAGGCTCTATGATTGCGGCGCTTTTAGTAGGGGTGCTTGGCTCGTTTATGGCTTACTTCGTTCCAGAGCTTTCACTGGCAGTGAACATGCTACTGATGCTGGCAGTGCTGCTTATCAAACCATCCGGCCTGCTAGGAGCGAAGGGGTGATCATGCGTTGACTAGATCGGGATTGTTGAACCATCGTTTTATTCTTTTCGTGTTTTTGTCTTTGGCGGTTTTGCCGTTTTTTTCAGACTCGCGAAGCATGTACATCATGTTCACCCAAATCTTTATCTTTGCGATTTTTGCGATGAGCTTTGATTTGTTGCTAGGCTATACGGGGATCGTCTCATTCGGACACTGTATGTTTTTCGGAATAGGTGCGTACTCCGTGTCCTTATTCCTGAAAAACTTTGACGCAACGATCAGTTATTTCTTGCTTGGCGTTCTCGTTGCTATCGTGATCTCCGGTATTCTCAGCTATTTGATCGGGATGCTTTCCTTGCGGTTGAAAAGTCATTTTTATGCGATGCTAACCTTGGCGATTTCTCAGCTGCTATTCGTATTGGCAGAAAAATGGCGCTCGCTGACGATGGGTGGGGATGGCTTCACCTTTCCGGTGCCTGAGCTGTTTCGTGATCGTTTGTCCTTTTACTATGTATGCCTGATCCTAATGGTCTTGCTGTTCGTCATCTTGCGGGCGTTTACGCACTCTCCACTCGGCAAGGTATTGAAAGCCATCGGTCAAAATGAACAACGTGCGGAAGCGTTAGGCTATCAAATTCTTCATTATAAGGTAATCGTCAGCATTGTCGCTGGAGTGGTTGCTGCGATTAGTGGAGGCTTGTACGCAGTCATGCTACGCTTCGTGAACACCCAAGTGTTTTCGATTGAAACGACGCTGGATGCGCTCTTGATGAGCATGATCGGTGGGCTGGGAACGCTTTTTGGCTCCATTTTGGGATCAGGGATCGTGGAGTTGGCACATCACGGGTTGACGGAGTTGGCGAAGCTTCATCCGATTTTCGAAAGATGGGTCATCTTCCTAGGCTTGCTCTATATTTTGGTCGTGCTCTGTTTCCCTAGCGGAATCGTCGGAAGCGTTCAAGAGTGGAGGGAAAAAAGAAAACAGCGATCCATGCAGGCTACAACGATTACGGAACAAGTAGAGTGATAGGAATGAATGGAGGAGGTCAACCCGTGCAAATGGTTGGCCTTTTTTTGTCCCATTTTTGTCGAAAGAAAAAGGTGAGAATTATAGTTATGTCGAATTATTATTCATCAATCTTAGAAAAGGTGGAGATGTGCCATGGAATTAAACATTCCAGTGAACTATAACTTCGCTGCCCAGGTGGACGAATGGGCGAGAAAACATCCAGAGAGACGAGCGGTTTGGGAGCTGGATGAACAAGATCAGGAACATATCCTTACGTACGAGGATTTGCGCCAATATTCAAATAAAATCGCGAATGGTCTAGGGTCCATTGGAATTGAGCATGGGGATCGGGTACTCGTCCTGGTTTCCCGAGGGACATTGGCCTATGGTGTCTATTTGGCATTGTTGAAGCTGGGGGCAGTGATTTTGCCAGGGTCAGAGATGCTGCGTTACAAAGATATCGAGTACCGGATCAATCATGCAAAAGTCAAGGCTGTGATCAGCTTTGCGGGAGCAATGAGTGAGGTTGACCTGACGAGAGGCAACTGTTCTACCCTGCAACACTACATCACGACGGGCGAAGAGAAAGAAGGATGGATTTCGCTTGAGGGATTGCTCGAGGGGCAGGACACAGAATTTGAGGTCGTAAGCACGAAGTCGGATGAGCTGGCCTTCCTGTCTTATACATCAGGTACGACTGGGGGACCCAAAGGGGTTATGCACGTTCACGGTTGGCCGTTTGCGCATTTGGCTGTGGCGGCTACACAGTGGCTGGACGTTCGCGAAGGTGACGTGGTTTGGGCAACGGCTGGGCCGGGTTGGGCCAAATGGATATGGAGCCCGTTTGTCTCTACGTTAGGGCTGGGAGCGACCGCGTTTGTCTATAAAGGAAAGTTTTCGGCAGAGAATTATTTGACGATTCTGCAAAATTATCCGGTTTCTGTCTTGTGTGCGACGCCAACCGAGTACAGAATCATGGCAAAAGTCACGGATTTGGAACAATACAAGCTGTCCGCCTTGCGCTCTGCATGTTCGGCCGGTGAACCGCTCAATCGGGAAGTGATCGA
The DNA here is from genome assembly GCF_050477165.1 of Brevibacillus sp. FIR094. Lineage (NCBI taxonomy): Bacteria > Bacillati > Bacillota > Bacilli > Caryophanales > Paenibacillaceae > Brevibacillus > Brevibacillus sp. FIR094. The sequence goes on along the minus strand of NZ_JBEAES010000050.1, from coordinate 20,595 downwards.
GACATTCCGCCGCGTATTCCAGTTGACCGTGCGAGATGGATACGGACAGACAGAGAATACTTTGCTGGTGGGTACCTTTGTTGGTATGGAGCCAAGACCAGGTTCGATGGGCAAGCCATCGCCAGTTGTGCGGATCGCCATTATTGATGAAGAAGGAGCGGAGGTGCCAGTAGGCAAAGTGGGTGATATTGCCATTGATCGTCATATGGTAGCGCTATTCAAAGGCTATCTGGATGATCCCGGTCGCACTGCCAGAGCGTTTCGCGGTGACTGGTACGTGACGGGTGACCAAGGTCGCATGGACGAAGATGGCTACATCTGGTTCGAAGGACGTTCGGACGACATTATCATCTCAGGCGGATATACGATTGGTCCGTTTGAGGTCGAGGATGCGTTGGTGAAGCACGCGGCTGTAGCGGAGTGTGCGGCGGTTGCCAGTCCAGATGCAGAGCGTGGTCATGTGGTAAAAGCCTTCGTCATCTTGAAAAAAGGGAATGAGCCATCCGAAGAGTTGATCGTGGAATTGCAAAACCATGTGAAGCAATTAACTGCACCGTATAAATACCCACGCAAAATCGAATTTGTACAGGAACTGCCGAAAACGACCTCCGGTAAAATCAGGCGGATCGAGCTACGGCAGCAAGAGGCACAGCAAAATCAGCAGTCGTAATGGTTTGTCTTACGAAATTGTAAGATTGCTGTAAGTGGATTCGATGGGACGAAATGCGCGCATCCCCTACAATGTGAGTAGAAGCAAGGTAAGGGGGAATGCAGCATGAACCACCTTCCAATCCCATTAGGAAGAAACACCGACTTGTATGAAGCGGCGAGCATGCCTAAGAGCATCAAGAAACTCGGTGTTCGTTGGAAAAAACGACTGCGTATCAGTTTCCTCGTGATCATGATGGCAGTTATCCTTGCGCCGATCGTGCTTGCGTGGACAGGGAATATATGGATAGATGAAAAAAAGCTGACTGCTGTACAGCAATCCAATAGCTATGTAAAGCTGGACGAAATGCCTGATCATGTGTGGCAGGCGTTCGTTGCGATTGAGGATCATCGATTTATGCAGCATCCAGGAGTAGATCCGATTGGATTGAGCCGAGCGATCTGGGTGGATATCAAGGAAGGTGCCTACGTGCAGGGTGGAAGTACAATCACCATGCAGTTGGCGCGAAACCTGTTTCTGACGAACGACAAAACGATGACTAGAAAAGTGAAGGAAATCGCGATCGCTTTGCAATTGGAACAGCGATACAGCAAAAAAGAACTGCTGGAAATGTACCTCAACGTCATTTATTTCGGGCACGGAAAATACGGGATTGGCGAGGCTGTTCCCTTTTACTACGGAAAAAAAGCAACAGAAACAGGGGATCGAGCGGTTACACTGGGAGAAGCGGCCATGCTGGCTTCTTTACCGAAAGGACCAGAGCGTTACTCTCCGGTAAAGAACTGGGACCGAGCCAAACAACGGCAGGCGGTTGTACTGAACCGGATGAACGAATTGGACGTGATCGATCAAAGCGAAAGTACTTTGGCAAAGAACGAGCAGATTTACGTTGTCCCTACTGCCAAACGAGCAGGGAAATAAACGAATGTGATGGAATCCCCTGTCTAGATGGCAGGGGTTTTTGCCACATCCTGTGCACTCACCCATCCCAACCCTTGGGCATAAAATACAGGGAGGAACTACAGGAAGGAGTCCAAAAACTCATGAGTTCGTATCCATTTCAGACACAAGCACAACCAGTGTCGAGTACCCCCGCTATGAATTCCTTCATTGACCCTTATTTGTACCAGACGTTGCAAAGTGTCATACGGCGTGAAGTTGCCATTCAAACAACCCAGGGAAATGTCCGTGGAATCGTTGTCGATGTGCTACCTGACCATGTGGTACTACAGACGGGAGGTTCTACGTTTTTTGTACGCATACAACAGATCGTCTGGGTCATGCCGTTTTAAACTGGTATGAAACAACCCTTCGCCCACATAAAACAGTACAGGTAGGTGCAAAACGGGGGAGGGAAGCAGGTTGTTTACTCGTATCAATAGGTTGGCAATTGAGCTGCCAGAGCCGGCTTATGGTGATGCCAACGCTGCTGCGGCCGTCCAGGAGCTATTGGGCGGTCGTTTTGGTGAGATGTCAACGCTAAACAATTATTTATTCCAATCCTTCAACTTTCGTGGCAAGAGCAAGCTGAAGCCTTTTTATGACTTGGTCGCCAGCATTACAGCGGAAGAAGTCGGACATGTAGAGCTGGTCTCCAATGCAATCAATTTGTGCATGAAAGGCATTACGCGTCCGGGGGACCCTGATACGACTCCACTGAATAACGGATTGAATAAGCGCAATACGTACCATTTTATTGCGACCGCACAAACCGCCATGCCAGGAGACTCCATGGGGAAATCATGGACAGGGGATTACGTATTTTCGAGCGGGAATCTCGTGCTTGATCTTTTGCACAACTTTTTTCTCGAGTGTGGGGCACGAACTCACAAGATGAGGGTGTACGAAATGACGGATCATCCCACAGCCCGGGCTATGATCGGTTACTTGCTTGTTAGAGGGGGCGTCCATATCGTAGCGTACGCCAAAGCCTTGGAGATCGCTACGGGTGTGGATATGACGAAAATGCTACCTGTTCCCAATCTGGATAACACACAATTCGATGCGACTCACTCGTATATCGCGATGGGATTGAATCGCAAGCTGTTTACGTTCAGCTATCAGGACTATCAGGATATTGCCATGATTTGGCGCGGCCCGTTGCCTGATGGTGAAACAGCAGAGGTCATTCAAGGCGTCCCGGATGGCGGCCCTGTTCCGGATTTAGATGAATTGCCAGAAGAATTTGCGCCAGGTGTATCGCGTGAAGACTTTATGAAAATCGCGGAACGCTTGCAAAGGTCAGCGGGGATGTAGATGGAATGAAAAAGCACGAAACAAGTGACCAATCCGCAGTGGTATGCAGATTGGTCACTTGTTCTTGTTGAGGCATTCTTACGTCGTTCGGTTCACAGCCTTACCCAGAGCATCTTCTAGTACATGGGCATACTGCATGGTCGTTTCGATTTTGGAGTGCCCCAGCTGTGCTTGGAGCTGATGAGGGTCAGGGTTCAAGCGAAGAAACTGTGTAGCAAAGCTGTGTCGAAGCTTATGGACAGACAAATCGGGGATGCCGAAGGCTTTGGCGTACTTTTTGACCAGCTTTTGGACAGACCGCACTTCAATGCGATGCCCATTCGGATTGGAAGGGGAAACAGCGAGAAAAACAGCGTCCTCTTGTGGTTCGGGATTGTATTTGTCACGTAGCTGCAAGTATTTGGCTAAGTACTCCTTGCCCCAGTCACTGAAAAAAGGAGCGTCCTCTTTCTTTCCTTTGCGGATCAATTTCAACTGGTTTTTTTCCATAATAATGTCGGATAGATCGAGACTGACGATCTCTGACACACGGAAGCCACCGGAGAGAATCATCGCGATCAAGGCAGTATCTCGGTCGCGGTTTTGCATGTGATACTGCTTCTTTTTTTCCGTATCACAATGGGCCAGATATCCATTGTAGACAAAATCGACGAACTGATAGATTTCGTCGTCAATCAGGATTTTTGCCCGAATGGCGTGGGCACGTGCGAGGGGAGTCAGCTCCGTGATCTCCAGCTCGATTTTGGCGAGTACATTCCGCGTCAAATACGATTCTCCATTCTCATCCTCAGCGAGGGCAGACAAGTAATGAAAAAGCGATTTCAGGCTCGATATTTTTCTGCTGATGGTGCGGTCGCTGTACTCTTTCTTCGCGCTTTTGGTAGGGTTCGAGAGCAATACAGATCGCTCGTACAGATGCGACTCCTGCAAGTATAATATGTAACTTTCTACCGTTTCCTTCTTCAGGTCATTCAAATCGCTTAACGGAATGTCCTTCATATCCGTGGCGGTACTCAATCCTTCTGTCATCATCCAGCGAAAGAAAAAAGAGAAATCGCGAAGGTATCCAAGCAAGGTGGAGGGTGAATTCTTTTTTGCTTTTTTATGCTCAATAAACTTTTCGACATACCATGGGTAGGAGCCCACTGTTTGCAAAAGCTGCAAGGCATCGCGCTGCTTGGTAACGGACATGCTTTCACCACCAAAATCTTTTTGTAAATTCTATACGAACATATATTCTATCAAAAACCAAACGTTCTGGGAATTGCAAATTGAACAAGAAACCGTCATGATGGGGAGTATGGATGGATGTTGGACAAGAACGGAGAGGATTTGTAGTGGCAACATGGGACTTATCTCAGACAAAGCATCATGTGTTGATCTGTAATGGCGGAAGCTGTATGCGCAAGGGTGGCGAAGAGGTTACGGTAGCGGTACGCGAAGCGATTACCAACGCAGGTTTGGATGACTATGTACATACAACCCGCACGCGTTGCAACGGACGTTGTGAGGACGCATGCGTGATGATCGTGTACCCCGAAGGAATTTGGTATGAAAACGTGACGCCAGAAGATGCACAGCTCTTAGTGGAAGAGCATTTTCAAAATGGCAGACCAGTAGAGGCTCTGATGACGCATCGCTTCGAAACGAACGGTTTTGTGCGTACGATAGACACCAAGCCTGGTATCTTAAAATCACAAAAGGCAAAAAAATGAGGAAAAGGCCACGATCTGCTCACATGAAGCAAGAGAGTGGTTTTTTCATTTTCAGGAGTCTACGAATTACGACAAAAGGAGAAAGTAGGAGAGATGACATCATCGAAAGGAAAATGATTGAAAGCGTTAACAATATGTCTTTGTGATGTGGACGTTTTAAGTAAATGGTGGTAAACTGTCTGTAGATTAAGTTGATTTTATGCGAATTTTATCACAATGATATGTCCATACAGCGTGAACAATTGTTTTTGTGGAACTTACTAATCGGTGGCTGAATAATGGAGGGATTCTCGTTGGCGAGCAAAACACTTGAACATTTTTTACATGAAAATCTGACAGATTTGAAGAGCAAGGGACTGTACAACGTCATTGACCCTTTGCAAAGCGCGAACGGTCCTGTTATTACGATTGCAGGAAAAGAACTGATCAACCTCTCCTCCAATAACTATCTGGGCTTGGCTACTGATCAACGCCTTGTGGACGCTGCAATTGCAGCAGCAAGCAAATACGGTGTTGGGGCAGGGGCTGTACGTACCATTAATGGTACCTTGGACTTGCATGTGAAGCTGGAAGAAAAGCTCGCTGCCTTCAAGCACACGGAAGCAGCTATTGCTTACCAATCGGGCTTTAACTGCAACATGGCTGCGATCTCTGCTGTCATGGACAAGGACGATGCGATTCTTTCTGACGAGTTGAACCACGCTTCCATTATTGATGGATGCCGTCTGTCTCGTGCACAAATTATCCGTGTGAATCACTCCGATATCGATGACTTGCGTGCAAAAGCGAAGGAAGCGAAAGAATCCGGCAAATATAAAAAGTTGATGGTCATTACTGACGGTGTATTTTCGATGGATGGCGATGTTGCCAAGCTGCCGGAAATCGTAGAGGTAGCCGAAGAATATGACTTGATTACGTATGTAGACGATGCCCACGGCTCTGGTGTTCTCGGCAAAGGGGCAGGAACAGTTAAGCATTTTGGCCTGTCTGATAAAATCGACTTCCAAATCGGTACACTTTCCAAAGCAATTGGGGTAGTTGGCGGTTATGTAGCGGGACGCCAAGAGCTGATCGATTGGCTCAAAGTCCGCAGCAGACCTTTCCTGTTCTCGACTTCGCTGACTCCAGCTGATGTGGCTGCATCCATTGCGGCTATCGATATTTTGATGAACAGCACTGAGCTGCACGACAAGCTGTGGGATAACGGACATTACCTCAAAAAAGGCTTGAAAGAACTAGGCTTCAATATCGGGGAGAGCGAAACGCCTATCACTCCTTGCATTATCGGAGACGAACAGCAGACTCAGGAATTCAGCAAGCGACTGTATGAAGAGGGCGTGTACGCGAAAGCGATCGTGTTCCCGACTGTACCAAAAGGAACGGGCCGTGTACGGAATATGCCAACAGCAGCACATAGCAAAGAAATGTTGGATCGTGCCCTTAGCATCTACGAAAAAGTTGGGAAAGAAATGGGGATCCTGAAATGAAAAAAATTCTGGTAACCGGGGCGTTAGGACAAATTGGTTCCGAGCTCATCATGAAATTACGCGATATTTACGGAGCGGATCAAGTCATCGCCACAGATATCCGGAGAAACGAAGACGATCCTGTCGTGCAATCGGGTCCATTCGAAGTTCTTGATGTCACCGACGGGAACCGGATGTTTGAGCTGGCGAAGAAACATGGCGTGGATACGATCATGCATTTGGCTGCCCTGTTGTCTGCAACAGCTGAAGCAAAGCCTCTCTTAGCATGGAACCTGAATATGGGCGGTCTGGTAAATGCGCTGGAAGCAGCACGTGAGTTGAACTGCCAGTTCTTTACGCCGAGCTCGATTGGTGCTTTTGGTCCGACTACACCAAAGGACAACACGCCGCAGGACACGATTCAACGCCCTACGACCATGTATGGTGTAAACAAAGTATCCGGTGAGTTGCTCTGTGATTACTACTATCAAAAATTTGGGGTAGATACGCGTGGCGTACGCTTCCCAGGTCTGATCTCATATGTAGCGCCTCCGGGTGGTGGTACGACCGACTACGCCGTAGACATTTACTACAAGGCGATCCAGCACGGAGCTTATACGTCCTACATCGGCAAAGGCACGTACATGGATATGATGTATATGCCGGATGCGCTGAATGCGATTGTTTCCCTGATGGAAGCAGACGCCTCCAAGCTCATTCACCGCAATGCGTTCAACGTGACTGCGATGAGCATTGAGCCAGAGGATGTAGCAGCAGCTATTCGTAAACACATTCCTGAGTTTACGCTCTCCTATGAAGTGGACCCTGTTCGTCAGGCGATCGCCGACAGCTGGCCGAACTCCATTGATGCTACGGCTGCTATGCAAGAGTGGGGCTTCAAAGCGGAGTACGACCTAGACAAAATGACTGAGGACATGCTCGCAAAACTGCGGGGAAAGTTGCTCCAACAAGTCGGATAAGCGAAGAGTGAAAAGAAAACTGCCATTTCTTCTTGTACGTGATACGAGAGAGGTGGCAGTTTTTTTGTTTATCTAATTACATGCACGGTGCAAGACTTTTGAATGTCTTTCCCGTTCTACGGGCACATTAACAAAACATGCGTGAAGGAAAGAGGAATGGAGGGGGAGAACCATGAATTTATCGAAAAACTCGCAGGACAACCTTCCGAAGCACGACGAAGAAGGACAAGTCATCCCAACTATGCAAGAGACTAAAAGCAGTGGTAATGAGGAACGACCAATAGAAAGCTGGGGATGGTCAAATAATACTGAGACCGTTCGAGATCGCTGACACAAGGTAACGAGTCGGCAAGCTGCGGAGCTTGGTAGTTGCTGAGTGGAAATTTTTCGTAAAAGTGAGACCTTGGATTGCTTCCTCGTGACACGATTCTCTCCTCCTTCTGCTCTTTTTTCAGTATGAATGTGGAGGGGGAAATCCATGATTTTTGGGTTGTAATTTTAGGATGTTGCAATGTATAAGCGGGGTATGTTAAGATCGTGCTGACACTTAACGATTGGAGTTGAAGAGGATAATGTAAAATTTCTTGCCACTTTTTTGAAGAATAAAGCAGAGTTTGTTTTGTTCTTCATTGGCAAGAAAGTTACCTTATTCTTTTCACTCAGAAAATATACCCTTTTCATTCCTTAAACGGGGCTGGATTTGCCGTATTTTTTTGAGCTACAAGAAAGGTAACTTTCTTGTAGCTCTTTTTATTTTGACAAAGGAGGTTACCGACATGTCATTGATCAAGGTAACGAACCTGACGTTTGCCTATGATGGCAGTTACGACAACATCTTTGAGAATGCAAGTGAAAAGCCTCTGCGAGCGTGTTCATTTGCATGTGTGGAACTGAAAGAAAACCATTTCTAGGAGGGTGAAAACGATGGAGATTGACGTTGTAGATGATTGTGTGAACCGGTTCCTGTTAGGTGAAGCGGTTCACAAAAAAACAAATCGGTTGCCGGAGGTTTACCAATCTATCGACAGGTGCACATAGCGATCCATCTGCAAACGTATGTGCTTTTTTTGTATAGTTGGTTAATGACGTGTCAAAGTGCCAACTGACGGTTGCTTTTTTACGTTTTCTCCGGCGGTAAGGAGAAGACATGAGACTAACTTCGAAATATGAAATGATTCGGCAAATATTGTCCGACTTCAAGCAGCCGGAGTATCGGTATGCTCAGATTATGGACGCAATTTTCAAGCAAAACGTCGGCGAATACGAACGGATGACCATACTGCCCAAATTTTTGCGTGACGAGTTGACTCGGATTCTTGGTCCTAACGTCTGCAGCATCGTTCCGGTAAAGGAACTCACATCGAAACAGGTCAGCAAGGTGCTGTTTGCTATCGCGGGCGATGAACACGTGGAGGCTGTACGACTTACTTATGAGCGGGGGTGGAAATCGTATTGTATTTCCACGCAGTGTGGCTGCGGATTCGGATGTAGGTTTTGCGCCACCGGTACCATCGGTCTGAAACGAAATATGACCGCCGACGAAATTACAGACCAATTGCTACACTTTCGCTTGAACGGCCACGCCTTGGACAGCGTCTCGTTCATGGGCATGGGGGAGGCTCTTGCCAACCCGCATATTTTTGATGCAATGACGATTTTGACCGACCCGCATCTCTTTGGTTTAGGACATCGACGAATTACGATTTCCACCATCGGCCTGTTGCCGGGGATCGACAAGCTGACACGGGAGTTTCCGCAGGTCAATCTAACCTTCTCGCTGCATTCGCCGTTTGACGATCAGAGAAGTGAGTTGATGCCGATCAACGACCGATTCCCAGTCCGCGACGTGCTGAAGGCATTGGATCATCATATCCAGCATACAGGGAGAAAGGTGTATATTGCGTATATTCTTCTTCGAGGAGTCAACGATTCGACGGCGCATGCGGAAGCAGTTGCTGAGTTGTTAAGAGGAAGGGGACCTGGGGAACATCTCTACCACGTTAACCTGATTCCATTCAATTCGACCGATGTTACGCCAGACAGCTATCGGCAATCTGATTCTAAGCGGATGAAAGCGTTTGTTCGGATCTTGAAGTCAAAGGGTATTAGCATCACGGTCCGAACTCAATTCGGATCGGACATTAACGCGGCATGCGGCCAGTTATACCGCTCCAAATAATCGAAGTTGGAAACTAAATTTATTACGCCGGACGCAGCGGGTCTGTGACTGGAAAGAGAAACGGCTATTGAGAATTGCCTAGCTTAAACAAAAAGAAGCGCCTCTGCCACGGCTGTAGCCGGACGAGGGCGCTTCTTTTCATGATTCTTACAGTTTTTCACGTGCATGTTTAAGGGTTATCGAATTGGCAATGGCTGTCCACATATCAGTTGATTCAGAGCCAATGTACCAGTACGCCAGCCCACCAATTTGCCATTGCAGACTAGCCTGAGCTTTCAGCCCAATCGAACGGCTTTCTTCTAGCCAAATCGTGTGTGTGACGCCTTGCTTTTGATACGTCGAACGGTATTGTCCAACTTTATCATCCCACACCGTTTTTGCTCGGTATTGCGAGAGCAACTGGTAAGACTCGGGGATGCTGATATCTGTCGATTTCAATGACCCATTCGATTGGAACCAGTCGCGTGTGTAAAGAGGCATTCCAACGATCAGCTTTTGGGTCGGAACCTCGTCAAGCAGGTCGGTAATGACTTTCGTAAACCAAGGCAAGGATGCTACAGAGCCTGCTTTTGACCCGCCTACCCAATGCTCTTCATAGGCCATTACTACCAAATAATCCGCATGCTTTGCTAATTTAGCAAAATCAAAAGGATCGCTCCAATCTGAATCACCATCTGGCGGAATATCTACAGATAGGACAGCACCTTTTGCGTGAAGAGCAGTGGCAAGCTCCTGGATAAACAAGGTGAAGTTGTTGCGATCCGCAGGGGAGAACCCTTCAAAATCGATGTTAATCCCATCTAGCTGGTACTTATCAATGAATGAAGAAAGCTTTTGCACGACTGCTTTTCGTTTATTGGGATCGGACAGCATGTTGTGGGTAGCCTCGGAATCGAATTTATTCCCAAATAGCGGCCACACTTGCTTACCATTCGCATGAGCCCAATGGACGAGTGAAGCATCCGTTACGTCGCTTATCGTTCCGTCTTTTTGCAGGAAGTACCAACGCGGCGACAGCGTGTTGACTCCGCTTTTCTTGACTTGTGCAATGAACTCCTCTGTCGTGGATTGGTATTGCCATCCAAGAGAGACAAGCGGTTTTGCTGTAACGTTTTGCTTCTTCAGATTCTCCTGAATTCGATGCAAAATAACAGCCGTTTCTTCTCTCGATAGTGCTTGAGTCGGGCGGAAGTAGCCATTGTAACCAACCAACCATTTTTTCTGCATGGCGTGGCTGACTGAGGCACGTGCCCAGCTGGAAATTGCATTGGCATCCTTCACAGGCAACTGGTAAGAAGGTGAGTTGCTCTGTTCCAGTGCGCGTACGAGAAACGCAGCGGCCTCTTCGCGAGAGATCGTTCGTTTCGGAGCAAAAGTAGTAGGCCCGACGCCGTTCGCGATGTTAAGTCCAGCAGCAGCTTGTACGTAGCCATATGCCCAAGAGTTTTTCGGGACATCCGAATAGGCTGCGACGTTGCTGACCACCGGTTTAATACCGAGCGTTCGTGTGAGCATCGCGACAAACTCAGCACGCGTCACCGGGCGAGTCGGGTGAAAATACCCGTTTTCATCCCCTGCGATGACACCTGCCGCATGTAGCGAACGGATTTGCTCTTTCGCATAGCTGTTTGCAATATCTTTTAAATTATTCGTCGATGCTGTGGATGCAGGGACTCCTATGGCAAAAGACAGTCCGTACACCAAAAAAGCTAAGGAGACTAACCAGATATGTATGTTTTGTTTTTTCATCATACATCCAGTATAAGAAGAGCGAACCATTCTTTCATTGGTCAGATTTTGGTAGAAACCTTGTAGGGGTGCCCGAACTCTTTTGTTGGAAATGCGATATGATATGATGAATGAATAAGAATAGAGAGAATGAAGCGAGGCGGAGAGAAATGGAAGACGTACTGATTGTAGGCGGTGGGCCTTGTGGACTGGCAGCGGCAATTGGCTGCAAGCGAGCTGGACTTGATCCCATCATTATTGAAAAAGGGTCACTAGTCCATTCGATTTATCGCTACCCGACCTATATGATTTTTCATAGCACACCGGATTTACTGGAGATAGGGGGCGTACCTTTTGCAACGGCGAACGACAAGCCGACCAGACAGGAGGCACTCAATTACTATCGACTGGTAGCAGCGCGAGAAGGATTGCGCGTGAACGTATATGAAACGGTGACGGAAGCGAAGAAGACGCCAGCTGGCTTTCATGTCACGACAACGGACCGTTTCGCGAAAACACATACCTACGAAGCGAAAAACTTGGTGATCGCCACAGGTTACTTTGACAATCCGAATCGACTACATGTACCAGGCGAGGAGTTGCCGAAGGTTTCATCCTTCTACAAGGAAGCACATCCGTATACAGGGCTGAAAGTAGCAGTAGTAGGGGGGAACAACTCTGCCGTAGATGCGGCGATGGAGCTGGAGCGGGCAGGAGCAGAAGTAACGGTGATTTGCCGACGAACGGAGCTTTCCGACAAGGTCAAGGCATGGACAAGGCCTATTTTTGAGAGTCTGATCAAAAAAGGACGCATCCACATGCTGTTCGGTGCAACAGTCGAGAGCATTGAGGAGCGTTCTATCAGGGTGAAAACAGGGGGGGAAGTCATTACGCTTGCCAATGACCATGTGTTTTCTTTGATTGGATATCGTCCGGATCGTACCTTCCTTCATTCGTTAGGGGTTATGATTGACGAGGAAACGGGAATTCCAGCCTATCATCCAGAGACGATGGCGACGAACATCCCAGGTCTCTATATAGCGGGAGTCATTGCGGCGGGCCATCACGCAAACGCCATTTTTATCGAAAATGGTAGGTTTCACGGTGAGGGTATCGCCCGCCACATTGCCTCTCAAAAAGAGCAGTAGCTGATAGCGATTAGAACTGCCACTCCAATTGTCTGCCTCCGATGAGGTGGTAGTGCAGATGGAAGACGGTTTGTTGTCCGTGTTTGCCAATGTTGGTTACGATACGGAAGCCATCCTCGTTCACGCCCATTGTTTCTGCTACTTTTTGCAGCGACAGATGAAGGTGACCGATCAGCTCCTTGTCCTCAGGCTCGATAGCCAGAACGGATTGAATATGCTTTTTCGGAATCATCAGGACGTGTACAGGGGCAACAGGATTAATGTCGTGAAAAGCTAATACATGCTCGTCCTCATACACTTTTTTAGAAGGAATGTCTCCGTTTACAATCTTGCAAAATAGGCAGTCCATAGGGCAATACATCCTTTCCAATGATAGATCGTAAAGCCTACTTCGTCATGCGAGTAGGCTTTCCCTGTTTTTTACTCTGGAAAAGTCCGCTCCAAAAACTGAAGAACCTCACGCCAAGAGTGCTCGGATGCGTAGGCGTTGTTTTTGGGCGTACCACCATTGAGCTGTGTGCGGGTAGTTGGTATGTAAGGAAAGCGGATCCCGTGTCCTGTATCTGCGTAACGCAAATGCACCAACGAATGAGCAAACTGATTATCTTTCAGTCGTTGCACCATTTGCTCGCAATGGTCTGCTGCAGGCCACCAGTGATCGTCATCCGAGGAGAGGAAGAGGATCGGGCCATTGATTTTTTCCACCGGGATTTCCGCATCTTCTAACCACTCACAAGCAGCCCACGCTTCGGCATGGATGTGATCGATACGTCGACCTGCGTTGAGTCGCTCCTGTGAGACTTTTGTCTGCTCCTCTGTCCATGGCACGAAAGGAAGTGGCTCCCCTTGAAACGACCAAGAGGATTGTGGGGAGAACGTATCTGATCCAGCGAATGCCTTATCCGTCCCGATAGTAACAGTAGAGCTGGGACTCGAAGCAATAACAGCATGTACGTGTTGATCGAGCGATGCTGTGACTAATGCCAATTCTGCTCCTTTGGAACGTCCGAATAACGTAATTTTATCAGGGTGTACGGAGGGCTGGTGCTGTAGCCAATGAATGGCGCGTTGAACATATTCGATCGGGATCTGGCGAATATCGTCAGGAAGATCATTGCATTGAAAGTAAGCGAGTGCTAGTGCCGGATAGCCGTGAGAGGCGAACAAAGCAGCGAATTGTGAGCAGGAACCAACTCCGCCTTCACTTCCACCTAGCACGACAATGGCGGGTCTTTGCTCTGTGTGGGGTTTTGAAAAATACAGACCGACTAGCCCATGGTCTGTCACTTTCTGTATCGATACGTCGCGGGAGACAAAAATACGTTTCACGATTGCTTTCGCTACGGGTTTATCGTAGACTTCTGCCGTTAATTCTATCTCAGTGGAGCGTGGGGTGAACTGAAAATCGTTCAGAGAATAAGCATGATAGAAACGCATCGTCTGGACATTCATAGACCAGAACAGCCCCATCGGGTCAATTCCTTCATAAGTACCGAACAAGGGGGCTTGAGAAACCAAATCGACCGAACCATTTTCGTCCGCTTGAAAGATAGCATGTGATGATGCAGTCAAATCTCCTCCCGGCAACCCATTTTTCAGAGTGGCATGAAGGGTAATCAATTGATTCGGGACAAACCCGCTAAGTGTAATATGGACGGGAACATCTATCAAGGCTGTAGCAGGTGTAACTTCAATTTGTGGAAGCATCATTTTTGTCAACACTCCTTCCAGATTACGGGAACACTTGACACAGTCATTATAGTAGAATGAATAAAAGTTCGACGAGACGAAATGTGACGGTATGGTTAACTTGACTTCTCGTATGGGGTGTAACTATAATCATTACAACGAAAGGGTGACAACGTATGAAAATCAGCAGCCGTTTCTCCATTGCGGTCCACATCTTATCACTGCTTTCCATTGATTCTAATTCGCATTGCACTTCCGAATGGATCGCAGGTAGTGTGAATACGAATCCAGTCGTGATCCGACGTGTGCTGGGGCTGTTGAAGAAGGCTGGGCTCGTGAACGTACGTGCCGGAGCTGGTGGCGCTTCTCTCGCCAAGGAATTGGATCAAATCACACTTCTAGAGATTTACCTTGCAGTCGATGTCGTGGAAGAAGGGCAACTTTTTCACATCCATGAGCAACCGAATCCCGATTGTCCAGTGGGAGCGAATATACAGTTTGTGCTGGAGTTGATTTTGACCCGTGCGCAGCATGCCATGGAGGAGATTTTGGGCGGAGTGAAAATGTCCGAGCTCGTAGATAACCTACGACAAAAAATAACCGAAAAAGCGCAGTAAGAACAAAATGCCCTTGCGTAAGCGAGGGCATTTTTGCGAGGAAGGAGTGTTAGCAACGTGTCGATTCCCGCCACCTGACGGGTGGGGAAGATGATCTCTATGCTTGCACAGCTCATCCAGACTGACGGACTATTTTCTTCTCCTTCCAGTTATCTTTCTTCAATTGTGGCCTCATGAGAAACAAACCTAACACGATTGCGATAGCGAAGAAGATGGCGAAGAATCGGAAACCGTTGTTCGTTGCATAGATCAAGGCACTCTTCGATTGAGCGATTTCTCCCGCTCCCGTTTCGGAAAATAGCGGCAAGACGGATGAAGACTTGACGCTAAGCTGTACAACTACCAATGAGAGAGCTTGACTTATTGCCCTACACATTTCGTAGACAGTCCAGAACATACCTGAAGCGGAGCCAGCGCGCTCTTGCGGAGCAGCAGATAGGACTGCTTTTGCGAGCGAAGGCCAGGACAGACCAGTGGCGGCGGATATGATAAGAAGCGGGATAATCACAGCCATGTTCGATAACTGAGAACCAAGTTGTCCAAGTAGCAGAAGGGCTAGGCCTATTAGGAATGATCCTAACAGAATCATGCGCACGGGGCCGAAACGGTCGGCAAGTTTACCGCCAAAGGGGGCCGTGAAGAGTTGGGGAATCGATAATGGGATCATTAACAATCCCGCTTCCAAAGGGCTTAAGCGATGTGCCCCTTGCAGATATAGCATCAGCAGAATGGTGACGGCGAAGTAACCAATGCAATAACTCATCGTGATTCCAAGACCAATCGAATAGTTTCGATAGGTGAAAAGGCTTAGAGGAAAAAGCGGATGCCGAACACGTAGCTCGATGAGTACGAATGCTATCCATAAAAGTAGAGCGGTTGCAAAGAGGCTAAGTGTGGGTACCGATGTCCAACCCCAAGACTGCCCCTCAGAGAGTGCGACAAGCAGAGCGACTAAACCTGGTCCAAAGGTCAAAATGCCCGGCCAGTCAGTCTTGCCTTTTTCGATTGGGGGCGTGTCTTTGAGAACCAGGAGGCCAGCGATCAAACCAATGACTCCGGCGGGGACAGCTACAAAAAAGATGGATCGCCATCCGAAATCACCGATAAGCGCGCCTCCGATCACCGGACCGATGAGTGATCCAGTCACCCATGAAATGTTGTTAATCCCGAGAGCGATTCCGAGCTGATTGGGTGAGAATGTCCGTATGAGGATTGGTGTTGCTGATGCCATTGCCATTGCGGCACCAGTTCCCTGAAGGAGCCGTGCACCGATCAGTGTTGTGCCTGAGTTAGCAAGACCACAAAGCGCAGTGGAAATCGTGAACAAGGTGAGCCCCCATAAAAAAATGCGCTTGGTTCCGAGCATATCCGACCAACGCCCAGCGGGAAGCAAAAATAATGTGCTCATGATGTAGAACGCGGTAATCGTCCACATACCAATGTTGATCGGAATACGCAAATCTTCCATAACAGAAGGAAGACCGATAACCACAATCGTTGCGTCTAAGTTAGTAATGAACGAAACAAGCGTGACCACAGATAAAACAGCCCATTTATTCGAATGTAAGGCTCTCAATTTGTACACTCCTTTGCTTATTCATCCATGATCCATTTGCCGAATTTTTCACGAATCCGAGTCAAATGGGGCGGGCGTTTCTTTTTCATGATGAAGCAGCCAGCGTTTGCGTGAAAGTCCTCCTCCGTAACCTCCCAAATCACCATTGGAGTTGATGACCCGGTGACAAGGAATGACAATCGCTAACTGATTCGCACCATTTGCTTGCGCGACAGCACGAAAAGCGCTTGGTTTCCCGATAGCTGCTGCAACATCGGAATAGGATGAAGTTTGCCCTGGAGGAATCGTTTGCAAATGCTCCCAGACCATTCTTTGAAAAGGGGATCCGCACAAAAACAAAGGCGTTGCAAATTGTGTTAGCTTTCCGTCAAAATACTCCTCTAACTCACGTTCAATCGAACGGATAGGCGCCGCAGAACCAGGGATAATCGCTGACTTCGTTCTTTGTTTAAGGCGTTCAACTTCTCGTTCCAAGCCGCGGCGGTCAACGAATTCAAGGAGATATAGCGCTTCTTCATCCGCGATGGCTATCATGGGACCGAGTCGCGTATCCAGCCACGATGCCTTTAAGACATGATGATCTCCAAGAAGAGTAGGTGCTGCCCCCATCATTCGTGAAAATGCGTCTCGAAAACCACTGCTGGACTCGTAACCGGTGGATAGTTGGGCATCGATGATTGTTTTTCCTTCTCTGATTTCTTTCAGTGCAATCCCCATACGTCGCGCCCTTGCATATTCGACGAACGTCATGCCAAAACGTTTTTTGAATTGGCGTCGCGCTGTTGCAGCATCCACGGATAATCTTTGAAAGTCTTTTTCCGTCCAGCGCTGCTCGGGGTTTTCTTCTATAGCGTTTACTAGCAGACGAACGAGCTCTGAAACGTGATTGGGATGTGAAAGTGGACGGCAGCGCTGGCACGGGCGGAATGAGGCCAGAAGTGCTTGTTTGGCATGATCAAAAAACTCACAATTAACAAACTTAGGTTTTCTTGCTGGACATGTCGGGCGACAGAATACGCCAGTAGTCTTGACTCCAACAAAAAAGACACCTTCATATTCTGAATTTTTATCGAGTAACGCCTGATAATACTCGGACTTCATCTCGGCCGTTATCATTCTTTTCCCCCTCCATATTTATGTTTTCATTTTAGCGCTCACCAAAAATGGCTGCAGCCGAAAATCGTACATTGATTTTTTCTCGTTCCTTCACTAGTAAAAATGCAGGTAAGGGTCGTGGGCTCGATTTAAGCTGGAATTAGCCTGAAAATATCGATATAATAAACGTATTCTGAAATATGCGACAAACCGACAACGGCGTTGGTTGCGCATGGAATGATGAGCAGTTGGCACATCCGTTCAATGGTGATCGGGAGGTGGAGTATTGCGTCAGCATTATCGAGTCATCATCATAGACGACGACCCCATAACGCGTATGGACCTGGTCGAGATGTTGCAAGAGCAGGGATATACGTCGTAGCTGAAGGAAAAAACGGCAAAGAGGCCGTTCGATTGACGCAAATGTGGAACCCGCATCTCATTATTATGGATGTCAAAATGCCAATTATGGACGGTTTGACAGCGACTGGGATTATCCGAGAGCATTCGGACGCGGCTATTCTTCTCTTGACTGCTTACAGTCAAAAGGACATGGTCATGCAAGCCAAAGCAAAAGGGATATGTGCCTATCTGGTCAAACCCGTCATGGAGGAAGAACTGCTACCGGCAGTGGAGTTCGTGCTTACGGGCAAACAATGAACGCAAAAAAGTGAATCGTATGAAGAGCAACGGCGCTTGGACCAAGACGAGCATTTCGTCTTATGTTTCGAAGCGCTTTTTTACGTTCCATGAGATAGAGTTACGGAAAGTTGAAAAGAAAGTGAGTGAAGCTAGAGATGAAATTGGCTTGCGTTGTACGTAAACAGCATTACCAGTTTACTTCGGTTCGTGATGTCTTGGCTAAAGCGAGTGAAGAAAAGTCTGGCGATCACATGAGTAAACTAGCAGCCAATTCCGCACTGGAGCGGATGGCGGCTAAAGTCGTATTAAGCGAAATGCACCTTCGTGATATATATGAAAATCCAGTCATTCCTTACGAAAAAGACGAAGTGACGCGGATTATTTATGATGATCTCAATCTTTCTATTTACAATGAGATTAAAAATTGGACAGTAGGGGAGCTGCGGGAGTACATCTTGTCGTTTTCCACTGGAATGCCTGAGCTCACAAGAATTAGCCGCGGACTCACAAGTGAAATGATTTCCGCTACGGCCAAGCTGATGTCCAGCATTGACCTAGTCATGGCTTCCCAAAAAATGAAGCATCAAGCGTACTGCAACACACTGATTGGCGAACCGGGAAGACTGGCGTTCCGTTGCCAGCCGAATCACCCAATCGATGATCCCGATGGCATTTTGGCTTCGATGAAGGAAGGCTTGTCATATGGATCAGGCGACGCTGTCATTGGAATTAACCCCAATAACGACTCTGTCGAAAGCGTTACCAAGCTCTTGAAAATGACACATGATTTCATGCAAAAGTGGGAAATCCCAACGCAAAACTGCGTACTCGCTCACATCACGACACAGATGCAGGCTCTTCGCGGCGGAGCGCCTATTTCACTGATGTTCCAAAGTCTGGCAGGTTCACAACGGGCGAATGATGCGTTTGGCGTGAACAAGGAGATTTTGGATGAGGCAATGGAATTGATGCTTCGAAAAGGCACAGCGTCGGGACCAAACGTCATGTATTTTGAGACAGGGCAAGGCTCCGAAGTATCGTTGGACTCCCATGAAGGCGTTGATATGCAGACGCTGGAAGCCCGTACGTACGGTTTTTGCCGTCACTGGAAGCCGTTTATGGTCAATAACGTCTCGGGCTTTATCGGGCCAGAAACACTTTATGATGGTAGACAGATGATTCGTGCCGATCTGGAGGACTTGTTCATGGGCAAGCTACATGGTTTGCCGATGGGAATCGCTCCGACTTATACGAATCACATGTATGCGGATCAGAATGACCAGGAGATTGCAGGGATGCTGACGACGTTGGCAGGGGCGAATTTTTATATGGGCGTACCAGGTGGGGACGATGTCATGCTCAGTTACCAAGACACGAGCTACCACGATGACGCCAGCTACCGCGAGCTCTTGGGACTGCGACCTCTCCGGGAATTTGAGAAATGGTTGGAAAAAATGGGCATTATGGAAAAGGGTCGTTTGACAGAGCGTGCAGGCGATTTAACCATTTTTGACTAACGCGTGGGGAGGTAAGCAAGATGAAACAGATCAATATGGACGACTTGGTTCAGCGCGTAATCGATGAGCTGTCCAAAATAGGGCAGGGCGTAATTGAATTTCCTGAGCAAAAGCAATGCGGGGTAAAGAACCCCAACAATCCAGAAGCATTGGAGCAAGCGATGAAACGAACGCCGGCTCGTATCGGAATCGGTAGGGCGGGTACACGAATGAAGACGGGTAGCTACCTGCAATTTCGTATAGATCAGGCAGCGGCTCGCGATGCGGTTATGAAAACAATCAGTCCGGAACTGATCGAGAGCTTGCAGCTTCCTGTTCTCCATTCGAGAGCGACGAGCATGGAGGAGTATTTAATGAACCTCGACTCCGGACGGATGCTATCGGATGAGTCCGCCCGTTGGCTGGAGCAGAATGGGGATAAAGGAAAAGACGTTCAAATCGTCATCTCGGACGGACTCAGCACCTCAGCGTGTGAGGCGACGATTCCAGACTTGCTGCCTGCGTTAATCCAAGGTCTTTCCATGAGAAACATCAGTGTAGGAAAGCCAGTGTTCATTAACAAAGGTCGCGTCTGGATTCAAGATCAGGTCGCGTCCATCGTAAAATGCAAGGTCGTCATCTCCTTGATCGGGGAAAGACCGGGACTTGCAACGGCAGAAAGTCTCAGTGCTTACATGATTTACAAACCGGATGCCAATACGGTAGAATCAGATCGTACGGTTATTTCTAATATTCATAAGGGTGGCACGCTACCGATTGAGGCAGGTGCGTACCTTGCAGAACTTTTGGAGGAAATTTTGAAGTACCAGGCGAGCGGTGTAAAATTATCACAGCTTCGGGCGAATAACGGGTAGATTCCCACTGGCGCTTCCTCCTGTCTTGCACTAGAATACATAGAAGATAACCAATTTCTATGAGGAGTTGCTACGCATGACGGAGCCAAACCAAAACGAAAAAGAAACCACTGAGCAAAAGCCAGGGAAAATCAGCCTGCAAGAGGCAATGAAGCGCAAAATGGCGGAGAAAAAACAAGAGCAAGCACAAGCCAATAATCCGTTGAATCAAAAGGCGCAAAATCAGAGCATGAAAAGCCAGCTCACGAAAAAACCAAACAATCAACGCAGACGTATGGGCGTATAGTTTTCGAATGAAGCAAGGCAAAAAGGGAATGTGCAGCAAGTTTTGGCTGCAGATTCCCTTTTTTGCATGATCATTGATACGGAATGATCTTTTACGTTTTAAAATGTATCGATAAACCAACTAAGCTGGTGAGAAGAAAAAGCACAGGGCTCGTAGACCTTGACAACGCCTACCCAG
>NZ_JBEAES010000049.1:0-36119 GCF_050477165.1 Brevibacillus sp. FIR094 | reverse complement strand
CCCACCGTTAGGTGGGCGGGCTTTTTACACTGTCTACTCAAAGGGGATATTATCATTTTTTACGGGCTTACTTTACATCTGAGATGATTTTTTGAATCAGGCCTTCATCAATCAAATGGCTGGCTACTGTCAATGCCTTTGCCATTCGTTCCTTATCTCCATCAAAAACCTCGTGGATAATATGACGCACACTTTCTTCATTCAGCATGTAGTTCTTGGCCATCGCCATAATCCCTACAACGGCTTCATGATCTTTGAGTGTCTTCGCAGTAACTTTTTCCTTCGTTTGTTGAATGATGATTTGTATCGTATCACTTCGCAATGTTATGACCTCCTGGCTTTTTTACGACCGAATATGTATTTCAAGGGAGACATCTTCCCCATCTGTCTAACCTATGAACGTAGAAGGAGCACATTTTGTTACAAAAATTCTCAGCAAAAGGGGGTGAATCATTCGTGGTTGTCGACCTCTACCATCATCTCTATGAATTACTTTCTACGGATAGTCAGTTGCTCGCATTTCTCGGTATTGCTCCAGAAGACAAGGGCTCCCTATCCAAGCAGATTATCAAGCGTAGAAAGCTCGCCGAGCTATCTGATGTTGCGAAGCCTCTCCTTTCCTTCTACGCAACTTCCGGAAAGCGCGACACTGATAATCCCCTCCTTCTCACCAGCTTCTTCCGAGTGGATGTGATCACGCCCGGTGATGTTGAGTCAGCGCATCAAATCGCGAACCATCTTTTCCATCTCTTAGACGGCAAAAGCTTATCGATGAATGGAATAGAAGGTTTGGACACGTATGTCGTTTCCCAGCAGGAATCGGATACGGGCCATTCCTCCGCGTACTGCTTCACAATGATCACGAAGTTTACTTTGCAAGTTTGTTAGACATTTCAAAACCCCGTCTATCCTATGACAAGCTGATCGCGGTTCCCTTTCCACACGATTCAGCAACAGCATCCAAATCCCCTATCTAGAAGGAGTGACTTTCATTGTCTAAAAAAATGATTATCAAAGGTGTCGGTCAATTTCTCGCCAAACGCGCTTCCAAGGATGGAAATGGCGTCGAAGTCATTACGCTTGGTAATATGCAGGATCTGAAAATTGACATGAATGTTGAAATGGAGGATATCTTCGGCGGCGATGGACTCTTCGCCATTGATACTCTCGTTAAATCGAAAAGCATTGAGATTACCGCAACGGATGCCAAATTTGATCTGGCCGCACTTGAGCTCATGATGGGCTCCAAGCTGCAAGAGCAAAAGAGCGACTATGTGTATGTGCTGGGTGAGCAGAAAGCAATCAAAGCTGGCAGCCTAGATCGTTCTGCATCCACTGGCGACGCTGGTGTTTGTGAAGTTGACTTTGGCGGTACCCTCTTCAATGGCGGCGGATTTGCTGTTCGTCTGAAAAATAGCAATCGTCTTTTGAAACAAGTTAGCTTGAGCACGTCTGCTGCTCCAAAAGCTGACGAATTCATGGTGGATACTTTCAAAGCTGGCAGCGAAGATAAAGCTCGTCTCATCTTCTCGCCTACCCTGCTCAATGAAGATGTGGTCTTCAACTATCAGCGAACCGAAACCGTAGACGTAGTCGACATTTTGATGGATGAAGTACCATTCCCTGTTCATGTCGTCCATCACGGCTCTTTCCTGCAAAAAGACGGAACCTATGCAGGCATTGAAACAGAGCTGTTCTCCTGCATGGCAAAAGGCAGCTTCTCGATCGATGCGGCACGCTCCACAGCCAGCACTTCCGCTATTTCCTTGTCCGTTATTGATCCAGAGCGAGCAGATGGCAAGCTTGGTAGTGTGAAACGCTTCGTCTCGCCCAAAAAAGTGTAAGTCTTTCGACGATAAGCAGGCAGAGTGGAGAGCTTCATGCTCTTCGCTCTTGCCTTGCTCTTTTTAAAAGGGAATAACTTACAACGAATCATAGCGAACGAAATCACATTCATCAAGTGGATAAATTTTACTGAGACATTTTCAGATTGCACAAGGAGGGATTCTTCTATGCTAAACCACCAAGAAGAGCTGGAAAAAAAACACGCAGAAATGATGAACCAAGAAGCTGTTGAGCGTATCAAAAAACAGCAGGAGGCTGATCTGGTAGAAGCTGTTTTCTTTGAAGATGATAGTGAAATCATGCTGCGTGACGGCAAAACCTACCGGATTCCGCCTGTGACTTTAAAAGACGCCCGCATCCTGATGAAAAAGCTAGGAACCGTCCATATCGACGCGATTATCCTTAATTTTCTCCCCTACGAAAACAAGGAAGAAGATTTATTCGATATCCTGCTTCTGGGCTTCCGCAACTACCCGTCGGTTACTCGCGAGTACTTGGATGAACATTGTGATTTGGAGACGGCCAAAAAGCTTATTAACATTCTCATTGGTCTAAACGGCTTAAAAAAGTAGAGAGTGGCGAGGGTGACAGTTCCGCGATTCGCGACATGGAATCTGGAGAGCCACTTGATTGGGGCGATCTATTTTTTCATCTCCATAAAGACTGTGGTTTGAAGAAATGGGATATTTGGGAGTACACCCTTCCCCAAGTAGCAGAGTTAATGAAGAGAGTGAACAAGTACATTCAATTTGAGGTAGAGACACGCATGGGTTTTCCTTTCTTAAGAAAAAGGGGAGCGAATCCTGTTGCTGGTTCTTCTACTGAATCTAGTTCGCAAGACTATCAGGAAATTTCCGAAGACGATATTGCCGTACTTGGCAAAGTGTTAGGTGGTCTATAACCCGTTTCTGTCTATTCTAAGACCAGAACGGGATTTTTCTTTTGAGGAAGGTGATATTCATGGAAACTCAACGATTGACCGATGCTCTCCACTCGTTAACGAGTGCTGTACGGAGTTCTGTAGATCAACCGGCATCCCCATTTCGAGCCCAGCAAGCTACCCCATTTTTTCAAGCACTTCATCAGCAACTGTATGAATTACGCCAGATGATACGCGACATCGAGTCGAAGCCGCTCAGTTTTTCACGTAAGTATGTCTCTCAGCCTGTTTCCCATGCTGCTCCTGCTTCCCGGCTATCCGTAAGTACAGGAGAAGTCATTTCCCCGTTCCGCTTTGCTACTTTTCCTGATGCTCCTGTTAAAAGAACGGAAAAGTCCTACGGCACAAGAAGCACCCGCTATCCACAAGCATGGGAAGAGGCTGCCGTAGATGTGTTACGAAACATGATGAGCAGTGGTCTTCACACGCTGATCACCTCAATGGATATCGAAAGCTGGGAGTCTGCGAAATCCTTGAACCGCCTGTTAAAAAAGGCAGAGCGTAATTTTTTGTTCAAAGACACAAACATGATGGATTTGGCGCAGGCACGCGTTTCAGGACGAACGACAGATCAAAAACAAGTGGAAGAAGAGGCACTTGGTTTGCGTGAATACTTGCGATCAGGAGTCAAACAAGACTTACGCGATATCGCGCTTACACATGCCGTCAGCCTTGAAGAAGTAACTAGAGCCTACTATACGTCTTCTCGCAAATCGAATGACCCGCATGCAACTGTAGCCGATATTCGGGAGAAAGCAGCTTTGTTACCAGATGACCCTCTTGCTCCCCAAAACCAGATGCAAACCATCTGGCAAGCATCATCCCTTGAAGCATTCGATCTTTTTAAAAATCAGCCTGGTAGCTTTCCCACGCTTTTGGTCCACCTGCTTCAGCGCATGAGGGAAAGCCAGAGCCAATTATCGCTCGCTGTGCGTCTGTTGAAAAATGCTTCGGATCAATACGGAGGAAAAGTTGCCTACGTCAAAGCCCGGCGCAACCTTTATGAAGGAAGTGAGCAGCGAAGACAAGGGCGTGTTACCGCACTGCTTGGTCAATCCTCTTCTCCTTTTACACAAGAAGCGCTGGAAATCCAGTCGTGGCAATTGCAAAATCTGTCTTCCTATCAGGCTAGCCGTACTCGATTGATTCGCAACAGGTTGGAACAGAAAAGGGTACAAGAGCTGTATCCGTACAATGATCGATTGTTAAAGGCATTGATTGCGGAAGAGAAAAAGCTGCTGAAACAATTACATCTGCTCCGGCTGAAGATGCGCGACGTAGAACGTCAATCACATTTGCTTGCCAGCCGAATTTATTTAGCCCAGCGGGCACTCGGTGGTTTGCAAAACACAATTACCACCTTGATTCCTGCCGTTTCTTCCCTAGACGAGAGACTGCGTGCTCTCTCTGATACGTCCGTTGCTACTGATGAGCAAATCAAGAACATGACCAGTGACTTAAAACAGCAGGAAAAACAACTCCAGAAAACACGGGAAGCCTTGAAGGAATTGACAGAAGCGCTGTCCACGGCTGTACCCAAACCTCCGAGTGCCGCAGCGGGTCCTCAGGCTGCTCCTACAGCAGCCGCCGCCAGCAGTTCATCCTCTACCGCTAGCAGGCTCGCTCCTGTTGCTGCTCTCCTTTTTGAGGAGTTCTCGGGTGATTTGAAGACGAAGATACGGGAAAAGTTCTTGAAAGGAAAAA
Source organism: Brevibacillus sp. FIR094 (assembly GCF_050477165.1). Classification (NCBI taxonomy): domain Bacteria; kingdom Bacillati; phylum Bacillota; class Bacilli; order Caryophanales; family Paenibacillaceae; genus Brevibacillus; species Brevibacillus sp. FIR094. The sequence continues at coordinate 31,630 of NZ_JBEAES010000049.1, read as the reverse complement.
AGAAGGAGGACAAGAAAGAATCAGACGATGCGGCGGACGATACGGATCAGTCAGGCTCCACACCGGAAATCCCAACGAGAGAGAGAGCAAACAGAGATTCAACCCCTCCCAATAATCCAGGCCCAAGAGTACCACTATGGCGAAAAGGATTAAAAATGTTAAAAGGTTTAGGTCTCGTAGGCGTTGGCATCACAGCGCTAAATTTTGTGGATAGTCTAAACAAAGATTTGCTACAACCTATGTTTATGTCCGATTCCCAGCGACAAAGCAGAGTGTTGGAAAATCAAAAAGGCCTCGTGGATGACTTCGTGAGTATTGACAAAATGCCTCCTGGTTTAAAACATGCTTTTTTTGCAGAAGCCGCCCTTACAGGTATTGGAGATGGTTTGATCAACTTCATGGGTGGCACTGCTCCTTCATGGAGCGATTACATTAACGCTTTCAAAGCTGCTTATAAATACGATGGCAAAGACCTCAAAGAAGAGTTAAATAAAACCTTCCAGCCAGACAGCAGGGAAGCTGACCTCGCGCTCGAAAAACTCAAAGCAGAATTTAAAAAAGGGGATGAAAAAGAAAAGTACTCTCGATTTATTGATATTGATGGAGACGGTTCCAAGCTGAACAATACCGCCGTTCCTTCATGGGATGAAGTCAAAACACTTGACCTTGGTAAGGAAGTAGTTGGTTATAATCTGGAATTACTCGACTTAAAGGATGCGATCCTTGAAGCCAATTATATGAAAAAAAGGGCTGAGCTATTGGCTCAGGGCAAAACGGAAGATTCACCTGAAATGCGAGCCGTCAGGGAAGAGTACCACGCTGGTAAAGAGGAAAATAATGAAGTATCCCGTTCTAAACTTGAAAAGCTCACATCGAACATCCCCGACAATACTGATGCCAAACTAGTAGGACAATTAACAATCGCGGGCTTAGACGCTTCTAATGCACAAAATAATCTTGATAAAATCAACGAAAACGCTAGCGCCGAAATTGAATCTGCGATGAGCAAAGTGAGCTCTGACCTGGCAAATAAAGAGCATCAGTATTACATTGACCGAAGCGAAGCACTCTTAGCTGGTCACAGTCCCAATTCTGAATTCATGAAGAAACTCGAGGAAAAATATTTACGCAGTACTATTGAGTCGTTAGATACAGGGAATTCTGACATGGATCGTCTTTTGGCCGAGTACCAAAACAACGAGACATTCAAGAAAAGCATCGAGGACTTTAAAAAAGGCCTCGAAAAAACCAAGTACGACAATCTCGTATCTCTGCATATGTCCAAGCAGCCTACCAAAGGAACCTTCAACATGCCCGACGGCTTACAGCCACTGACCTACTGGGGCATGCAAACGGCCAATGGAACACATAGCACCTACGACCTTACCTATGGCGGCGACAGCAATGTGAACATTACCATCGCCAACATGAGCGGAACGGAAACTGACCTCCAACGCCTCGGCTCGACCGTCAGCGAAGCCGTTCGCAATACACAAGCAAGCCTTTCTACCGAATTAAGCCAACAAGTACGCTCTGGCATCGCCACGAGCTACACGAGATTGTAAGGAGGTACAAAGATGACCCAACAATACGCCTTTGGCACTGCCAATCAGCGCTACAAAAAAAAGCTGTTCGTCGATACGGGCTTCGAGTTCATGGAAGTAAACGCCCGACTCATCGAGCCATATTCTCCGCCAAGTCCCCAACTTTCCTTGCGCGAAATTAAAATCATCAACGCTCCCTCTCACATCCACCACTCCGGCTTTAGCAGCTACCAGTGTTCATTGACCTTACTTTTTCCAGACAAGGAATCGTACAACCAATACGTGAGCTACGCAGGCTGGACCCACAAGTTTTACGACGAAAAGGGGAGCATTTTCCTCGGAAGCGCAGAATCCATCACCCCCCATGTGCTTGAGGCAGGACGGCGCTACAGCGTAACTGTCGATCTAATCCTCATCAAAAAGGACTCGATCGAACGCGAATCACGTTTCCGGTTTCAAGATATTGAAGGGCATTGGGCACAGAAAAACATTGAGGAAATGGCCGATCTTGGGCTAATCACAGTCATTACCCGAGATGGGAAGCCCGTCATTTACTTCCGCCCCAATGATTTTTTGACACGCGCCGAATTTATTGCTTTTTTGAATCGAACAAGGCGGCTCGTAGAACGGATGATTCGGGAATAGCTGAGGCTGTTCCGGGTTTCTGTCTACTCTATATAGGAGGTGATGAAAATGATCAGCTGGGCTGATGTGAATGAAAAAGACTGGTTTTTTAATGAAGTAATGGAGGCCAGCAATTATTTGATGGCTGACGGAGAACCGTTCATTCAAGGAATTGCATATGGCTCCTTTGAAAGCAATGCTCCTTACTTGTATGAGGAACAAAAGGGCTCCACCGGACAAAAAGTATTTACGCTCGCAGCCAAATTGATACCGAGTGCAGATAACCCCGTCTTTGTCTATATTGACGGCACGCAAACCCTTTTCAAAGAAATTCGGCCGAATCAAACAGACCCGAACAAAACGGACGTCGAGCTGTATTACGCACCATCTACCAACTCGGTTGTTGCTTTTTCCAGCTTCGGCAAGCCTGCCTTGGACCGTTTTGGCAAACCGATTCCCCCCAACTCCTCTTCCTTTGCTTACCCGAACAAACGCCTCGATAACGGAGACACGTATTTCTACAATCCGTTCAGCCGCCAATTCAACGAGTATTTGTACGCATATGGTCGCTCCTTGAAGCGAATTGATGTGCCAGAAGAGGAATGGAAATCGACACCTGCCCAAGACCTCGCCAAAAAATATATCGGACTCAAGCAAGACGTCTACATGGTCAGTCCTGCTCCGGGTGCAACGATTTATCTTCCTTACAATCTAAACGGCGTACAGGTGCGCTTCATCTACAACAGCTACGAAAACGGCGCTCTTTTTATGCGAGGCGGGTATTTTTCAGTGAAAAGCCCTGGCGTATGGAGAAACGACCGCTTCTTTCCCAACGCCTACATCAATCGGGCAGAGGCTTTTCTGCTCATTGACCGACTCAGGCGCTCTTTTTACCAGCGCTTTACGGATTCACAGCCTCCCACACAGCGGCTGGATGAATCCCACATGGCATACGAGGGGCAACGTGTTTTTCGCCTGAACGGTACCTATCCTGCTGGTAAGAAGCTGCTTTCCCTCAAAGTGGATGGAAAAACGGTGAATAGCTCGGACTATCAAGAATTTGATGATCATACCGTTCTGTTTAACATGCCACTTGAAGCAGGTAAAAACGTGCATTTCTTCTATGTCAAAGAGACGAGCACCCGTTTCGAAGATGTCGGGCGCGAAAAATATATGTACAACAGCAACACCGGGGAAAAAATTGCACTAAACGGTGGGATGGCAGGCAGTAAACCTTCATGGTGGGCACCAGCCGTCCTCTCTATGGAAGACGAGCGGTTTGGCAACGGAGATTACTTGATCGAAGGAATTGCGATCAACAATTTCGTCGATGGAGCGGCTGTCGTCAACCATATGTACGAGGTATCGTCATCCAACGCGGAAGAGAAAGAAAAATGGTTCATGCCTTACTCGTTGCTCACCCGGGCACAGGCCGTCTCTTTTTTGAATCGCTTTCGAAAATGGTCCTTGGAACGCTTTAAATAGGAGGTGTTTTCATGCAAACGATGTCCAATGACCTGCGCAGAATTCTCTCCGAAAGACTCAAACTGGGAGAATTATCGAAGCCCGTGTGCCGCGTCGAGATAGATCGACTCGTTTTCGTGCCGGGCCGTACCGAAGAGCTCGATTTCATTATGAGTGATCGGCGGGAAGAGAAAACATTGACCCGCACTATCATTCAAGATGGTTCAGGAGACGGGGGAACTGCCCTCTCCAAGATTCCCTTTGTCTTTCCTGTCGATGGCAAAAGTATCCGAGATATTACCGCCTATATGGGCGACAATCGCAACCACAAAGGGATTGATATCGCTTGTCCAGTCGGTACGCCCATCAAAGCTGCCTGGGCTGGCAAAGTAAAAAAAGTGACCGTGTCTGAAAAATATACGAGCTTTGGCTTTCGCGTAGAAATTCAGCATGCGGATGGCATGTGGACCCGCTACGCCCATATGAGCGAAATCCACGTCAAAACAGGGGATTATGTCACGCAAGGCACTATTATCGGAAAAAGCGGCAATACAGGAGACGTCCGTTCTGCCGGCGTTACGAACATGGGCACCTATGACGATCCCAATTCCCCCCGCTCCAAAGGAAGAGGAGCTCATCTACACTTTGAGGTCTGGAACGGACAAGCCGTCATTGACCCTTTTCCTTATATGAATGGCTCGAAGCATCTGTTCGCTGCCTCTTCCAATAACGGCGCAGGAGTCACAACCGATGCCACCTATGTTGGAACGCCAGGAGCAACTCTTTTTGACGAACGGTTTACCAATAATACCTGGCACTCGAAATCTGTCTACAAAGTAGACGAGCTGACCAAAAAATTATCCATGATCGAGAGAAGCTCGACTGAGCATAGCAACCTCACCTTTACCTTTGATCCCAAAGGATACAAGACCGTCTTCCCATCCCCTACCGTTACAACAGGCATGAATCTCAAGCTGACCTCTGTTCACCCCGGCATTTTTAGTATGGGGTTCTCCACCAACTTTGGTGAAGGCGCTGGCGAGCTGCGCGTTTTTTTCAATGGAAAAATGCAAATCAAGGTCATCAAATTCTCCGGGACAGAAAACGTAGAGATTCGTGATATCCCCTTTCCCAATGGCGAAATGGAAATCCGCATTGAGCTGTTCTGGAATGGAAAACAAGTCAATCGTTTCTCCCTCCAGTACATTCAGATCAAGGAATTGCAAGGGCGACCCGATCTGTACGGGAACAAAGACAAAGTGGACCCGACTGTACAGCAGGAGTTTTTGGAGGAACGGGAAATTACGAGCACTTTCATGCCTGGGCAGCCGCGAAAAGTATCGCTCCAGGTCGGAAAGTTCGTCTATATGGACACCCTTACCCTCGACAATATTAACCACATCGAAATGGACGATCAGTTTGAAATGGAATCATGCGAGGCACGGATCACCATTTCAAATCCTGGCGGCTACTATAGCCCGGACTATAATCCGTTTTACTTTCCCGAAACTTACAAGGAAACCCCTTGGTCTTATTTTGTGAATGGATTCCATGTGGGTGTCCTTTCTGAAAATACTCCTGTTCGGATCTACATGGGCTATGGTCTGAATTTGATGCGCGTGTTTACTGGGCTGATCGACAAGCTCGATTTGAATGGCGAGGAATCGACCATGACCATTTACTGCCGCGATATGTACAAGAAGATTTTGAACAAGGTCATTACCGAGGATAAGCAGTATCCGCCAGATGTCGGACATTCTGTCGCACATGATACCAACGTTTTTTCCTCGATGTCTCGCCGGGACAAAATCATCTCGATGGCCAAAAAGCAGTCCAAGCAACAAGGCCCCGAGCTTGATTATAAATTTTTGCTTGCTATTGCCGAGCACGAAACCAAAATGGGGACGCTGGGTAAAGGGCTTCCTCCAGGAGACTTCATTCTCGGGTATGGATGCTATACCGGTGAAAAATGCGACCCACAATACCAAGGTATTGAAAGACAGCTCTATCGCGGAGCCGTTCGTTATCGGGAAGCCATGGCGAGCAAAGGGTGGCGCTTTCAATCTGTCGACGACGTCAAATATTTTTGGCAAGGAGGAGACAAGGGGGCTTACCAATGGGCGAGCGATACGAATTGGTATAACAGCGTGTGGCAAATCTATCAAAAATTCCGCTCTAGTACGGAGTTTGATGCGATTCCAGAGTGGGAGGGTACCGCACCTGCCCCAATCGAACCAACTGCCAAAGCGGCCTACCTCAAATCCGCCATCGTACAAGACTTGATCGCCCATGCCGGAATGTACGGCTGGCGTAGCAATCTGCAAGACATTTACTACCCCTATGCCATTGTGCAAGAAACGAGCTATGCCCACGCGACGCAAGCGACAGGCAAGGTTTTCAAAGCTGTACCGGATAAAGAAGGCGAATTCGTGGAAGTCGATGCCGAATCCATTTTGACCCCAAAAGGTTGGAAAAATCCTTTTATTGAGCCGCCCGGACGCAAATTCGAATCGTATCAATACAAAGTGGGAGAAGCCATCGCGGAAATCATGAAAGATACAGATTTCCGTTCCTATTGTGACCGTTACGGTACGTATCGCTTGGAAGAGATTGATATGAATCGGCCGATTGTGGCTACTTTTACGGAGCACGACAATTTGATCACGATTCATAAGACGATCGATTTTTCCCGTGGCAGAAGCCATCTTGTCATTTTGGACGAAGAAAATAAGGCTGGTCATTTCGTAGACACGGAGATTTTGATGGAGCTAAAAGGCGAGGTCCGTACAGGTGTGAGGCACGTTCCTTCTGCGAAGACAGACGAATGGAAGCGACTGGCCGCACGGAGATCATTTTTTGATATAAAACGCTTGTGCCGTACGCTACAAATTTCCATCCCCGGCAACCCTGCCTTGGATGTCCTCGATCGCATTTACATTATCGACTCCAATACAACCACTCGCGAAGCGTATACCATCAAAGGAATCCGCACGATGTTTGATGCGCAGAACGGCTATATGCAAATCCTCGATTTATTTTGGAGCAACAACGAGGGGGCGATTGTGTAATGGCCGGGATTGCCAATGATTATTTGATTTACCCCATCCTCGATCTGATCCGTGATGAAGTGCACCGTACTACGACAGTCACGGCAGACCCGTTCGCAGAGGAACCCTCTGTTCGCCTGATCCGGGAGCATCCTCTCGATCCGGAAAAGGTCACGGGTGCCAAGCTATTCTACGAGTCTGGCTACATGCTGGATATTTCCCTCACGTTTGGCTCTACAGACACTACCACCTTCCCCCTTGAAGTCGATCAGCTCCACCCCGATTGGGAATATTACTCCCTTTGGCGTTTAACCTCAGTTACCGCTGCCGGATACGCACCTGACGGAAATACGGTAGGATCTTACCTAATCCGTCTACTCTATGATACGAGGGGCCTCTTAACTGGCACCGATGTCCTTCGTATAGAGAAAGAGAGGTGAGTACAAGTGGGCTTCTCCGTTGTTTATTCGGGCGGGGGCGTAATCGACAAGGTACGAGAGCTTCCCTACCCGCACTTTTCCAAATTTACCGAGCCCTTCATTCGCGGACGCATGCTTGATGTGACCGCATCCAAGCAAGTCTTTTCCGATACCTATGCCCTTCCCTATCCGACAGAATTTTTATCAGTGGCGTTTGCTACCAATAATTATTGCGTCGGCGATTACTGGGAGCTGAGTCTGGACGGCGTGAAGGTCTGTGAAACGATTTATACCAAAGAACTCCCTGAGTCAGTCTCGATGGGAAATAGCTTTGGAATCGTCTATCCGTTGAAGCCAAATGCGCAGGTCCGCTTTGACTTCCACAACATTTCAGGTACGGAAAAGAAAGTTTGGTACAATGTGAAATTTTTACGCAAGAAACTGTAAAGGAGGCGTATGGATGCCTAGTAAACAAGTAGCTTGGATCGAGGGCGAGGTCACAGCAGATTTACTCATCAACAAGCTGGCTGATGAAATCGTCAATGCCAATATCCCGGATACTAAGAACCGCTGGGAAAAGGTGTTTGAAGTCAATGAAGATAAGTGGGTTACATTTAAGAAGACGACTGTTGCGGATACACAAGGGACGTACAAGCATACGGATGGGAAGACTTATCCGGTTTATAAGTTACCGGATTTGCGGGAGTTTACTTCTAATGATGGTGTTCGTCTCGTCGATGCAGACGGATATGTCTATGAAACTATTAATTCCAACAATACAAAATCAGGTAAAAAAATTCAGGTAATGCAGTTTATCTACAAGGATGAAACAGGAAAAGATAATACCCTCTCTATTCCTGGGCTCTTAGTAATAAATGTAGATGACCCTGATCCAACCAATACAGTTGGCAAGAAATGCCTCGCCCTTCAACAAGGAAAGTATGAATTAGATGGTCAAACCTTTACAGATGGCAATGAATGGAACGAATATCAAGTGATCACACAAGTTCCAACTGACTGGAACGATGTTTTAGTAAAAGGAAAGTGGACTGCTCACTATACATCTGGCGGTACTTGGATTAATATCATTCCCCCTTCCTACAAATTCGGAATGGTCAAATACATTGCCAACCCCGTCCATCATTACGACCGCACTGTCGTCCTAAAAGCCGTTCCTGACGTTCCTTCAGGCCAAACCCCTAACGACTATTTTGTCATGATAAAACATCCTATTAATCAATACAACTACTTGGATGTGTCGTACGGCAAAGGCTTCACAGGCAAAAACCCAGTTGGCAAATCTGCCGATACCTACCTGCTAGCCTGCGATAATAGCACCGTTATTTCTGGTAAAGTACCTGTCGTCATCGACCAAAAACAAGCCGAGCTTCAATACAACAAATGGAACAATCCCGATGAAACCGACAAATACACTCCCCCTCACGAAGCATGGGCACTCGATTACGATGACAAAGTGGAAATCAAAAGCCCTTCCTCTCACTTTTTCTACGGTGCCGACTCTGTCGTCTCTTGGGTACCAAACAAAAGGCGTCGCCCAGACTACTGGGTCGAATACAACCTCTCCGTCAGCAATGATCGTGTAGCAATCGTGATTGAAGGCGACCCTTCGCCTGATATGGATGCCTACTACAGCAGCTTTGCTTATATCGGAAAGACAATTCCTTTTGCTGACTATGATCACAAAGGCAATTTTGGAATTACAGTCGGCATGGGCGATTTGACAAAGGAAAAATCCGGCTTCCTTCCTACCGACATCAAACAGGACTCCAATCCTAACTATTCGGGCTGGGGACGCTATACCTCCAACGGCATGTATTCCTTCTCCATGCTGCAAACCCGAAGCTCCGTCTACTTCCAAGCGTACTATCCTGCCTTCATTACCCAGCTCCCCAAATACGATGGAGTGGGCACGATCCCTCCTGAGCTGTCCAAAATGGTACTCGAAGCAAACGGCTTCCAAAGCTCGAAATGGACGAAAAAATACCACGCCTCGCCGATCTATTTGGTACACCAGTTCGAAGGCTATCGGGGCTACCTCGACAGTGTCGTAGCAATCGAGGACCATAATCTGATCAACAAGGACGAGCTCGTCGTAGATACAGAGGAACCAAAAGATCCGAAGGACCCCGCTGCCGGAACTTGGACAGAGGTTTACAAGTTCTTCCGAATCAATACCCCTGTCAACTTCTTCAAGTACTCCCCTAACCCTACTGATTGCACTATCGCCATCTTAAAAGAAGTATATTAAAGGAGGATTTTCACATGGCCAATTTTAAATACATTGAAAAAATCACCACTTCTAAAGAGCTCCTGGATATCATTAAATCTGAAATTGAACAAATCACCAACTATCCCCATAACGCAACTGCTGGAGAGACGCAGGAAAAATCCACCTGGTCGGTCATGACCGATCTCACCAAAAAAGATTCCGCTTCTGGCAAAACCTCCGAGCTGGTCTTAAAGGGTAGCTCCAACATCAACAACGTGTCCAAAGAGTTTTATGTCAAATTCGTCAATCCAGGCTTCACCAACCCGAAGGAACACAGCTCCTTGACGGTTCAAGTATTGGAAGGATACAACCAGACAGCCAAAACCTTTGCAACAGAAGGACATCCAGTCAATTTCGAATGGGCTGACGAGAAATTCGTCGTGAATGGCAAACCGACAGATCGTACGATTGATAAACCTGTCTACCTGTACATGAACGTGATGAACAATCGCCTTTCTCTCGTAGCTGTTGGCGATCCGGCTGTTCACTTTGAAGATTATCGCAAGAGCTTCCTGTACGTAGGCGCACTTAAGCCGTTCAAATACAACATGGATGATGTGGTTGGAAACATCATGCTGACGGCTGGAGCTGTCGCTACTGAACCTACTGCTCCGATCGCCCCACACGATTATGGTCAATACACCTCTTTTGGCAACAACACCTTGCAAATGCTGGCGACAAAATCGGGCATTCGCTTCCAAAAACACTACCCTGCCTTCATTACCCAAGCTCCACAGCCGGGCAAGGCATATTCCGATAGCAAGCTCGGCGACACCGGATTGCTGTTGGAGCCTCAAGGCTTTAACGCATCTGCTTGGACACGCCGTTACCATTTGAGCCCGATTTATGTCGTGCACGGATATGATGGATACCGCGGCAGTTTGGATGCATGCATTGCTGTTTCGAAAAACAACATTCTCCACTTGGATGAATTGATCATTGATGTCGATCCGAGCGACACGACTAAGAAACACAAGCAGGAAGTATACCGCTATTTCGATCACAATACCGAGCAGAATTTCATGAACTACTCCGCCAATGTAAAAATGGGGGTCGCATTCCTGAAGGAAGTTCGCTACTAAAAGAAATCCCTCGAAAACCGTATAGCTAGCAAAAGGGGGAAACTAGAACACATATCTGGTCTTCCCCCTTCTTTTTGGGAGGTGAACTATTTGACCGGGATTTCTTCTCTAGCAGCCTATCAATTCAGACTTGCAGACCACCACGCTTCTATTCGCAACTATATAGGAAAAGTAACTTTCACGACTTCACCCTCCCGTAAGTATTCCTTCGTCTATATTCCCTACGGACAAAGTGCCAGTATGGTCATGCTGGATTATTTGCTCGCGAATCGGAAGTCATTTGCCGCTGATCTTCAAGACTCTTTGCAGGATATGATTCGTAATGATACCAGCATGGCCAATCCCATGGAACTGGTCGTGGTATCCGATCGCTCGCCGCTTAAAGAAAGCTTGCTTCAGGACGATGCCTTGGATGCTGATCGAATCATCAAGCAGCCATTACAAGTTATTCGTCGCGTTCATTTATCGGATCGGATTAAAACAACAGGAATGGCAAAGCTCAATCCAGCTCAAATGTCCGTGCGCGTTAATAAGGATGAGCTGCATATTGATTTGCCACCAGCTGGAGCGAACCGTACCTTTTCCGCAGAAGCTGATCTTATGAAAAATCATTACAAGGCATCACGGACTGAGCAATTCGCCGGGAATAAGATAGATGAATGGTTCACAGGAGAGCGTACTTCCACGTTTGATTTATTCGTCAACACGGAAAGAAGCTTGGCTGAGCGAAAGTTTTGGGCGCTGCTCTTTGTACAGTTAGAAAGGGAATACGCGACTAGATCGTTCGCTCACAACCTCACTGTTGAAAACACCATTCCACTTTCCATCCGCGACAACAGACATGCCATGTTTACGGATTGGTCCCGTTCCATTGGCGAGCGTCCATTTGCCTTCCAGATGACCCGACACCTCGTGCAAGCCTTCCACCGGGTTAAAACGAAGCCGACGAAAGTGCTTCGCGACATGGACTGGGCTTATCTCAAAGCCCGTCAATATGACGCCTTACTGCACTTCCTTCACCGTGCAAGCAGGATCGCTACGCAAGATTTAGCAATCCATCGGGCTTCTACAGGTTTTCGAACCATACTCCAAGGTGGTTCTATTTTACAGAAGCACGACTGGGGTTATCGAGATTTCACGCGCCTTCTCTCCCTTGATTCCTTTTCACCAACAGCTTTCCGTCCGTACAAAAATGATTTGTTCATCATTAGCTCTCAGCTCCATGCATTTCGTCCCTATCAATCACAAGGCACACTCATGACGCAATATACAATCGGTAATCGAGACGCGGTTTCGGACTTAGCTATTTTTATGTCACAACTTACTGGCACACGTTCGATTCAAACAGACGCATCGATTCTGAGCTATCTCGAACAAGCTTTTCGACGCAACAGTCCTCAACTGTTTATCCCTAATCCTCTTATTCATTCTCAGCGCGAAAAAGCCAGTAAGCTCTGGATTCCCCAGCACTTCGAACTCGGAAAAAAACACCTTTCTCGCCCCGCTTCCATTCTGACGGATGATCTTCGCGCAGATCGCCATCGCATGCGTGCTGCTCATCTGTGGGAAAAGGAACGCGCTATCGACCTTAGTGGGGGCAAAGCACCTAAGCCATCTTTTTATCAGGATGAGGATGACATTTTCGCCCTCTTGGAAAATGTACGCCCAAGTCTCCTGGCTGAAGATATGGTCTTCGCGACCATCTTACGGTTACTGCCCGCTCATCTTTTGGAGGATATCCTCGCCTCTAAAGAATTTCCTTCCCACCTGATGGACGATATGATTTTTGCCTCGCGCCTGACAGACGGTCAGAGTATTTTGGAAGCACTCATGGAATGGGCGCTAACCAACAAGACTTTCGATGCTTACGTAGATGAGGAATTTTTGGAGGGTGTACGGACTCGGGTTCAGGCATTGATCGAATCTGAGGTCATTTTCAGTAAAGCGTTGCAAGACAGGGCCGGCATTCTTTCTTTTGAGACATGGGAGTCGACCCGCCTGAATGAGGTTCTCTCGCATCTAGAGGAGGACGGGGTTGCAGGAAAACGGGAAGTATTGCTCTCTTCCTCTGTTGAAGAGGTAGGAATCGCTAGTCAACTGGAGGCAGCCCCTGCAACCATTGCAGAAGCACTCGTTGGCGAAGATGTATTCCGTCCAGCCGAGCTGCAAATTGAGCATCCTTTTGGTTACATGGAACCCGATCCGTCCTTTTTGTTCGACGAGCATACAGCTCGTAAATCCGCTCACGCCAGCGATCTTGACGAGTTGCCGATCACCGCACTACTGCGCAGTAGAATCACGGAATTGTGCAGCGGCTATCTCTTCGCTACCTCCCCGCATGAACGAGCTAGTTACCTCGTCGATTTATACGATGTGGCAGAAAAAAGTGCGCGTGATGGGGAACTGCAAGACGATGAATGGCGAAAGTATGCGAAGCTCGCGCTGGAACAAACGGTATTGCATGAGCAACTGATTGCCTATCAGCCGGAAGCAGCAGCTCATTTGATCGAATCCATCCTCAGTTACAAACAACCCGATCAAGCGGTTATCAACGCGGATTGGGTCGCCTCCAACCAAGAGCGAGCTACCTCACTGCTCACCCCAATCATGGGTAAAAAAGAACTCGCAGATGCCGTCATCCTGGAATACTTGGCTGGCCAATTGGATCACAGAAAAGGGCATATCGAACAGCCATTACTTTCCGTTCGCGACTACAAGAAAGCATGGGCAGATCGTATAGAAGAAATAGGACAAGGTTTGGTCTACGATTACTCCAACGATGTACTCGAAGCTGAACACGATCCCGAGCATTGGTCAGGTGGTTTTTCTGTTCCAGAAGCATACGATCCCCACGATCCATTCAATGCGTACTATCCGTGGACGACAGATAGGAACGCACTCGCGATGGGGCAAGACAACTGGACTCGTTTTGGTTCTGGCACATGGGAGCATAATCGCGACCAAGGCACTTTTACCCATCCAAAGGGCTCTAGCGGCATGAGCGGCTACATTCGAAATGACTTTACCTATTCAGACTATCAGTTTGAGGTCGATTTCAAAGTAGATGAGCCCGCAGATGGAGACAGCGCGGGTATCGTGTTCAAATATCACAACGATCAGAACTACTGGATGTTTGTCGTCAGTGATGGAAGCGCCAGCGGAATGCCGCGACCTATGCAGCTTTTTAAAGTAGAGAATGGCAGATCAACCATGTACTCTACCCCGATGAACCCGTTTGCTTGGGAAAAAGAGAAATGGTATACGCTGCGTGTTTGGGTAACGGGTAACCGCATCCGCGTCTGGGTAGATCATAACCTGCAATACGATTTTACGGATTAGAGGTGATCATTTTGGGTCATACGTTTGGCATTTTTTCTAAATCAGTGGGCAACGTCACATTCGGAAAAATGCGCTCCTCATTGGTAGAGGGCGCATTCCACCCGAATCATCCGGACAATCCGGACAGCCCCAATCGTCCTCGCGCAGAGGATCGTTACGCTGGGTATCAGAATCCGCTTCTAGGCGATCCCGGCAAAGGTCAGATCGGTCGTTGGCAGACGGTCAATCTCGACTCTCTCGAAAGCATGATCGATCAGATGATTGAACAATTCGTCCGGGACAAAAATTGGTACGCCAAGGTTCGTTGCCGCGAAGCGCTGTGGAACATGTACCGTCGCCTAGAATGGTGGGTCAATCAGCAAATCGATCCGCAAAAAAACGACTATCAGCGCGCCTTGCTCATGGTACGAGATTGCATTTACAAAATCCTGAAAAACGCCGAACAGCCGAATGGAACCCACCAAAATGTTTCGCTGCCAGTCTGCCCGGCTCCTTACTATCATCACTTTAGCGGCTACTATCTCAATCATTACGATGCCATCGATAAAGAAGTCCCTACATTTGATATGCGGACGCTCCCTCTGTCGGACAAGTTTCATGGACTTTTCCGTTACGTATCCTCGACAGAAGATCAGGAATGGAAGATGGTTCACTCTGTTGGCTCCAATGAGATGACGGGGAACGAGAATATCATGAAGCTGGATGTGACCACTCTCAAGCACGGCAACTCCAGCAAAGTGACTTTTCAATGGCGCTTTAAAAAGCAAGGTTTCATTCGTTTCAAGTACATGGCTAGCACCGCTCCTGGCGATGGGTTGCTGTTTTTTATTAACAATAATCAGGTTGGCGGGGAATGGAATCAAAACAGCGGCTGGCAGGAGGCAAAGTTTCACGTCAAGCCGGGGCAGACGTACAAGTTTGATTGGTTTGTGCGGCGGATGAGTGATCGGCGGTTTGGGAAGAATGCGGTTTATGTTAAAGATGTGGAGTGCGTTGAGGTGGTGCAGAGTCTGGATGAGCAGACGCCGCCGGATGTGGATACGTTGGGGAATAAGGCTTTTGCCGATCCGAAATGGGAATGGCTGACTAGATCAAGCAAGAGCATCATGACGACTTACTATAACGGTGAAGTGACCGAGGATATTAATGGGAGAGAAGTCTCCATTTCTCTAGACAACGAATGTGACGGTGTTTTTTCATGGAGTCATAAAATGGGGAGAGTATCTCCTCCCTATCAATTTGATGTTACCACTTTTTTTGATGACACTTTTCAGCAAAACGTTTTGCATGGTAGCGGCCTGCACGGAAGTCACGCCTCTTCTCATCACAGCCCTCCATGGTCACTTGATCCCTACGAACATCATTCTGAAACCAAATCTGGTGATGCTAACATTACTTACGCTGTTCACGTAGGAGATAAGACCACGGTCGACGTAAAAGGCCAAGTAGAAATAGTCTGCCCCCCTCTGTCGATCGATCATTACAATCCGCAAGTTATCTCTGAGCTGGACGCAGACACTGCATACTTCTCATTTTCAGGCGTAAACGTTTGGAAAAGATGGTCTCATCCCGATTTCAATATGCAAGCATTGGTAATGGAAGACCCCCTCCGTCAAGGTACAGGCGATGCTTCCACTACCGTTACTCTTTTTGACGATGGCTGGTTTGAATTTGATTATGCTTGTGATTTTCGCCCTTCTGAAATACTGGAGGTTCTAGTTGATGGAGAGCAAATGCTTGTGTCAGCCTCTACCACAGAGATTCAATCGGCAAAGATACCTCTTACCAAAGGCACTCATACGATTACCTTTCGAGTGACAGACAGCTATACTGAAGAGCCTTTTCGAGCCGAAAAGAGCACGGACTTTGATTACGATGATGATTCCGAAAAAATACGTGGTCGCTTCGGAAGCTATATTTCCGTAGATCGCTCCAATGATTGGGAATTCAACCGGAGTAAAAAGATGGCAACCACTGCTGAGAATCGGGCAGAGATAGATTACCAAGTGAAACTGAACCCAGGAGCTTCACTGAATTTTACAGAGAAGGTATTACTGGAGCCTGTCATTGATGTAACAGACTTTGACCCGGATCGAACCAAATACGTTCGTATCTTTTCAGAGGACTTCAATTCAGGTGACGGACGTTGGAGCAGAGACATAGATGTTCGGGATAACTGGAAATGGGTAGACATTTACCAGCTGTATCATCCTGAATCGAACACAGGCGATATTGATGATGGCGTATTGATGGTCAAAGATCAGGATGGAACCACAAACCGCGTTTATTTGCGTGATATTAAATTGAAGAATCCTGGCTTTGTCCGCTTTGAATATGGAGGAAAGTACAGTCGTTATGAATCGTTGAAGCTATATGATAACAACAAACTGATTTGGGAAGGAAACGAAAATCACGAAGCAGCCGTAGGTCTTTATCGGGAAGTGCCACTCTCTGATGGGAATCATTACCTGAAATGGATTTACGAGGATTTAGAAGAAATCGAGGTAGAGGTAGGATCTGGTTCGGGATCTGGAGGTAGTGGTTCAGGAGGTACTGACGGCTCTGAAGAACTTACCCCGGAGGAAGGGGGACAAAAATGTTACAAGGCTGGGATTAAGAATCATGACATAGATTATTCTCTTTACGATAGTGGATTACCTAGTAGTATCACAGGAAAAATGTTATATAAGGGACATGAGCAATCAAAAAATGGCGGAATTGTCACTCGGGAAGTGACTGCTCCTAGTTTTGCCTCTTATACCTATTCCGAGAAGCTTAAAGTTTTTGGGGGAACAGGCATACCGAATAACACCCCTTCAAAAACTTATCTAGATTATAGCGGATTGAAACTAGATTCAAATCTGAAAATGATAAACGGATATCCCGTTTTATTTACAGATTCAATCGTTCCAGGGAACACGGTTGAACACGTCATCAGTTTTTCTGGTGGCGGTATTATAACTTTGCGTTTTAATTTCGCTTCTTTAGTAAGAGACCTGAATAAAAAAAATAAATCAAAGCTAGGTAAAGAATATACAGGCACTCGAGCATCCTTTAGGATGATATTATCCGCTAAATCAGAAGGTGGCGGTGAGGTAATATTTGACTCTGTCAAAAATGAAGGTAGCTCTCTTAGTTATGCAAATATTGATTGGTCAAAATCTTTATTCGTCACCAAAGAGGCAAATTCTGGAAATGAATTGGACGTAAAAAAATGGTATTTACGACTTATCTTTAAGGATGAATACTCTGATAATGATCAGGTGGATAGTAATCTTCAGTTTGCCGCCATCAATAACTTAGTAATAACCACCACAAAACGGGATAACGAGGGAAAGGATATTTATGACACGACAGAAGTAAAAATGGAAGTAATCGATAAATCCACAGGAAAATCAATAGGTAAACCATATCCTGCCTACTTTAACGGTGTAAGCTCCTACAATAAGGCAGAGAGGGAGCATCCTATACAAGTGGTCATTCCACCAGGTAAAACCTATCAAATCCGATATACACTTGTAAAAGGCCCTGGAACGAAAGGCGGATTACACGGTAATGGCGGATCATTTCGATTGTCTGAAGGAAAATTCAAAGAGAAATGGGAAGATTATTGTCACGACTCCAACGGACATTACTACCCAAAAAAAGAAACCCCTTATACGGGAACTCCTCCAACCCAACCTACTACAGAATGGGTAATCCCACCCGACTCATGGTGCTGGTTAGATGCCATCGAAGTATGGGAAAGCCCTGATCCTGTTCGTTTATGTAAAGACACAAGATTGCGTGTCAGAGTCTACGATGAAGATTCCGACGAATTGATCTCCGAGGATGAATACGATGGTGATGACGAGCAATTAATCGAGGTTGCATTAAACAACAATACTCCGGAAGCAAAAAGGTACAAAGTCAATTACCGATTTTTAACGAAATGCGACGACATGGTTTCCCTATCGGACGCACATGTGCAATTGGAAGATGTGAAGCCTCTCGAAAATTCATCCTGTACCGTCCTCGGATTCAAGGTCACCGAGAACACGGCTATTTGGATGGGCGGCTGCAACGGAAGCAAGATGCATTTGAACGTGTATGGTCAAAACGGGGCTTTGATACATTCACAAACATTCTTGGAAGAAGGCAAGCAATCCTTTGGTCTCGCTTCTCTCCTACCTACCCCTTCCCCTTCCTATCGCTTTGAATTCATCACCGAACAAAAAGGCACAACTAGCGCCGTCACCGGAAAAGAATACAAAACAACATTCCGCATGAGGGATTTCCAAGCTATTGAGACATGGGAACTGATTCCTGAACCTTTCAACTCCAAGCTCGAATTTTATATCGACAACGTATTAATGGATACCTTTACACATCAAGGCGGCTTCTATGATCACTACTACCCTGTCGAAGCAGGCAAACATACGTATAAGTGGAAATTCATCGCACAAAGCAGTGGACAGGTCTGGGATGGTTGCGAAGTAGACTACATCAAACTAACCAACTGGATCTGCGACAAGGTCCTGGTCACCCCCTACTGCGATCCCGGCAGCGGCGACAAATGCATCGAAGCACTCATCAAATGCTTGCTCGCGATCTGGAAACAACGCCCTGAGGCATGTGTGATTGGCAAACGAATATGGCTATTTACGTAAGGAGGTACTTCTATGAGTGTAGTTTCTGGGCGTAAATTGGGGTTGCTCTTCGAGGATTCTTTCGATTCTCTTACCCTCGATTCCAAGTGGAACATGACACCAAATGATTCTTCAAGGTGGTCGCTAACTGACGCACCAGGCTCGCTCCGTTTAAAAGGCGGAGCTGAGCCACTTCAACTCTTTTTGGACTCACTGACACCCGTGAAACAATTCGTCCTCGATATGAAAAATTCATATAATCCGAAAGCTTCCGGGAGCACAGGTGGATTGACTATTTTTATTAACCACAATGATTTTTTTCATGTAGAAGAATATTACGATGCATCGCAAGGCACTGCGAAAACCTTCCCCTGGCTGCGGTTAGTACGCGACTACAATACCTACACTGCTTATTGGTCCGAGGACGGAGCCATCTGGCACATCATCGGTTCAGAGGAATTCAATCGCCTTGCTCCCAAAATCGGTATGTTTCTCAACAGCAGAGCTACAGACGACTATCTGGACATTGAACACGTCCGCGTTTTCTCCCTCCCCACTCTCACAGTTTCAAACCTCTCCCCCGGCACCCGCGTGGAGCTGCTCGATTCCAAAGGAGCCCCTGTTGACTCCAAAACGTGTCGAACAAGCCAAACATCCATTCAATTTGATATGACCCAGCATCCTATTCCTTTTACAGGTTCCCTCCGTTTTATTGAGGCAGACGGAAAAACAACCATTAGCTCCAGCGACCAAATGGAAATGTGGGGCGGAGACGAATACGACTTTTCCCCCTCCCCCACCCTCTTTTTTATCGATGGCGAGGGAAATGAGGTTCACCTGCAAGACAACACAGAGGAGTTTCTCGGTCATATGCTCCAAGGCCAGTACAAAGAAGTGAAAATGATCGCCCGAAATACGATGCACCATGGGACTTTTACGAGTATCCAAGGGATTCTCACCTCCTATGCAGGTACCGATCAGTACAAGCGGCTTGTAGATGTCGCTGCAGACAAAAACGGTGTTCCCGGCGCGTGGGGCGATTCCTTCACCCTGCCAGATACTGCGGCAGGAAATGAACAAGTTTTCTGGACGCGGATTTCCCGAGAAACCGATCCAGCACTCGTTGATAAAACGACGCATGTCCATTTCGGGCTCAATTTGTCCGCCATTTATACCAAATAAATCGAAAAGGAGCTGAACCTATGTCGGTCAGAATCACCCGAACAGGCACCGAAGTCGTCCTCGATCATAATGAGTTGGCCAACAAGGGAAAACGTACCCATGCCGAAATCGACTCCTACCTCCAGGAGCTGGATGATGCCAGAGAAAATAAACCGAGCTTAAAGGATAAATTCCGTGAGCTAAAAGACAAAGACGATGAACAGGATCGTCAGCTTGATGCCGTGAAAAGTGATGTTTCTACCTTTCAAACGCGGCTGAATACATTATCGTCAACGGTCAGTGCGGCAGAAGCGAAAAATCAGACGCAAGATCTCCGTCTTTCGCAAGTCGAGCAAAAGAATGCCCAGCAAGACCAAGCCATTCTAAAGCTGCAAAGCGATGTCTCCTCTAACCCCAACGCTGAGGTGGTCGCTGCACGCCGGGATCGGGATGGGAAGACTTTCCCCAGTCTAAAAGCTCGGTTGGATGATATGCAGGGGAAGATTAGTTCTGGGGGTGGCGGGGGAAATAATGGGGGGGCTTCGAGCAGCTCCTTTGATTTACAGACCCCTATCAATATTTTGCTGAATACCTTCCGTGATGCGGAAACACATAACAGACCCGCCTATCGTCAAAACAACATGTATGTAGATGTATTTAGCGATTCCTCAGGAGTTGATATCGAAAAGTCGTCTTCTTTTGCCATTATAAATGGTACTGTCTCATCCGGGCTTTACGATACAAATATCATCATGTCCAGTCCAACTGAACCTGCCCCTTATCACGTAACCTCGTCTAGTGAAACGTCTGGTTACCCTGGATGGATGGGAATCAACGGAAATTTAACAGATTCCTATTATACAGATGGAGCGACTCCTCCGGCAGAAGGTCATTGGTGGCAAATTGACTTTTTCGTCCCCAAAATTATTACTAAGGTCACAATACGAGCTATTGGAATCTCGGCTGGACAGTACGGTCTTGCCACGTTTACTCTGCAAGGTTCACAAGACAATACGAATTGGACAGATTTATACGTGGGATCTCATGCAAACACAGGTTCAGAGTTAGAACACAGCTTTACGAATACCTCAGCATACCGCTATTACCGCCTGGCCAAGCTTCGGAGTTATCGCAGTGCAAACACGATAATTTATACCGGTTGGCACGAGATTAAATTCTATGAAATTATTGACGCAGTTACTCTCGTGACTAAGGCAGTTAACATTGGCCGATCTCCAAAGAAGATTATTACTACTGCGGAGTATACTGACGCGGTTACCTTCGACCTGACCTTCGATGGAACAACTTGGGTAAACAACATCGATTTAAACAAGCTAATCGATACCTCTTCACTAAAAGGTACAAACCTCCAATTACGAGCTAACATTCCGTCTACAGGCAGTTTAAAATCTTTGGGATTTACTTGGTATGACGATAGTATGCTTGTTGAGATGCCAGGTAAAGAAGCGGGAGGCGGGGATCGTAGCAGTACCAAACCGTTAGTAGACGTTGTTGCCGCTACTAATATATTGCGTAATGCTTATCGTACTTTGGAAGGTGCGAATCAGGGAGCGTCGGTTCGGCATAATTTGTATGCAGATGCATTTGTAGATTTATCTGGGGTCGATGTATCTAAATCAGAAGCATTTCAAATCCAAAATGGTAAGTTTACCAAAACTGCTGGAGTACCTTTCATTTGGAAGGACCTGGGTGTTCAAACCGCTTCATCTCTTGGAGATTGGAATAATAATAGCACTAGTTTTAGACCTTACAAATCAAATAGTACGACCCCAACCTATGCCGTTGAAAAAATCGCAGACGATAATGCTATTGCAACACCAGGTGGATATACTGATTATTGGCTTCAAGGCGGTACAAGTGCTGACTTATTCATGAAATGGGTAACACCTGTAGAAATATATAAAATCATTCTTTGGATGAATGGCAGTTTAGGACAAAACGGACACGATTATTGCGATCATCAAATTTTTGTAAAAAATCCGTCAACGGCTAAATGGGAAGCAGTTACTCCAAGGATTAATCTCGCTTCTAAGACCGATAAAGGAGTACATGGTGACGGTTCATGGCACTACCCCATCAACCTAGACCATCTCGTTAATGAAGTCAAAGTAACTGTCTGGAATAAAAGTTCATATATGACCGTTACTGAGGTACAAATACTGCAAGCATCTGATAAAAATGCTGTCTTGGTTTCCAGACCGATTCTATTGGCAAAGGCTCCGACCCATCTTGTGCTGGATGCAGAGTACGAGGGCAATATCAGCATTGATTTGTCACTCGATGGAGGAACCACGTTTACAGCTGGTGTTCCATTGAATCAGCTAGTTGACTTAAGCACTTTTCTACCAGGTAATTCTCTTGTCATTCGAGCCAAACTTAGTGAAAAAGCAGTCCTCAACAGCATTGGTTGCATTTGGTATGACAAAGACACTCTCCCCACTTATACAGATACGGTAGGCGGTAGCAGTGGCTCCACGATCACCGAAGTAGATGGAGGTACATTCTAATGACACTACCAATCAAACTAAAACGCGGTTTAAAAGCGAATCTCCCCTCCGCTGCATCAGCGGGGGAGCCTCTTTTTACAACCGATACCCACGAACTTTTTGTCGGAACAGGTGAAAGTGTAGTCCCAATCGCAGCATCTGATCCCACTCTTGCAAATCGAGTAGAAGAACTTGAAATGCACAGAAGTACCGTCGTCAACACCTACTCCGAAGAATTTAATACATTGGCTTTTGTCGACTCCGAAAAGACAACAGCTGGAATTGTAGGAGGAAGAGTAGCTCCTACCGTTACCCCTGATTTTACTGAAGACTTCAGCACTACGAACTACTTTGACGAGTCAAATTCAATGGGAGTTACTGTTAACACAACCAACCGTCTTATCAGGAACACAGCCGGGATAAAAAATGGTCTTTTTTACACCAAGCCAATTACCATCCCGAGTACTGACAAAGTAACTATAAACGCTGTATCCAACGAACCTAGCGCATACGCTTTCTCAGAAGCCACTCGCTTTTCTTATTCCGGAAGTGTTTTTTCGCAGCCTATGGGTTTTACAGACCGCGCGAATCGTACCTGGAAGGTGGCTCTAGTAAACGGCGCAGGGATTTATGCAAGGGTAACAAATCCTGATGGCAGCCTGTCGTTTGAAGGAACGATCTTGCCATTCAAGGGGAATACCCATACACTTCCTTTTCAAACGGTCGACTATGTTGTGGACTACAACAATCGTGTCTGGTTCTCTATTTCAAATTCATCACTCGGTGGAGTAGTTGGTGCTGTTAATAGCGATGGCACCACTTTCAAAGATTGGTATACCCTTTATTTAGGATCTGGAACGGTAATAGCAACATCGATGACTCTAGATAATCAGAATAGGGTATGGGTCTATCACTCAGTTGCCTCTTATACGCGACTTCATGTTTTTAATAGTAATGGTTCTTTAAATACGGATATGCTTAATATTCTAACATCTGGTTCCACAACTTACTTACGCTCAGTCTATGATCCAATAAGAAACCAAGTTGCTATAGGTGTAATAAATGGGGGTTATTTAAAAGTATATCTTTTTGACAGTTCATTTCGGATGATTCGAAATATACAACTAACGTTTGGGGGAGAAAACAGCTCGATTGACCTGATGTATGACCGAGTCTTAGATAAATATATTGCTATACAAACGATTTATACGAGCGCAACGACATCCTATGCAATTAAACTCTATTCTCTTCACCCTGAAACGCTTGCTCAAACTACTTCAATCGCAAACATCAACGCAAATTGGGTTTCCAGACTAGTTGCTGACGGTTCAAATTACCATTTTGTGTACTCCTCAAATGTAGAGCTAAACAAATTCTACCTCGCCACGTTCAAAGCTTCCGATTTATCCGTCATCGATTCTTCTGTGACAGTCTCGACCTATGCCGGCAAACATTTTCCCTTTAAAGATAGCAACGGAGTTCTTCGTTCGTTATCGTTAACTTCCAGATACGAAACAAACCAAGCCATTGACGAATACAGTTTTGGAGCATCCAAAGCTACCGTTACTTTAGAGGTAACAAACAACAACGGACTTACATGGATAAATGCGATTCCCGGCGAAGAGGTTACCTTCCAAACTCCCTCCACCTCATTACTTTTACGAGCCAGATTAGACTCGCCTTCTGCAAATCTATCTCCAGAGTTATACGGGTATCGTGTGATTACAGGTACTCTTACAGGGGAGGTCATCCAAGATTTTGTAAGCACCAAGCTCCCTTCCGTATCTCCCATTGCCCATGCCTCGCTTACCGCTGACCAAACCCTTCAAGAAGGCTCAATAGACTGGTACCTGTCCAACGACGGCGGCTCGACATGGGAATCAGCAGTCCTCGGACGCAAACATTCCTTTAAAAACCCTCTTTATGCAGATTTACGGGTAAAAGCAGTCATTACCTCGCCTTCTGGCTCCGTGAAATCCCCTGCCATCTCTGGTTACACTCTTACCAGCTCCAACCTATTGCTCACCCCAGCCAAAACAGGAACCAACCTAACCGCCACCATGTCCGCCGATCAAACCTTAACTACCCCTGACACCTTCACCAAAATTACTTTCAATACACCGACCCACGACGAACTGCAAGAATTCGATATAACCCTAAATCGTTTTATCGCAAAGACACCGGGTAACTACTTAATTGTTGGCTCGGCACGCATCAAAAGCCCAACTACTTCACCAAATGGACTGCATCTAGAAGTCCGTATCAATGGTCAACTCCATAAAGTACTCAACAGCATCGTTTCCTACTCCAATCATGCCTGGTGCTTAAACGGCTCAAGCATTGTCCAACTTCAACCCGGCGACTATGTAGAGCTTTTCGGCTACTCCTTTTTTGCCAATGGTGTCATAGAAGCCACCCCCACCTATTCTTACTTCCAAATCAAGCAGTTGTGGTAGCATTTTCACTCAAAACACCGTGAGAATTTCCCCAAACTGTCTACTCTATATATAGACCTCACAAGAGAAAGCGGGTGAATAAACGGATGATCCAAACACTACTCAACTCTTCCACTCTCCCTTTGGTAGTATCCAGTGTGCTGACGGCAATCGTCACTTATCTGGTCGCTCGCCACAACAACAAGAAAGAGTTGATGATTACAGACAGGCAACAAATCTCGCAGGAAAACCAGCAAATTCGCCAGGAGCTTCGTCAGGAAATGGACAAGCTTCGGGAAGAACTCCATGTTTGGCGAAACCGTTGCATGGAGCTTGAAACCATCGTGCAGGAGTGGCGAGATAAATACACGACGCTGGTAGTAGAAAGACAACACCTAGAGTACCGTGTCAAAGAGCTAGAGACCGAACTCAAAACGTATATGCAAGCGAGGATTTCCTAGAGGTTGCCGATTTAGCTCAAGGCGTCATCCACGAGGGTGACACTTACCTTCCTTGGGGCGAAATCTCGCCTCGCGAATTAACCCCCTTCCAAATGAATGACGGCCGGATGTTTTCCCCGATGTATGCCCCGCTTTACTAGCAAAAGGAGGAACAACCTTTGATTGACATGGACCCATTCATCCACAGCTTGAGTTTGCTAACTTTTATGGCGATCTTGATCGAAGCCGTAACCGAAATTTTAAAGAACGCCTTCCCCGTACTAAAAGACCGTTCCACTTACCTCCTCTCCATCCTCATTGGCATTTCGCTCTCCCTCGCTTTTCAAGTCAACCCCTTTGGTCTTGAGGGCAGCGGCTACTACGTTTCTGCCGTGCTGGCTGGTATCCTCACCAGCCGCGGAGCGAACTATCTTAATAGCTTTGTGAAAAAGCTGAATACATCCCCGAAGCAATAACCTCTTCTTCCTCACACAAAACCAAAAGCACCTGCCCCAATGCAATCTCTTTCGCATCAGGGCAGGTGCTTCTTCTTTTTCTCTAACTCTCTCTAAACTTCTTCTATTAACCGCGCCAACAAAGTAGCACGCGTCGATATTTCTCCCAGTTCGATCCATTCATCCGGCGAGTGGGCGTAGCCACCCTTTACACCAAGTCCATCCAGTGTCGGGACTCCGCAAGCAGCAGCGAAGTTGCCATCGCTGACTCCACCTGTACCCGACTCTTCCAAAGCCATCCCTAGTTCATTGATGCTAATCGATTGTGCAAGGGAAAATAATTTGCCTGTCTCTTCGGTGCGCTCCATCGGCGGTCGGCGAATGCCTCCCTTTACGCTGATGTTTGTACCGACGAGCACTGGCGTGAGTTCACTCATTACCTTCTCAATTCGTAATGCCTCTTCCATCGAGATAAATCTCACATCTACTTCTGCTTCTGCCGAGTCGGCTACGACATTGGAGCCAATCCCGCCCTTAATGACGCCCACGTTGACGGTCGTTCCTTTCTCATAATCGGTCAAGGCATGCAGAAATTGCACCTGTCTCGCCAGCTCTTCAATAGCAGAGACACCTTTTTGATGATCGACGCCAGCGTGTGAGGAAATACCGCTGACTGTCACGGTAAAATAGGCGCTTCCCTTCCGCCATGTTTTGAGTGCACCGCTCGGTTCGGTTGGCGGCTCCAACACAAAGCTTGCCACTGAACGCGCTGCTGCTTCTTCTACCAGCTGGCGAGAAGTCGGGCTGCCGATCTCCTCGTCACTGCTTAGCAATAACACAATTTTTTTATCTGCAGGCAGGCGATCCAGCTTTACCAATGCCCGCATCGCAAACATTGCTTGCAAAACGCCCGCTTTCATATCGTATACGCCCGGCCCGTACGCTTTCTCATCCCGGATCGCAAATGGTCGGCGAGCCGCCTCTCCTTCTAGCCATACGGTATCGTAGTGGCCGATGATGAGGATTTGCTTTTCACCGTTGCCCAGCGTACAACGCACCTGATCGCCATACGTCTTATTCGGGATCAGCTCTGCTACTCCCCCTGTCAGCCGTTGAAACTGCAGAGCGAACCAGCCCGCCATGCGGTCGCCAAGCTGTTTGTCACGAGAGGGCGAGTCCATGTTGACTGCCTCTTCGAGTAGCTGTAGATAGTGGGACATATTCTCTTGTACATAAGTGTGGATTGACATAGTGCCTCTTCCTTAGTGAGATTGTGAATTGAGTCCGAACAGGCGATCTAGTCCGTATACTTTTTCCAACAAGACGATGAACACCAGACTTAGCAAGATGACCACCGAGGAAATCGAAGCCACCAACGGGTCAAGTGTTTCCTGCATATAGGTGAAAATCGCGAGTGGCAGCGTCGTCGTATCCGGTGCCACCAAGAATAAGGAAACCGTCACATTGTCAAACGACGTCAAGAACGAAAAGATCATCCCCGACGCAATGGCCGGACGCAACAGTGGCAACGTAATATCCCAGAACACCCGAAACGGATGGGCACCCAGCATGTATCCCGCTTTTTCCAACGTATAATCGAACGAGCTAAGCCCTGTGAGCACCAGCCTTACGACATACGGAATCGAGATCAGCATGTGTGCTAGCAAAAGCCCCGTAAACGTCCCCGCGATACCGATTCGCGTGAAAAACAGCAACGCGGAAATCCCGATAATGAGCGAAGGAACGGTGAGCGGTGAAAGCATCAGTGCGTTGATGATGCCACTCCCACGAAACTTGTATTTGGACAGCGCGAATGCAGCCAATGTCCCTAAGAGAGTCGCCAAAATAGCCGTTACCGTAGCTAGCTTAAGACTGAACAACAGCGAATCGATGAACTCCGGTCGATCCAAAATCATCTCATACCACTGCCACGAAAACCCTTCGGGCGGAAATCCGAGATATCCTGCTGCGGTAAAGGAGCTCGGGATGATGACTAGAAACGGCAGATTGACCAAAACAAGTACAAAAAACGTGATGAGTCCGAGTACGTTTATTTTTTTCATGACGCAAACACCTCTTTATACCGCTTGGTTTCAATCAGCTTCGTATACAAAGTCACCAATAGAATCGTGCTGCCCAGAAGCAGGAAGGCAAGTGCCGCACCCAAAGGCCAGTTCAGTGTCGCCATGATTTGCTCATAGGCGATGACAGGCAAGACCTTCACGGACGTTCCACCCATCAAGGCAGGTGTTACAAAAGCACTCATCGACAAGCTGAACACCAGTGTCGTACCAGCAATCATCCCCGGCAAACACAAGGGCAATGTCACACTGAAGAACGTACGTGCACGGGAAGCCCCCAAAATCGATGCCGCCTTATTCAGGGACGGATCGATGGCATACAAGCTGGTTGCAATCGCCAGAACCATGTAGGCAATAAAGGAATCCGTTAGACCGATCACAATACCCAGCTCGTTGTACAACAGCCGCAATGGTTGATCGATCAACCCCAGACTCATCAATGTTTCATTGATCCACCCTTTTTCCCCCAATACCACTACCCAACCGAAGTTGCGAATAACAACACTGATGAGGTGAGGGGCCAGAATCAGCATCGTGACGATTCCACGCATTTTCCCTGTAGCCTGCGCCATGTACATCGCTACAGGAAATCCAAGTAAGAGGCACGCTAGTACTGTCCAGAGACTCACGCGAATTGTCCGCCACAGAATCTCCAAGTAGTACGGATCTTGTACAAATAAAGAATAATTGTGAAAAGAGAACGCCTGATTCTCATCCTGAAAGCTGAGCAAAAGCATCATCAGCATCGGGAGGATGAATACACCAAGCAGCAAAATCATCGCAGGTGCTGTCAACAATGTAACCGAGAGACGCTTGCTCATCCGTCATCCCCTTCCTGCGGGCATGACCAGTACGTCGTCCGCGTTCCATTGACAGTAAACCGTTTGACCTTCTTGGCGGTCTACCGAACTATCGGTCATTTGGACTTTTACCGAAAGCGTATGCTCCCCGACCTTGATCTCACATTCAGTGTACGAACCCAGGAAGGAGGCAAGCTGTAAATGTCCTTTTACCCGATTTGCTTCCTCACTGACGGCTGTATCGGTCAGCTTGATTTTCTCTGGTCGGATAAAAATGATCACTTTTTCATGGAGTGCCACTGTTCGCTGTTGCTTTGCCGCCTTCACGAGCATTCCACCAGTCGTCCGCAGCGTGAGTACATCCCCGTCAATTCCGATGACTTCCCCTTCCAAACGGTTCGTCTTACCGATGAAGGTATGTACGAATTCAGATGCGGGCTGATTGTAAATCTCCAGCGGTGTACCGATTTGCTCCACGAATCCGTGATTCATGACCACGATGCGATCAGAGAGCGCTAGCGCCTCTTCTTGGTCATGTGTAACGAAAATAGTCGTAACGCCGATTTCCTGATGTAAGCGCTTTAACTCATCGCGTAGCTCTTCACGAAGTTTGGCATCCAAGTTACTGAGCGGCTCATCCAAAAGCAGGAGCGACGGCTCAATAACAAGCGCCCGTGCAATCGCAATCCGCTGACGTTGTCCGCCAGAGAGCTGTTTCGGGTAGCGGTCTGCTACGTTTGGCAGCTTGACCAGCCCAAGTACACGATTCACACGCTCTTGCATTTCTTGCTTGCTCACTTTGCGTAATTTCAAGCCGTAGGCGATGTTTTCCGCCACAGTCATATGCGGGAACAGCGAGTACGTCTGAAACACCATTCCCAGTTCCCGTTTGTACGGAGGCACGCCATTCATTCGCTGCCCCTTGATCAAGAGGTCTCCGCCATCCGGGTCCAAAAAACCGGCAATCATATTCAAGGTCGTGGTCTTACCGCAACCAGATGGGCCGAGGAACGAGATGAATTCGCCTTGCTCCACCTGCAGGTTGAAGTTTTGAACCACGACATTGCTTTGAAATTTTTTCATGATGCCGCGCAGTTCAACGTCAATCACCTTGGTCACGTGAATACCTACTTTCCTGTTTTAGGTGCGATTTCTTTGTTAAAGCGATCCAGCCAAGCAGATGTTTCCTTGCTCACTACGCTATAGTCGAAGTTGACAACCTTTGTACGATCAAATTCCAATGTTTTCGCTACATCGTCTGGCAGCTTCACAGATGTTGCCGGGTTGTAGTACAGCTTCGTTGCATACATCGTTTGAATTTCATCTGTCAAAAGGAAGTCGACGAATGCTTTAGCGGCTTTTGGACTCTTCGAACCTTTTACCAGCGTAGCTACGTTCGGTACGATGTTTCCGCCCTCTTCAGGGAAAACGAACTCCAATGGTACGCCTGCTTCTTTTTGTGTCAAGCTACGCGCCATTGTCCAAGTGGTGTACGCTGCGCTCTTGTTTTGCAGGTTTTGCTGAAGCTGTGCTGCACTCTTCGCAAAGGTCGGCATGTATCCTGCAATCGTTTCCATTTGTTTGAAGCCCTGTTCCATATTTTTCTCGGACCCGCCATTTGCGTATGCCAGCATGATCATCGCAGAGCGTCCGAAGTTGCTCGCTACGTCTGTCATCGTGATGTAGCCTTTTACTTCTGGCTTAGCCAGGTCATTCCAGGACTTCGGTACAGGCAAGCCTTTTTCTTTTACCAGGTCCGTATTGTAGGAAATCCCCATCGGCGTAAAGTTTACGACTACACCACTATCCTCCGTCACATGCAAATCTTCCGGTACGTTTTTCATGTTCGGGATATCTGTTGCAGATACGGCTTCCCACAAACCTTCTTGACGACCCTTCTCTTGCTCGCCGCCCTCAATGATGGTCAGATCGATTTGCGGAGCATTTTTCTGTGCTTTAACCTTCGCTACGATGTCCGTAGAAACCCCGGAAACATACGTCAGTTTTACATTCGGATATTTCTCGTTAAACTTCTTGAAGACTTCATCCTTCATCATCTTTTCAACGGTCGCGCCGTTTCCTGCTACTACGAGAGTGTCTTCCAGCTGAACTTGTGCTTCGCTGCCGCTATTGTTGCCAGCAGCCGGTGCAGGAGCAGATGTTTGCGGCGCGGAGGAGCCACATCCAGCCAGCAAGGAACCAGTCAAAGCGAAAATGGACAAGACGGATAATGCCTTTTTCTTCATGTAAGTTCGACCCCCGATTGTCTGTATTGTTCACAAATAGAGAACGACGTTTCCTATTCGAGAACGATAATGTTATACTAGCATAAAGAAACTGACTATTCAAGGTAGTCGTAATAGCATCATCATTGCCCGAATTGCGAGATTGTCAGCAGTGTTTCTTACACGTAAAATAAGGCTAATGTAAGCAAAGGAGACGTTTGTATGGACCAAGTATTGTCTTCTGTTCGAAATGGCTGTCGGCTGTTAAAAATATTTCTCGATTCGCCAAAGGAACTCGGGGTAACGGAGCTCAGTAAAAAGCTACAGCTGTCCAAGGGAGCCGTTCACAAGCTCCTGTCCACGCTGGAGTCTGAAGGCTTTATCCGCCAAAATGAAAAAACCAAGCAGTATACGCTTGGCTACACGCTTTTGGAGCTGGGCACTAAGGTGCTCACGAATCACGATATCGTTGATTTTTCCAAACCGTTCTTAGACCAGCTTGTCTCACGGACAAACGAATTGGCAGTCTTATGTGTACAAGATTCCAAGGACGCCATTTATGTAGCCAAAGAGGATTCGCTTCATCCTGTTCGCTTTACCGTAGAATCCTTCCGGCGTTTTCCCCTTTACTCTACCTCCGCTGCCAGAGTTTTGCTCGCCTATCAGCCGGAGGAGTTTCAGGACGAGATATTGCAGGAACATCCGCTGAAAAGCTACACGCCTCATTCGTACACGTCAGTCGAGCAAATCAAAGAGGACTTGGTGACGATCCGTGAGCGAGGCTATGAAATCAGCTCGAATCGACGTAATACAGGCGTGACCGGAATCGCTGCCCCGATTTTCGATTCGACTGGACACGTAACTGCATCCGTCAGTGTCATCGGTCCCTCTGACCGCGTGATGCCGAAAAAAGAAGAGATTTTACAAGAAACGCTCGCGACGGTACGTGCGATGTCTTCTCAGTTAGGGTATCGAATGTCTTGAAGTTAGCTTGAGTTGCCATGAAAAAACCTCCTGTTCATCAGTCTGCTCTGTGAAGTGCACCCCTTAAAGTAGACATTGGAAAAACCCCTACGGTTTACCGATGAA
>NZ_JBEAES010000048.1:0-36355 GCF_050477165.1 Brevibacillus sp. FIR094 | reverse complement strand
CTTCGAGAGAGCGTAGTGCGTCTCCAGGCGTTCCTGGTGTGTATACATCTTCACCCATGAGCCAATCATCGTTGTCAATCATTGCCCCAAAGATGTCAGAGATGGATTCATTTAACGCACCGGACTCATTTTGATAGATCAGATTAGCTGTTTTTTCTGTAACGGCATGTGTCAATTCATGTGCAACGACATCCAAGCCAGCAGACAATGGGCGGAATACGCTTCCATCTCCATCCCCGTATACCATTTGCACGCCGTTCCAGAATGCGTTGTTGTAGTTGCTACCGTAATGGACAGTAGAAATCAATTTCGCACCGTTGTTGTCATAGCTGTTACGGTTATGTGCACTTTTGTAGTAATCGTAGGTTTTCTGTGCATAGGCATGCGCGTCGACCAGTGCACCATCTGTCCACTTGTTATCGGTATCAGAGCCAAGCGTGCCTGGGAGGGTGTATCTGTTCCGTGCAGTGTACGTCTCAATTCCCTTACCGCGCGTTGTATCTTTCGTCGTGTAGTTTGTATTGCTTACTTTCGTTACTTCGAAGGACTTAGAGTCACCAAGTACCCCTGTACCCGTCCCTGTAATTTCATGGAGCATATTGTATTTGTTGATCACGTCACCAGAATTTGCATCGATGAAATACTTCCAACGCCCTGGCTGCGGATCGAGGAAATTCAGCTCCACTTCGTAAGCCAAATACGATTCATCTTCCTTGATGTAGATATAGAGGTTCCCTTTTGGCTTCACCTCGAACTTCTCCACTTTTTTGTCGATCTCATCCTCCAAATCCTTAATGGCCTCTTTGACTGCCTTATCTGATTTGAGTTTTGGTTTTTTCGTCAGGTCGTCATTGTTTGACAGGTCAGGTGCGTAGTTTCCGAGGAATGCCGTTACATTTCCATCCTCGTTTACGTGAATCGTCTGCTGATAACCATAGACCGGGATGCCTTCGTACATTTCTTGCACGCGGTAGTGAGTCATGTCTGTCTCTCTGTCTGTCACTTCATCTAGTACTTTAAAGTGGTCTCTCACTTCTCCGTCAATGCGGAAGGAATCTTGATGTTGCTCCAGGAATCCCCAAACTTTGTCTTCGCCATCCAGATCTTCTGCCTCGAACTCTTCTCCGATAAATTCGGGGGTATCCCACTCAGCGCTATAGACGATGCTTTCGGATTCGGCCTGCGCAGCTAGCGGCAGGAAGGTAGAACTACCTAATGCGAAGCTGAGTGTTACTGCAAAAACCGATTTTTTCATACTTGTTAACTCCTCCTTGGAAAATATTGTTTTTTATGTAAGTTCATAGTTGTTTACATCTCTTATTATTTGTCATAAATGTGAATTTGAGAACAATTTTTTAACGACAAAAAAATCATTTCCCGAAAGAAATGATTAATTGGTAAATTTATTACAATTGCGCTTGCCATACGATCCGATACACCTTGCGCGGTCTGCCTCGCGGGTGTGGGTTTTCTTCCCTGATCACCTGAGCGAGTCCCTTTGACTCCAGTTCAATTAGGATGCGTCTGGCGCTTCGTGGCAGAATTTGTAGATACGAGGCTAATTCTGTCGCATGAATTTCCTGAGAGCCTCGCTTCTTGAGTATGGAGTAGAGCTTGGCGAGCGTCATGACACTGAGTGAGGTAAGCTGGCTGAGTTCTTGCAGCTTTTCTGAGTCGTACCGATACGTGATCTGTTCAGCACGACCAAGCGGCCCTACGACGCTTTTGTCATCAAAGAAGACCATCCAGTTGCCTGTCCCGCGCTCTTTGGCGTGCAGCAAAGCCGCGCCACCATGGATTTCTGCTTCATAAGCGGTCTTGCCGATCCCGATTCCGCATGTCACTAGATCAGCACGAATGCCAAACAGCTCTTCCAAATCCGGCATGGTCGCATAGTCACGAGTCACTTCTTGCAGGTTGCCCCGCGTTGTAAAAATGACGTAGCGTCCGGGACCTGCTGTCTTCAGTGAGCCTTGCAAATGCTTCGCGTAGCGCAACAGCTTTTCCATCGTCTTGATCTCGGCATTTTGCCATTCATCTGTGGAAAAGTTGCCACCGGCAAGCTCGCGAAATGGATCGATCTCCATCATCTGCACGGCAATTTGGGTATCTTTGAAGTGCAGCATCTCGTGCGTTCGCAAAAGCATGTGAATGACCGAAATCACGCCTGCACGTGTCGGTACGACCCGATGTACAGGGACACCTCTCCGTGCCAGCTCTACATCTGCTGTCCGCAAGCAGGTGACAGCCACCTTTGTCTTGCCTGCCCTCCAAAGCTGTTCATGGTAATCGGCCAGTTCATCGGCTGAGATTGCTCCCTCGTAATGCTTGAGCCATTTGTAACCACCAGCGATGCCCGCTTCGTCCATAAAATGCTCCAGTTCTTCTGGTGAAAATGTATCAAAGCTCACTTCATCCACCCGGATTCCCAATTGATGGGACAGATGAAGCAAGGTTCTGTACAAGCTCGCACCGAGATGAGGCACATAAGCCATCGGCACTTGGACCTTGCCTGACTCGCTCACCATGGCATAAGGGACCTGTCCGGAGAAAAGCCACATATCCACCTCATCCACATGTGGCAAGATCAGATCGAGGATTTCTTCTTCTTTCCAATAGACAATCGGCAAGTATTCAATTTCGGGAAACTCTCGCATGACTGATTCGATGATGGCAAGTGAATCATCCGCGCCTATGACGCCTAGTCGCAGCTTCAACAAAATTCCCTCTTTCACACAATCTCTTCCTACTTGTGGACTGCTTCTATGATCAATAAACGATTTTTTGAACAACCTCTACTAGGATAACATACTCCCTTTCTTTTTCTCATCGGGGGATCACTTTACCTGCTGCCTCCCCAATCTGGTGTGCCACGTACAAAACAGGGATGATCAGCAAGCTGTACGGCAACGTGCTCCATATCAAGGGCCACGTCGCAAGCCCAGCCTCAAGCAATCGATCATACGTATACAAACAATACGGCAAAACGAATGCCACAGCCGTCACCACACCAGGTGTGTACGTGCGAAGGACAACGGTATGACCAACATGCATGAAAACATGGAGAAACATCACGTGCAAACAAACCAGGAAAAACGGGAGGTACGTTCCAGCCGAAAGCGTCGTGACAGTCAGGATGACCGCTGCCGATAAAACGGCGAAAATACAAGAGACTGCGACGGTAAATTGCGCCGTGTTCATCGAAAGCGAAGGCTCTATCAACTTCATAAGCCGTTCTGGAACCGTCTGTCTAATGATGTCTTTTTTGGCTCGCACCCAACCTTCTACCATCACGATCTCCTCGAAATCATGAAACATGAAAACGACTAAAAACAACCAAATCAGATGGGACAGCTCTAGCATACAAGCACCCTCTTCCTATTCGTTTGCCTGCAAAATTCCATATGCCAAAAAAGATGCTGCGTCGTCCGCAAGCTGCTCCGCTGTTTTCTCGCCCGTCAACAAATACCGCGTCGTCATACGGTCTACGACTGCGATCATTGCCTCTGCCGCCACCTCCACAGACAACTCGACACGGACATGCCCAGCACTCTGATTTCTTCGCAAGTTGACAGCAACAATTGAAGCTAGCTTACGATGCAGCTCTTCGCCCTTTTCCGCCTGATACAGTACGATCCGGGTCAAATCAGGCTGCTCCTGAAAAAATAGGAACAAAGCGAGCAGATTCTCCCGTACCTGATGGAAAACATCTGCCTTCGTCAAGGCCGTTACCTTTTGACCGCTGTTCGCCAATTCCCACAGCTTGGTGACAAATGTGTCCGTCAACTGCTGATACAAGCCTTCCTTGCTGTCGAAATACTGGTAAAACGACGCCTGTGTCAGGCCTGCTG
Source organism: Brevibacillus sp. FIR094 (assembly GCF_050477165.1). Lineage (NCBI taxonomy): Bacteria > Bacillati > Bacillota > Bacilli > Caryophanales > Paenibacillaceae > Brevibacillus > Brevibacillus sp. FIR094. Next base: position 32,504 of record NZ_JBEAES010000048.1, on the reverse strand, counting down.
CTTTCACGATGTCACTCACCCGTGTGCGATGAAAGCCTTTTGCCGCGAACTCAGAAGCTGCCGCTGCGAGTAACCGACTGCGACTCTGCTCCCCTTTTGACAATTTGTCATTGGTCATTTTCTCACCTCAAAAGTAACTTGTCAGTTATATAACTATTGAGTTATTTTTACAACTTTTGGATTTTCTTGTCAAGACCCACTTGCTTTTTCTCTCGACAGTGCGTAAAATGTTTGCTCAAAGGGTATCATTTGATGGCAATGAGGAAGAAGAGTAGTCATTTTTCGAGACTTCAGAGAGCTGATGGTTGGTGCGAATCAGTGTTAAGGAAATGATGAATGGGCTTCCGAGCTCCAAACCGAACCCGCTCTCATGGCGGCAGTAGGCTTTGGCGTTACGTCCGTACGTTACAATGGACACCGTATCAAGCTGTCTTACACAGAAACGGTACGGATTAAAGAGATTTTGCGTATGGATGATTCCTTGCGTGAAATAACAAGGGTGGCACCACGGTTCATTCGTCCCTGTCCAGGGCGGATGGACCTTTTTGTATTTCCAAAAACTCATATCTAACATTGAAAGGAGCAGCTTTCCCATGAAAACCATCTTTTCCGGCATTCAACCAAGCGGCATTTTGACACTCGGCAACTACTTGGGCGCAATGAAGCACTTCGTTCCGCTTCAAGATCAATTCAACTGCTTTTACTGCATCGTAGACCAGCATGCGATTACCGTTCCACAGGAGCCTGCTGTCCTGCGCGAAAACATCCGTCGTCTCGCGGCTCTCTATTTGTCCGTTGGCCTCGATCCGAACAAAATGACGCTGTTCGTCCAATCGGAAGTACCGGCCCATGCCAAGCTCGGCTGGATCATGCTGTGTACCTCTTACTTGGGTGAATTGGAGCGCATGACCCAATTCAAGGACAAATCCGATGGACGCGGCGAATCTATTCCAGGCGGTCTGCTGGCTTATCCTCCATTGATGGCTGCTGATATTTTGCTGTACGGCACTGATTTCGTCCCTGTGGGCGAGGACCAGAAGCAGCATCTGGAGCTGACTCGTGATTTGGCCACCCGTTTTAACAACCGTTATGGCGACATTTTCACCATTCCAGAGGTTCGCCTGCCTGAGACTGGCGCACGCATCATGTCCCTTGCTGAAGGCACCAAGAAAATGAGCAAATCCGATCCAAACCAAGGCGCCTTCATCTCCATGCTGGATGATGTAGACACCATTACGAAAAAAATCAAGCGCGCGCAAACGGATTCCGATAGCGTTGTGCGATATGACAAAGTAGAAAAGCCTGCTGTCTCTAACCTCATGACCATCTACTCCCTCTGCTCCGGAAAAACTCTGGATGAGATCGAAGCGATGTACGAGGGCAAGGGCTATGGCGCATTCAAAACCGAGCTGGCAGAAGTTGTCGTAGAAACATTGCGTCCGATTCAAGAACGCTTCGAGCAACTGTTCCACTCCTCTGAGCTGGATGATATCCTGACTGCCGGAGCAGAGAAAGCGAATAAGGTCGCGAATGAGATGCTGTACAAAGTTGAAAAAGTGATGGGGATGGCACGCATCTAATCCATTTCCACAACAAAAAACGGGCTGGGAAGCTATCTCCCAACCCGTTTTCTTTTCGTTAATTACTCTTAACCGTGACAGTTACCTTGGCAGTCTTGCCAGCGTAGCTGATCGTGATGGTCACTCTTGTTCTCGGTTTGGCATCATCCAAGACAAGAATCCGTCCCGTCTCATCAACCTCTACCTGTTCAGGGTTGCTTGATGCGAACTCGATACCCTCCGCTTCGTTAACGTCTTCTTCCGCATCATTACCGAGAACCGCCATTACCTTGAGCTGTGCTTCCTCGCCCTGGGCTAGCTTGAGAGATTTCGGCTCGATCTCGATTCTTTTCAAGGCACTCTCACCGACGACATAAGTGGCCGCCGTCGTTACTGTAAAGCTCCCCAGATCGTCGTCTTTCGTCACCTGGATCGCTTTTCCCTTGAGTCCAATAGCTGCTCTCCACATATTGCTCCGGTACGAATACGCCTGGAGCTTTTCGCTTGCGTCATCGGCGACTGGCAGACCAAGTGTAAAGCCTGTTTTGCCGAGATTTGTTACCTTTTTACCGTTGCTCCACACTTGCACTTGATAGGCTTCACCAGGGTTTGGCACACCTTTCCACCCGTTCCCGTTTGCTTCCGTCAGAGAAAGGGCAAACTCTCTTGCACGCTGAGCGGAAAAGTATGTGCCCGGCACTTCTACCCATGCTTCGCTTTCCAAGGTTACGCGGATACCTACCTCTTTTTCCCTCAATTGTTCAACCAGCTTCTGTTCCAGCGTCACCGTCGGATCAGCGGATTCTTCCTTACGAGAACGCGTGTCGCTCGAATTGTCATCGCTCTCTTCCACCTGAATGAACAGCACCGGTGCAAAGCCGATTTTTTCTTTCACGGACTCGATTGCTTTCATGAATTCCCCGAGTATGTCTAGGAGTTCATCTACTTGTTCGTCCGTTGCCTTGATCTCTTCCCCATCTTCAATGACAACCGTGCCAAGCTTTTTCAAAAGCTTTTCCGCTAATGTACGGACATGCTTGGCAACCTCTTTGGAAATATCCTTTTCATCGAGCGGCTCCAGTGTTGTTTTCGCCAAGCTCGTCAACGAAGCAAGTGCCAGGCGGGCAAGCTCTTCATCCTTGATGCCCTCTTCTGTGAGCGGGTCAAATGCTTTGTCCAAAAAGCTCTTCGTCACATCTTGGAGTGCCTCTTCATCAATGGTTCCTCGCTCGGCCTGCTCGGCCACTGCCTCGAGTACAGTCGTGATCGTATCTGTGACCGTCTCCCATTTCTCAGTCGGCGTCCACTGCTGGGCATCCAGAAGTTTTTCCAGATGGCTGAGTACTCGATCCACCTGTCCCAAAATGGCATTCTCCTCGTTGCTTGCGGAGATGACCTGAGCTGCTTCCTTATTCAAAGCTCGCTGTGAGTCAGGTGTCGGTGTTCTGTCCGGCGGTGTAACTGGCGGTGGTGAGTCCGGCTTAGCTGGAACCTGCACGGTCAATGCTTTGGTCACAGCTGTCGATTGGTCGGATGTTCGTGTGACCTCCAAAATCAGGTCTACATTCGTCTGGCGATTTGGCGGCGTAATTTTGCCGTCCAGCGCAATGATCGCTGTATCACTAGACGATTTGATCATGATGGTAAAGCCTGTAGATACTTCTGGTAGCTTCAAGCGCGTCACACCCGCTGCTGGCTGTGTGAGCTGCGTGATGCTTTCTGCTACTTCTTGTGCTGTTTTTTCCGGCGTGCCACGATCCTTCAAGTCCAGCTGTACAAGGACAGGATTATGATCACTCACACGTCCCTCGCTCTCGGTCAAACCAGCGTTGATGTGAACGATATCAACCTTCGTGTCGTTCTCCAGATGGTTGCTGACCAAAATTTGATCCAAGACCTGAGAGTTCCCTTGGTACACGTACGTATACTGCTCACCCTTCGGCAGCTTCTCCACCATATTGATCAAAACGCCATCTGCCAATTCCTGCACCGGATTCGAAAACGGGAAATCATTGAGATCACCCAGTACCACAACATTTGCTTTCGCTTCCGCCGCATGGATTTCTTTTACAAAGCTATTTAATACACGGGCAATTTTCATGCGCTGTACTTCACTCACCAGCTGTGGCGGCTGATCTTTTCCAAAGAGCGCTTGATCTCCACCCTTGGAGTTGAAATGGTTGGCGATAACAATGACAGGCTCGCCTTGGAAAACAAACTCCGCTGCCAGCGGCTTACGGCTCGAAGCAAACGCATCGTTTGTCGGATCTACCCGCCCTGGATTGAGAGACAGATGCGCCACGCCATCTCGTGTCTCGATTTGCACCGCATCTGTTGAACCTCCTGGCGTTCCACTAGCCAGCTGTACCCGTTCTGGGTTGTAGAAGAAACCAACACGGATGTTTCCTCCTGGCTGTCCACCATCTTGATTGTTCTGTGGCGCGATATCGGTGTATTGATAAGTCGGGCCGTTTTTGTTTTCAATCGCTTTGATCAATGCGTCCGCAGACTGTTTAGCATCTGTTTGCCCATTGTCCGTCGGCCCATTGTCGTCCTGCATTTCCACCACGCCGATAATATCCGGCCGCTTCATGTTGTCCACGATCGTCTCGGCGATACGATTGATTTTGGCAGAATCGGTTTTAGCCGAGAAATTCTCGATGTTGTACGAAGCGATTGTCAGCTTATCTTCTTTTGGGGAAATACTCGTCACTGGCTGCTCATAATGGCTTGCCTGTACCGTAAATGGTTTTGTATGGAACAGCTTGTAATTCGCAAAGCTGTAGTCAATGATGCCTACTAGTGGTCCGTCAAATTTGTCGCCGACTTTTACTTCACCGGTAATCGTTTCGAGTTTGTCCGATACCGTGATGCGCTCAGGGTGAAAATCATTGGCCTCTAGTACTACTCCGCCAGCTGGTGTACGCGGCTGACTCGGATGGGCCTCGTTATCAATGACAACAAATTCCGTTGCACGTGGATTGGTAAATGTCTTGGTTTCGCCAACTACGATTGGATTGTCGATCTGCACCAGCATGCCTTCGAGACTTTCCCAGAAGTCGATGCCGTCTTGGTCTGGATCGTATTTGCCGAGGCTGTCGTTGTCGATGATTCCTTTTGGATATTCGTAGTTGTCTTTGCCCAGGATGAGTGGTTCTGGGAGTGCCTTTCTAGCGCCGATAACAACGTTGGTCGCATCAATTTGCGTCTGAGTGAGGTCTGTACCCGCCCTGTTCGATGGCACGAATTCCTTGACGGTTCCGCTAACGGTTACTTCATCGCCTGGGGTGACCACTGCTTTTGGCTCGTAAACGTAAATACCTTCAGAAGTAAATGGGTCTGCGTCCGGTAATGGGTCTTGCATATAAAAGCCTTGTACATTGCTACCGCTTCGAATGATAGCCGTTACGATTCCCGGAACATTCGTCACCGTTCCATCCACCATCGTTGATCGGTGCGACTTTCCTTGAATGTCATGAATGCGAACGTTATCTTTTTGGATGATGTAACGGAATGTCGCTACATTGCTGTCTGTAAAACCATCCTTCACGGCTATGGCTGAAACGGTCGTATCCGCGTCAATCTGGATCGGTCCCGTATACTTGAGACTTCCTCTGCTCGGCGTTGAACCATCTATCGTATAGAAGATCGTTACGTCAGCCATCGTCGTTGAAAGCGTGACTTTTGTTCCCTTTGTCACCATTGGACCTGCTGGGCTCGCTGTGACCATGGGGACTTTATTCTCGTCCTCTACGAGATCAGCGATAGTGCGCGGAACCAGCTTGTATTCATTGCGATCGTAGTTAACCACGCCTGTAATAGCGGCATAGCTCTTGTTTACTGGAAGTGGAAGAGTGGCAGCAGGACGAGACACAAACGTACCGTGCTGATCCTCCAGCTTATAATTGCCGCTCGTTACTGATTTGACGGTGACTACCTTTACCGTCACCAACTTGCCTTCCAAAGCCTCACCTGTAGCAGCCGCAAAATCAGTAGAAGTCACAATTTGCGGGTTAGGCACCCCCGCTTGCTTCTGCACGATTTCCACGTTGCTAGTAGCTGCTTCGAGCTGTGCCAGCCCATTATAGTCGTTCATTTTTCCAGTAGCTCGGATCTTGTCTCCTTCCTCAATTTTGCCAGTCAATCCTGGCGCACGAAGGACGAGTCCCGCCGTATCGTCTTGGAAATAGACATTGTTTTGCCCACCCGCTTCAAACATCGCCGTCACCGTTCCGACGACACTCACGTTCGTTCCTATCGGGGTGCTTCTTGCTTCAGCAATCGTAGTCGAACCTACGGCTGACTTGGTAACGCTAACTTCCGGGCTCTCAAACGACTTGCCATATTCCCCAACTGTTTGCTGCGTTACGAGTATATGATCCAGCTGGTCGATGTTTGGAATCGTAAAGGAAAATGACCCGTTTGCCTGTGCTGTTCCTGTTTCTTTGTTACTAAGCATCAACGGTTGTTTTTGCGGATCGTATGCGCGCAGTATCGCATTCCCTGCTGCCGCTCCAGCTTCTCCGCGCAGCTCGCCCACACCGTTCAATGCTTGCAGGCTGACTTTTCCCTGGATCAAAGCTGCGCTGGCTACCGCTGGCCTCAGCTCGATGCTCGCGCTCTCTTTCTTACTCCCTTCCGTTGCAGTCAGATAGACTCCCTGCGCATTTGGATCGGGATTGGCAAAAGTCAGCTCGATTAACCCGGAAGCATCCGAGTCTTGCTGTGCCAAAGGAGTGTCGCTACCTGTTCCTGTAGGCTGACTCGCATAAACCTTAATCGTCCGCCCTTGACCGACATAGCCGCGAATTGTTGCTTGGATAGGATCAGTATGATCAAAAATAAGTTCTGTAGCGTTTAGCTTTTCGGTCGCATCTGTTGGTAGCGGCGGTTCTACTGGGCTTTGTGTGTTTTTCGGGGTAGGTGCTCCTGTGATAAAATCGTTGCCGTTGTTGTTTGTATCCCAGCCATTTCCTCCGTTTGGAACAATGCCGCTGGCGTTGCTTATGCGTTGGGCGCTGGTTATATTCGAGGGAGCTGGTGCTGGTGAGTTGCCCTCAGATGAATTCGCAGTACCAAAGCCGACCATATCCACGACGCTTGTCTGGGAAGTGACATCCGCCCCGGTTAACGTGACATCATCGTTGACCAGTGCAACCTTCCCGTTCGACCCTGACAAGTTCAAAGTCCCGCTATCGTCAGGAGTTGGCACGTCCCCCCCTGTTGAACCCGATGAGGCTAACTGAACCAAATAAAAGCCATAAGGGGCTATGCTTCCTGTCAGCCCTGCCTTTTGCCACGCTGTTCCCGTAGCAGAGGCATACTGCACAGACCAGCCTCCAACCGAAACAGCCGTGTCTGTTGGGTTATACAGTTCAATGAAGTCATTCTTGTACAGGGCACCTGAGTTCCCCCCACCCCCATACACCTCACTGATCACCACATGATCAGCCCGCGCGGCTTTTGCCTGTGGCATCCACCCGGTGGGTAAAACAGTTCCCATCATAACCGCGGCTATTAGCGCCAGCTTCGGCCACCTGGAAGCACTCCCTCTTTTTTTCAGCATTCTCGCATCATTCCTCCTCACATCATTCGGAAGTATCTACTATGAAATGGTAAACGTATAACCTGAATCTTATGTAAATTTGATGTAAAGTTTGTATAATCCTTCTAAACTTGTAAAAACAAAAACCGCCAAGCTCTATCGTCCTTGGCGGTTTTTCTGTATTTTTGTCAATTAGCTTTCGTCCACTTTCATACTACGCGCGATATAAAGAACCGGCGTCGAAGCTGCCGATACGACAAACTTGATCAGGTAGGTGGTCAACAGGATTTGCCACCATACGTCCATCGGGAATTCTCCCAAAAAGGCAATCGTACAGAAGGTAACCGAGTCGAGCAGCTGACTGAAGAGCGTACTTCCATTATTGCGAATCCAGAGCTGATTGCGGCCCGGACATTTTTTCTTCAGCCACGTATAGATTCTCACGTCGACAAACTGGCTGACAAAATACGCACACAAGCTTCCCAATGCCACTCTTGGCATCAAGCCAAAAATCGTCTCTAAGGAACCTTGGGCAATATCTGTTTCCTGTGGTTCAAATACCAGCACGAGCTGCATGATGATCGTTGCCGCAATTAAGGTAAAGAAGCCGAACCATACGGCTTTTTTCGCTTCTCTTTCCCCATACTTCTCGTTCAATAGATCGCTTACCAAATAAATAGAAGCATAAATCGTATTGCCGAGCGTCATGACCAAGCCGAACATCTCGATTGTTTTGACCACCTGGATGTTGGCCAGCACGGTAGCCATCCCGATCCACGCGTACAGTCCCATTCTGCCGAACAGTCGGTAGCAGAGCAGGAACAGTCCGAAGTTCACCAGAGCAAAAAGCACTCCGATCCAAAAATTAAACATATGATTTCCTCCTAGTTTTGATAACGCGGGAGTTTACGAACCGCGGCCCGTTTTGAGCATTCAATCATTTTACTTGCATTCTTTTATTTTATCAACAATGAAAGCGATGGTCTGTCTTATCAATGGGTAATAGAAGAGGCCAGTATCACAATGCATAAGCCTCTAGTCAATTTCATCCTGAGTTTCCGCCGATTTTCAATGAATACCCTCTTCCACGCCACTTGAAGCTTCATTTAGAAAGATACTTACGAGCTTTTGAGCCGTTCTGCGAGCATGATGAACTGCTTCGTGATTTCCCTCGATCATTGCAGTAACAATGCTGCCTTCTATCAAAAGATACAACGCATTGGTTAGTTCTTCTTCCTCAGGGACTCCAGCTTCTTGAACAAGTTTTTTGATAAAATTTTTTAATAATGATTTATGCCTTAAAGATACTTGATGAAACGAATGAGTAGGTTCATTAAATTCTGCAGCCGTATTTATGAAGGAACACCCACGAAAGTCAGGTTGCAAGAACCACTCTTCTAATGTATCAAATAGAGCAACCAAACGCTCCGACGGGGTAACTTCCTTCTCATAAACTGTAGTTTCAAACCAGTTTCTCCAAAGGGAATCTCTCGTCTCAAGATAAGCTATCACCAAATGCTCTTTAGTAGGAAAGTTGTTATACAGCGTCATTTTTGCTACTCCGGATTCTGCTACAACTTGATCGACCCCCGTAGCAGTAATTCCTTGTTTATAAAACAAGGATGAGGCAACATCCAGTATTTGCTCTTTTTTTCTTTGTCTCATGCCTTCTCCTCCTCTATTAATGAACGCGCTTAGCATTTGCGCCGTCAATAGTTCTATCAACTCTAACAATACTGGAGGTTTAATATCCCAGTTAGAAGGCTGAGTTCCTGGGTCAAATAAAGTCACTCTTTATTTGGTCCCCCCTCATCCTTCTGTCCCCACGCCATTACTATACAGACAAGTATATATAATTTCAATTTTAATTTTTCGGCTTTTTTTCTGCGAATAACGTTATTTTATCTCTATATTGGGTTCCTTATAACGATCTCCATTAAATTCAGTTCTCCACTATCTAATGCCTCTGTAAGAGCTTGAGGAAACTCCTCTGTTTTTGTAACACGCCTGTATGCAACTCCAAAGCTTTGGGCAAAAAGGTTAAAATCCGGATTGGTAAAAGAAATCTGTGTAACCGCTAGATTGGCATTGGACTGGTGCTTCTCTATTAAGCTATACCGCTGGTCATTAAAGACGATGATCGTAAAGCTCAGACCCAAGCGCTTTGCGGTCTCGAGCTCCTGCGCATTCATTAGAAAGCCACCGTCTCCCGTTATGATAACAACAGGACAGTTTGGCTTGACCAAGCAGCTTGCCAAAGCGCCAGGCAGCGATGCTCCCATTGATGCAAGACCGTTGAAAATAATCGTTTGCCCTGGAAGTTTTGGCTGGTACCAGAATGATACCCAGATCTTATGCAAGCCGACATCAGAAATCACGATGCTTTCCTTCGGCAGCTTTTTGCTTAAGGTCCACATCACTTTGTGTGGCAGATCCTGTTCTGATGGGATGGCCCTCAACTTCTTCATTCTACGTACACGAATCTTCTCATAGTCTACAGGTTCGGGTCTCCGATTTAACAGGTTGGATAATGCCTTAATCGTTTCTCGTAAATCACCTACAAGGTCCAATTCAACGGGAAAATGAGCATCAGTTTCAGCGTAGGTGGTATTAATACTCAGTACTTTACGCGATTTATCCTCGTTCCAGAATTTCGAATCAAATTCAACAAAATCAAATCCAATAGCGATGACCAAATCTGCTTCATGCAGAGGAAGCAAACCATCAGGATCGAAACTACCGCCGACTGTGAACAGATTCAGCGGGTGATCGAAAGGCAGAAAACCTTTGGCCATAAAAGTATTGACCAATGGCAAATTCGCTTTCTCTACTAATTGTCGAATTTCTTTCCAAGCTCGACTACGTACCGCACCGTTGCCTACAAGGATGATTGGTCTCTTTGCCTCCATGATTAACTGTGCGGCTGTGTGTAGCGAGGACTTGTCGGGACAAACTTTTGCTTTTCTTCCAATGGGAAGTGGTGAGCCGACTACCGTATCCCGAGCAACATCTACAGGCAGCTGCAGATGCACAGCACCAAAACTGTCGGTTGTTGCCAGAGCAAACGCCTTACGGATGATCTCTGGAATTGTGTGCGCGGATGCAATCTGCTGATTGTATTTTGTAATTCCTTTGTATAATTGTATCGTATCTATATTTTGATGTGTTTCTTTGTGCAGCTGGCTACGATCTGTCTGACCGGTAATGGCAATCAATGGCGAGCGGTCCAAGTGAGCATTAGCCACACCTGTAATCAGATTCGTCGCGCCTGGCCCCAACGTAGCGAGACACACGCCGGGTTTTCCCGTGAGTCGACCATACACATCTGCCATAAAGGCTGCCCCTTGTTCGTGCCGCGTAACTACAAATTGAATCGATGACCGCGATAAGGAGTCGATGAGATCAATACTCTCTTCACCCGGGATGCCGAAAATGTACTCAACTCCCTCAGCCTCCAGACATTGCACCACAAGGTCGCTCGCTTTCATATAGCTCCTCCATTATTAGTCTTTTGGTGGATTACATCTATTTTTCGTAGGCAAAGTCCAATTTTATTTTTTTGTTGATCCAACTGGAATATACGTGTCATTCATGATCTGTAAAAATCTTTGAACGGACCCGCAAGAGAGCCAGTTTTTCAAAGGAGCCATCCCACGGGTCACCGTTCAGGTGTTATTGCACGCCGTCCAATTCCTTTATTCGCTCACCTAAAAATCGCTTAATTAACGCTACGCTGATTTCCAAATCCTCTTCCAAAGGAAAATGACCCGTATCGAGCAGATGAACATCAACATCTTTTAAGTCCTTTTGGTAAGCCCACGCCCCATCCGGACCAAAGAACATATCATTTTTTCCCCAAACAACCAATGTCGGAGGCTGGTAGGTCCGGAAATACTCATGCCAACTCGGATATTGTTTCAAATTGTTTTGATAATCATAGAGCAGGGCAAGCTGGATCTCGCTATTCCCAGGTCGAGCCAACACATATTGGTCCAAATTCCAACTGTCTGGGCTGATTTTTTCCGGATTGCGTGTCCCGTTTACATACTGGTGTTTTGTGAACTCAGGTTTCAGCAGACCTAAAACATTGTTGATAGAGGCTTCATCAGCCGGATTTTCCCAATACGTCCGCGCGGGAGCCCACGAAGATAGCAAGCCTTCTTCGTATGCATTTCCGTTTTGAGAGATAATGGCTTGGACTCGTTCTGGATGTTTGACAGCCAATCTGAATCCGACTGGCGCTCCATAATCGTGGACATAAATGCTGTATTTCTTCAATTGGAGCTGCTCGACAAATGCATCCATAACATCGGCCAAATTGTCGAAGGTATAGGCAAAGTCGGCCATAGAAGGCTGATCACTGTTACCGAAACCAGGATAGTCAGGTGCAATGATATGGTATTCATTAGAGAGCTCGGCAATTAAGTTGCGGTACATATGAGAAGAAGATGGAAACCCATGGAGCAACAAAATGGTCGGATTCTCTTGATTCCCAGCCTCTCGATAAAAAATTGTGAGTCCGTCCACACATTCTGTTTTGTAATATACTGTCATCGTTTTCACCTCATTTCCGGTGGTTTTGGAACACGCTGCTATTTCCCGAGGATTATTTATAACGCCGATCATTTTCGTTTATCGGATAATCATTTCCACTCATATCCCGTCTTCTCATAAGACCGTCTTCGTCATACTCCCAAAGCTCATTCCCATGGCATCTCATCCATTGACCAGTTTCTGCATCACGGTACTCATATTCAAAACGAACCGCAATCCGGTTGTCCGTGTAGCACCAAAGCTCTTTCATCAGTTTATAGTCCTGCTCCCTTGCCCATTTCTTCGTTAAAAAAGCTTTAATATTCTCGCGACCTGTAAAAAACTCTGTGCGGTTGCGCCAGTTGGAGTCAACGGTATAACCTAGCGACACGCGTTCCGGATCGCGAGAGTTCCAAGCATCTTCGGCAAATTTTACTTTTGCCAATGCGGATTCAAGTGTGAATGGTGGTCGAATGTCTTTACTCATTTTTTATCATCCTTTTTATTTTTTATAGTTCAAACCATTATTTGAATTTACGATCCGCCTCTTTGATAGGAAAATCATTCCCCGTCATATCCCGTCTCTTCATGAGACCATCCTCGGCAAACTCCCAGTATTCATTTCCATGGCATCGCATCCACTGACCTGTATTTGCATCACGATATTCGTACTCAAAACGCACTGCAATCCGATTGTCCGTGTAGCACCAAAGTTCCTTCTTAAGTTTGTAGTCCAGCTCTCTAGCCCACTTATTTGTCAAAAACGTCTTGATAGCCTCTCTGCCGGTAAAGAATTCTGTGCGATTATGCCAATTGGAATCAACGGAGTATCCCAAAGATACCCGCTCCGGATTGCGAGAATTCCAAGCATCCTCAGCAAACTGCACTTTTGCCAATGCAGACTCCTTTGTAAACGGTGGTCGAATGTCTTTGCTCATGGTAGATCTTCCCTTCGTTTGTTGAATATTGGTGGAGGAGCATCCGCTCTCCTTGGATTTAGTATACAGACAGGTCTGTCTAAAATCAAATATATTTTCTCGGCCATTAATCCTAGTCTCTATCCCATGCTGTTGGAGCATAGCAGCGAGGCACTGCTACAAGAAGCCAGCAACCTCCTAGCACCCTAACATTTACCTGTTACTGGTTTGTAGGTTTTATGACGATAGTCTGTAACCAATGTATCCACACTATCGTACATAATGAACGTGTAGCAAGGACAAGCACAAAATACAGCACACTACAAATTACATCATGATCAGTCAGCAAGACTGGGGAGGAGATTCATCACATGAAACACATGAAACACTTGAACAAACTCGTAACAGGAACTGTACTTACTTCCGTACTTTTCACTGGAGGGTATGCAATTACAGCAGATGCAAGCAACACAACGGCTACACCAAAAGGCTTGCAAGAGATTACGAAAAAAACAGCAGACGTAACGGGTGAAAAGACCGCAGACACAGTCGTTCTGTACGGGAAAAAAGAGAAAAACAGCCCTTACGTTAAGGACCTCACTATCAAAGTAACAGATGGCAAAACGAAGAAATCTTTTAACATCGACGTGAAGGACGACGGCTACGAGCCGAAGCTCTCCGTTCAAGATTTCACTTACGATAAAAAAGGCGAGATCATGGTTACTGCAAGCACTGGCGGAAGCGGCGGATACACAACCAATCACATCTACACCATTCAAGATGGAAAAGCGAAAGAACTCGGTCTGCCAGGTCTGGATAAAAACAAAGCAGGTGTAGTCGGAGCGGACTTCGTAGAACTGAAACCAATCGATCTCAACAAAAATGGTCTCTACGTACTGGAAGGTACAGAGCGTCTGACTGGTGATTACAATGCAGATGTTCGCGGCTACCTCAAATCCAAATGGAAGTGGAACCAAACCAAATGGGAATTGATGAGTGCTAACTTCGAACCAGCTGTAAAAGCACTCGAAGTCTATCATGATACTTTCAAAAGCCAAGACTCTGCCTTTGCTTTTAAAGGTCCAAAATCTTGGAACGACAACATCCTTGTCGAGGAAAAAACAGGCCCAAATGCAGACGAATACTTGCCAGAAGCAAAGAGTGTAACTCGCTTCATCTTCAATGCTGACAAAGCGGAAGATCGTGTACCTGTTGTAGTTATCACCGCGTTTGACCTGAATGACTGGAAAAAACTGAACAACCCGGACGAGCCACCAGTAGGCTACGAAATTGCACGTAACCAAGCAACCAACATGGTATATGTAGCAAGCTTGCCACAAGACACAGTATTTGACCCAACAAGCAAAGAAGGGAAGAAATTCATCCCTCTGATGATGTCTCTGGACCAAGTAAAACAAGCGTTTACGTTTGTAAAACGATAATCAATCCACATCTCTCCACAAAAAATCCCTTTGCCTATCTCATTGGCAAAGGGACTTTTCCCTACAGCTTCGCAAGTCTTTTTTGCTTCTCCTCTTTTTCAGCCGCATCTAGGTACTCGAACAATCCAAGACGATTCCCCCACGGATCGGCAAACGTCCCCCACTTGACCGGTACCTCTTCCCGTTGAAAAATTTCAAACGGATCGATTTGCAGCTCTTTGATTAGTCTTTCTCTTTCCATCTCGATATCGACCACAGCCAATCGCACGGGGCCGCTTCCTTCCGCTGGCGTCCCCTCTGCCAGCTGCAGCCAACAACCAGGCAGGACTTCCCACTCAGCAAATCCTTCATGCGGAACAAAATCCGGCTCTCTTTGCAAAAAGCTCTGGTACCAGGCTTGTCCTTTGGTGAAATTAGAAGTACGCAATTGAAACGTCATCTCATGAATCATGGAAAAGCCCCCCATTTTACAACTTTCCATCCATTATTTCACAATGCTTGCACCACTTTCTAGAGAACAGAACAAAAAAACCCCCGACCCAAGTCGAGGGAAAACTTCTCTTTTATGTGAATATCGGCAGCATCAGATTCAGCAAAAACAATCCCGCGATGACGTACATCAGCGCAGGCACTTCGCGACGTTTGCCCAATGCGAGCTTCATGAGAGGATACGCTACGAATCCAAACGCGATTCCATCTACAATGCTGTAGGACAACGGGATAATCACGATGATCAAAAAGGCAGGGAAACCTTCCGAGAAGTCCTTCAGATTGATATTCTGTACATTTTGCAGCATCAGTGCGCCAATGATGATGAGCACCGGAGCAATGGCTCCATCCGGAATCATTTTGATAACAGGAAGCAAACCGAGCGAGAGCAGGAACAAGGTGCCTGTTACAAGTGCGGTCAATCCCGTCCGTCCTCCTGCTGCGATTCCTGCCGCTGTCTCCACCGTCGAAACTGTCGGACTGGTTCCCAAAATGCCAGAGATGGCAGCCGATAACGCATTCGCTTGCAGCGAACGGCCGAACTTCTCCGGCTGTCCAAGCATCGAGGTATGCCCATGAATCAAGCCAATATTTTCAAAGACGATAACCATCGCCAATGAGAAGGTCGCGATCCAAAATGGCAACGCCCAAATGGCAGAAAAGGAAAAACCCGCAAATACGCTTCCGTAATCCGCAAACGAAAATGATCCTCCCCCACCTGGCTCGACAATCCCGAACAAAAAGCCAAGTCCTGTACCAACCGCAATTCCGATCAAGAAGTTGGCCGGCACATTGCGAACAAACAAAATCAACGTAACAATCAAAGTAATCAGCGTGACGATCACATGTGGGCTGGACAAGTCACCCAGCGCAACAAATGTAGACGGATTCATGACGATCAGCCCGCCTTTTTGCAGACCGATGAAGGTCAAGAACAACCCAATCCCAACGGTAATCGCTTCTTTTAGTGAAGAGGGGATCGCATTGGACAATATCGTCGCTGCCCTAGTGAAGGCAATCACAGTAAAAATCAGACCAGAAACAAATACAGCAGCCAATGCTTCCTGCCAAGTGAGGCCCATCGATTTGCATAACGTGAATGTAAACAGGGCGTTGATCCCCATGCCGGGAACCAGAATAATAGGAGCATTTGCCCAAAAGGCCATAAGAAGTGACCCGATAAATGCCGTCAATACAGTCGCCAGAATGCCTGCTTCCATTGGTATTCCAGCATCATTTAAAATCGAAGCGTTTACGGCAACAATGTAGACAATGGTGACAAAGCCAATAAATCCGGCGATGAGTTCCCTTTGAAACGTCGTGTCGTAAGCGCGCAAGTGAAATAGCTTTTCCATCCACGTACGCACGGACTTCCCCTTCTTTCCTTTATGTCTTTTCCATGAAGTGAAGATTCACAGAAAACATGCTATCATAGCTTCATCAATATGAAAAATATCCATAAAATCTAATTTTCATATCGTTTTCATATGGAACCATTCTCGTAAGGAAAGAAGGCATTGCGTGTGGATATTCGGCAACTGCGTTACTTTATCGCCATAGCAGAGGAAGGTCAGATAACAGGGGCGGCTAAAAGACTGAATATGGCCCAGCCGCCTTTGAGTCAGCAGTTGAAGCAAATGGAGGAGGAGCTCGGGGTCATGCTCATTGAACGCTCGGGAAAACAAATGGTCCTGACGGAAGCAGGCGTCACCCTCTATAAACAGGCGCTCAATATCGTTCATCAAATGGAGGAAGCTCTCTCCGAGGTCAAAGAAACAGGAGAAGGCATTCGGGGGACGTTGTCCATCGGTGTCAGTGCACTGTCGGCCTACCGCCTGCCAGAACAAATTCGTGTGTTTCAGCAAAAATATCCGCTCATTACGTATAAAATCTGGAAAGGTGATACGCAGCTCCTCAATCAGTGGCTGGAGCGCAGAACCATAGAAGTCGCTATCGTACGCCTCCCCCACTCGTTGAACAACTGCACCATGATTCCGTTGGAGGAAGAGGATTTTGTGCTCATCGTTCCTGCCACCTCCCCCTATGCCGATCGCAAGGAAATCGAAATGCGCGAGATCGCCGAGCTTCCGCTCATCATGCCGAGCACACCAGGCTTGGGTATCTACGACTTGATTATCAAGGAATTCTCCCGTCTAGGCGTGGAACCGCACGTTATCTGCGAGTGCCCGGACATTTCTCTCATCGTCAGTATGGTCGCCTCCTCGGTCGGTTCCTCTATCGTCCCCATCTCAGCATGGGAAACTCATCAGAGCGAACAAATTCGAGGGATTCGACTCTCCGGAACTTCCATTTTCTCTTCGGCTGCTGTCGTTTGGCAGTCTGGACGCCATCTGTCCAAAGCAGCGAATCGGTTTATCGAGACGTTTTCATCGTAACTCCATTCAGGGCGGTCACATCCGGAATAATCTTGGAAATCTCGCGGGATGATAAACTATTACCATTTCTTGTAGATTCCCGGGAGGATAAAGATGACTTTCCTGATATCCTTGGTCATTGTATTTGTCATTGTGCTGTTCGGCGCGATTTCTCCTGAGCTTTTCGCCTCTGCGGCTTCCCATGTACTAAAAGTGACCACGACCAATTTCGGCTGGTTTTATTTAATCGTGACTTTCGGTTTTCTGATCTTTTGCATCTTCCTTGCCTTTAGCAGATACGGACAAATCCCTTTAGGGAGCGACGATGACGAGCCGGAATATTCGCTCCCTACCTGGTTTGCTATGTTGTTCTCTGCTGGGATGGGGATTGGTCTTGTCTTTTGGGGAGTGGCGGAGCCCGTCTCTCATTACTTCTCTCCACCAGCAGGTGTGGCTGGACAGACGACCGAAGCCGCACAAACCGCTCTGCGCTATGCATTTTTTCACTGGGGCCTGCATCCTTGGGGGATCTACGCTCTCATTGCTCTCACTCTCGCCTATTTTCAATTTCGCAAAGGAGCGAAGGGCTTGATCTCCTCCACCTTTGGACCGCTGCTCGGTGAGCGCATACACGGACCGCTCGGAAAAGGGATCGACATTCTGGCTGTCATCGCCACGGCATTCGGTGTCGCCACCTCACTAGGTCTCGGAACTCTGCAAATAAACGGAGGTTTGTCTCACCTCTTTGGATTGCCATCCAACACCACCGTGCAAATCGTGATCATTTCCATTATTACGGTACTATTTCTGCTCTCGGCTACGACAGGACTGGATCGGGGAATCAAGTATTTGAGCAATACGAATCTGGTATTGGCTTTGCTACTCCTCCTGCTGACGCTCGTATTGGGACCAACCTCGTTTATTTTTGACGCCTTCACCAGCACGCTCGGCAGTTATTTGAACAATCTCATCTCGATGAGCTTGCGGCTGACCCCTTTTACACAAGGGACCTGGGTAGCCAACTGGACGTTGTTTTATTGGTCATGGTGGATTGCCTGGGCGCCGTTCGTCGGTATGTTTATTGCACGCGTCTCCAAAGGTCGTACGATCAAGGAATTCGTCATTTGCGTGATGCTCGTTCCGAGTTTGTTGAGCTTCATTTGGTTTTCCGTGTTTGGCGGGACTGCGCTTCACCTCGAAATTTTTGATCAAGCGCCTATAGGGGCAGCGGTGCAACGTGACATCTCGACTGCGTTATTCCTTGCACTGGAGCAGTTGCCAATGGGATACATTCTCGCTGTCGTTGCGGTTCTGTTGATTATCACATTTTTTATCACGTCAGCGGATTCAGCTATTTTCGTGCTCGGCATGCTGTCTTCTGATGGCAACCTGGACCCGTCGAATCGGGTAAAAATCACCTGGGGCATCCTCCAGTCCGCTATCGCAATCGTTCTCTTGTTAAGCGGCGGCTTAGAAGGCCTGCAAACAGCCTCCATTGTGGCAGCGCTACCTTTTACCGTCATCATGGTCCTGATGTGCTTTTCTCTTGTCATGGCACTGCAGGAAGAAGACCGGATTGCGAAAAAGAAACGGAAGGATCAGCAGAAGAAGCTAGAGAGGTTGTTGAAGGAGTTGTAAAAAGTAGTTACGAAAAAAGGGGGACGCTATCCATCGCGCCCCCCTTTGTTATTCATTAGATACTATTGACTCAGATATTACCTCAATCCCGTTTCTGCGAAACAGCGCCGCCGTCAGTCCGACACCCGGCACTTTTTTCCCGGAAAAGCTGCCATCGTAAACGAAGGAGCTTCCACAGGACGGACTGTTTTCTTTTAAGATGGCAGATGTGGCTCCAACCGTTTTCGCCAGCTTCAGCGCTTGGTTCGCCCCCATCAAAAATTCCTCGGTGACATCTCGGCCAGTGTTGTCTATGATGCGTGCTTTGCCATCCAAAACATCTTCTCCCGTACCCCCGATGATTTCTGCTGGCGGTCGTGGTGTTGGCAAGCCTCCCAGCTGTTCAGGACAGACGGGGATTGCCTTTCCTTCCCGGAGCAATTGCTCCAGCTCTTGGTCTAAGCATGACTTCTGATCGTAACGGCATTCACAGCCGATCAAACAGGCACTAATCACTTTCATGACAACCGTCTCCCACCTTTTTATCTACAGCTTTCGCAATTTCACGCTTTGTATCATATGATCCTGTCCCTTGTCCAAAATCAATTGAGCGCGAACACGTGTCGGCAAAATGTTCTGGCGTAGGTTGGCACCGTTGATCTCCGTCCAAATACCGGTGGCTACCTCAGTCGCCTCCTCGTCAGACAGACTCGCGTAGCGCTTGAAATACGAGGTTGGATCGGAGAACGCGGTCTGACGCAACAGCTTGAACCGCTCTACATACCATTTCAGGATGTGCTTCTCTTCCGCGTGCACGTAGATCGTGAAGTCAAAGAAATCAGAAACAATGACCTCGGAAATACGAGCATCGTTTTCGTCACCTCTAGGCGGTTGCAGCACATTCAAGCCTTCGACAATCAAGATGTCAGGCTGTCTGACAGTCTGCCATTCATCTGGCACGATGTCATACACAAGGTGGGAATATACTGGTGCTTTCACTTCAGGCAAACCTGATTTTACATCGGATAAAAAATGGATAAAGCGCCGCAAATCATAGCTTTCCGGGAATCCCTTGCGCTTCATGATTCCTCTATCTTCTAGAACCTTGTTCGGATACAGGAATCCATCGGTCGTTACCAAATCGACCTTCGGATGATTCGGCCAGCGGGACAACAGCGTCTGCAAAATGCGAGCCGTTGTGCTTTTGCCTACAGCCACACTACCTGCAATACCGATAATGAATGGAACCTTGCCATCCTGGTTCCCTAAAAAAGTGTGAGTCGCCTGGTACAGCTCCTGCGTGCCCCCGACATACAAATTCAGCAGACGGGACAACGGAAGATAAATATCGGAGACTTCCGTCATGGACATTTTCTCGTTTAAGCCCTGCAAAAGGGAAAGCTCGTTATCAGATATGGTCAACGGCGTGGAAGCCCGTAGAGCACTCCACTGCTCGCGATTAAACGTAACATAGGGTGATGCCATGGGAATGTACATCCTTTCCATCATGAAAGTGCTTTCTTTATTTCACACAAGGTTAGTTTACACCAGCATGTCTCTCTTGGGAACAAGGGGGTTGTCCCAAATCAGACCAGCCCTGCACTTTGCCTTTATGAGCACATAGGAAAAAAGCCGATACCCCATGGCATCAGCTTTGCTTGTAAAAGAATTTCTCGTTATTTTCCCAAGTGAGCTTGCAGCATCCACACATGCTTTTGCAAGCTGTCCATGATCCCTAAGAACATATCGCCAGTCGCTTCATCGTCTCCTGCTTCCGCGGCTGTAATGCCCTCTTTAAGCTCCTTGATCAGGAGCGTAAAATCGCTCACGACTGCCTCTACCATTTGATCTGCAGACTCTCCTCCTGTCGCTTCCTTAATGGAAGCCTGCTCCATACAGGCCTTCAATGTCGAAACAGGCTTGCCCCCAACCGTTAACAGCCGCTCCGCCAGCTCATCTACATTTTTGGCTGCCTCGTTGTATAGCTCCTCGAATTTTTCATGCAGGGTAAAAAAATTTGGGCCTTTGACAAACCAGTGATAATGATGCAGCTTCATATACAGCACAGACCAGTTGGCAACCTGTTTATTAAGTACGTCGGTCACGGGCCGACTCATTGTCATACTCATCCGGACGCTCCACCTCTCATGGTATAGATATAGCGTTTGTAGTATGTGGTGAATCGGGGGTTCCTATTCTTTTCATCTCAGTCCATTTTTTCTACAGGCCGGACGAAACAGAGCGCATCTAACATTTCATACCAGCGAAAGTTACTCTTTCAAATATTCCGTTTCATCCTCTGATTAGTGTGATAAGGAACTAGAACCTAGAATGAAATCTGTGTCTTTTTCATATAAAAAAACCACAAATTACTCATTTCCCTTTTTTCTGTCAATCATAAGATATTTCGAGATTGACACAAGGAGGATTACTATGGCGAATAAAGCGAAGGCGAAGGCTAGCCCACAATTCAAAAGACTCTGTACCCGATTTGGAAGAATATTAGGGGGCGAGTCGGAAATTGACAGTGGGCCGGTTTGTTTTGTCATGCGGCTTACAAATCTTCGAGAAACAATCTTGGGAAGACGAACGCTTTCCCCTTTAGTTCGAGCGCAAATGTTTTCGTTTGAATCCCTTGATAAGTCGGGTCGTGCCCTTTGTTTGGGCGAGACTGCCGTGCACCAAAATCAGGTGAACCGTTTGATGTCGAATCTCCGCAAACGTGGGATTAAAGTGACGTCACTTCACAACCACTGGCTAAAAGAAAACCCGCGCTTAATGTATATGCATTGGGAAGCGATAGAGAATCCTATCGTATTTGCCAGGAAAACCAAAGAGTCCATCGCATTCCTGGGTTAACATGGTGGAGCCATGAAGTTTTCATTTCATCATAATCGAAAGGATGACGGATATGGGCAAAGTAAAGGCAAAGGCAAGTCCCCAGTTTAGAAGACTGTGTAACCGATTTTCTGCCATTCTAGGTGGAACAGAGCACGAAATTACAAAAGGTCCCGTTTGTTTCGTCTCCAGAAATAGAATATTCAATGCGTCCATATTAGGCAGACGAACCACATCCCCATTGGTCCGCTATCAATTGTTCTCGTTCGAATCCTTAAACAGTTCAGGACGTGCCCTATGTTTAGGGGAAACGGCTCTCTTCCAAAACCAAGTAAACCGTTTGCTGTCAAACCTTCGCAAAAACGGGATAAAAGTAACAGCAGTTCATAATCACTGGCTCTTTGAAAACCCGCGCCTTATGTATATTCATTGGGAGTCGATTGATAATCCCATTGCATTCGCCAGAAAAGTGAAGCGTTCTATTGCTTTTTTGGGTTAAGCGAACCAATAACAAAAAACAGCGGCCGCTAAAGACGTGATACTATCAGACTTTCTTTTCAGGTCTTAAGTAGCCGCTGTTTCATTTAGTAAGGGTCGTGGTCTTATATTCAAAAGTATCCACTACCGCTTTCTTTCCTTCGCCTAGAAAAAGATGATGATTGGAATCTCTCAAATCCTCGTGAGTGAGTGCTTGCTTCGTCTTTCGTGTGATTCGTTAGCTTTATCTCTATACAGCCACCGCCAGTCCCGTAAAAGCTCTAAGGACACTATGGAAAAATCGATCGTAGTCGATGCAGAGGACATAAGTCATTTAGTGTTTGGGAAATTTTATCAACCTTAAAATCCATTCGACGATTAGTGCAATGAAGAAAGCAGACACGATTAGAATCAAAATCTGTAACCATAGACTGGTATTCTGAGAAGGTATTACGTTTAGAATTCCGATTAACAAAACTAGGCAGAATATGATCGTGCTTGGTTTCAAGAAAAAATTCATCCGCACACCCTCACATTTCTTATTCATTATCCTTATCCTCCATCTAAACCTGCATATCCTGAAAAATCACCGACAGTTTGAGTTAATTTTCATTTGTTTTTTGGAAATTACAATTACTAACATCATTCCATACATAACTCCCTTTTCTAACAGCTCATATGTAAAATCCCACTACAGTTATATTCAATATTTGGGTTAAACATTTTCCTTCCTTTACAGATTTGCAGATCAGCTACATTCGTTTGCGTATCTTGTTCTATGAAGGTAAGAGCTTCCATTAGATTACGAAAGCTCCTAATTTCATCTACGTAAACTTTGATATGACACTTTATCTCCCCCAGGATACTTATAAAAAAAGCTCATTCCTTCTACCACGACAGACGGAACAAGCCTACTTTACTTACTATCCTGTTACAATTTTTTGTCTGTTGGACTTGGCAAACTTTCAAACGCATCCCCATTAATCCCTGCAAAATCCATCTTTTTACGCAAATCACTGACAAACTGCGTAAAATAAAGGCCACGATCCATGCTGTCAGCATATTTTCTTAATTCGTAATCGTAGGATAATGAATCGTATATGGGCTGTAAATCATCAACAAGCACCTTTTTCATATCCGCTTTTTTAATAGATGGATCGATACTGCATTCGTTCACGAGCGCCTGTAATGTTTCTTTGAGCGCATCGTTGTCAAAGGACGGATGGGAGAGTAAAAATTTCAAATCGTACAAGTCTTTAAACCTCGGTCTGACAATCGTTTGATGCAGCTTCCAAGCAACCTGGATGGACAGGGGCACAGTGTACGGAACAAGAAAGCTTTCACCAAAGGCTGGTTGGTACTCTAGCGGAACCGGGGCTGCATCCATTTCCAGGTTAAACGAAATATCCAGAT
Source organism: Brevibacillus sp. FIR094 (assembly GCF_050477165.1). NCBI lineage: Bacteria > Bacillati > Bacillota > Bacilli > Caryophanales > Paenibacillaceae > Brevibacillus > Brevibacillus sp. FIR094. The sequence goes on along the minus strand of NZ_JBEAES010000048.1, from coordinate 9,299 downwards.
TCAGCTCACTATAGTCATCCGCTTCCCTTGGTTGACCTTTGAAATAATAGGCAATATCCGTATTGATCGTCGGAAAATCATCTGCCATTGCGTAGTCGATATATCTCCAAAATGCATTCTTTCGAAAACTTCTAAACACGACGCCGTCGTTCAGATCCATTTCGGTTACTTGAATCATCCATTGTGTAAATACTTCATGGGCATGTTCGACGTCCCTGATCTTCCCCGCATACAATAAGTCGATATCATCCGCGTCCCGAATCTCTCGGTTGTCCAAATATTGTCTGGTTAAAAGACTGCCTTTTAATACAAAGGGCATATTCACTAGAGCAATTCTTCTCAACAGTGCTTCCAAAACAACGAGCTCTCTCGCCTCATATTCCAACTCTGCTACATCATCATACGTAATCATCATGATCCTCCATCTAACAATTAGGAAATCCAGCCGCTGTCCAGTTCTTCGCGGCTGTCATAAATACATAGTTCATATTGTTCTTTGATTAGCCCGATCTGATTTGCTTGCAAAATAGTATGTATCTTTTCTACTCGATCGTAAAACTGTTTCGGGCTCTCATATTCTCGAACAGTGATAAATCTCACTTTTCCATTCGCATTCAAAGAGTTTCTTGAAATATGTCCACCGTGACCCTCACATAAATTTCGTAGCGCGGCGACATCATCGACCTGTACTTTGCCATGCCATTCGAAGTAAGGCTTCGAGTTTAGGATGGGCTCGTAAAAATACGTTTCTTCCTTGGGAGAAATCTCTACTTTCTTTCGGACGATGGTAAAACCGTTGTTTTGAAACGTAGCTGCAATCTTTTCCATCTCTTTATTGGCTTCATGAAAATCTGGTCGTTTGACTACTCCTGTTATCATCGGTTGATTGATGTAATTTCCCTGATCCAAGACGATCATGACCGGTTTCACTTGTTCCGATTGGCAGAGCTCGATAAAAGCTTCCTTTTCATCAAGTTGTAGATCGTTGAAGGTAACATGAAACTCAAATTCCATTGCTTCACTCCCTGACTTTCCTTGTATTGCACAATCATTTTTTTCCTTTTCTTCCTATTTGTATCGACATATCTTTTCTATCTCTTAACTGTAAGAATGCTAGTTGCTAACCACAACCTGTCAAATTTCAGCCCTGTTTCATAACCCAGTTTCATAGTCTTCTATCAGATGTGACCAGTAACTTTCCACATCCTTCATTGGTACAGGATCGATTTGTTCAAATAACCTACGCAGCTCACACGCGTATTTATATGAAGTATATTCACCTTGTTGTCTCATTTTCATTGCTACTTCATTTTTTATTAAATGGAACAAGAAAAATGTTCTCAAATTTTTATTAAGCATATAAAGGTGAGGTTCATGAAGAGAGGAAGTAGTGAAGAACTCATCGCTCCCTTCTTTTACATACAGGCCATACTTGCAAAACGAGAAATGACCGATTTGGATATAGGAAACATCCTCCATTAACAGCTTTTGAAATTGATCTATTTTGTAGAATACGAAGACATCAAATTCCTCTGGTACTCCGATACTAACCATGAATTCAGCATTATCATAGCTTATACCCAGAGTGACTAATTCATGATAATCATAGCTTATACCCAGAGTGACTAATTCATGATAATCATAGGCTTGTAATTCAGGGTCATAATAATCGCGGAACTCTCGAATATCAAAGTCCATGCTCTTCCTTCTCCTATTTTCAAAGGCTCATTCCTCCCTATAGTCAGGTTGGAATGAGCCTTTGAAAGTTTATCACGTAATTACCAATATCAAAGCTGCAAATATAGTCGATACAGCATTCGAGCAGCTTCCCCGCGAGTGACAGCCTCCCCAGCTCTAATCTGTTTATCAGCAGGAACATCGATTAAGCGCTGCTTCACAGCCAAAGCCATCGTTGGTCTCGCCCACTCGGAAATCGTGTGTTGGTCTGTGAATTGACTCAAGTAGTCCCCCGTATTCGAAGGGTAATAATAATTTTTCTTTTCATGTAATGATCTTGCACCAATCGCAGCCATTTCTTCCCGGGATATGGTATGATCCGGCCTAAACGTGCCATCCGGATAGCCTTTGACGATATCCCTTTTTTCGGATGAAGCGATAAATGGAACATGCCATTGCGGCGGATTCACGTCTGAAAAGCTCTCCGTCGCCGTTTCGTCCAAAGCGTAAAAAGCTCTTACCAGCATCGCCGTGAACTCAGCACGGGTAAGCGGTGAATCGGGATCAAAGTTGCCATCTTCTTTCCCGGTTACGATTCCTTTCGATCCCAGAAACTGTACGGCTTGCTGTAACTCAGGATCCCGATTGTCAACATCCGGGAACGTTTTGGTATTATCGTCCACGAAATACGTTCCGGAACGGTTTATTTCGGCTTCCATGCCGTTATTGTACGGATTGAATTTTCCACCGATAGGCTGCGTGCTTTTCCCGTTCGAATAGAACACGCTATTATTTGTCGCGTCCGCCTGGTTTACAGGCAGAATGAGCTGGATGTTGCTTGATACGTTCGAAAGCTCCTGCCCTTGTTCATCTAAAAATTGTACCTGATATCCGCCGTTATTGTTTTCGACCAGGCGAATAACGATTACCGGGAGCGATTGGAACAGGCGATTTACAGTCGTAAGGTTAAACGTCAGTTTTGCATCCCCCGCATGAACGGTGAGATAGTCGATATCCTTACGATTCGCGACGCTATCCTTATACAGTTTGATTGTAAAACCTTTTTGTTCAGGCAAAGACAAAATTTCCCCATTCACGACTAACTCTCTAGCAAGAGCAAAGTTGTTTTCCGATAGCGTCTGCTCCACTGCAGTCTTAGCCTTTCGCGCATTGTCAGCTACGCGGTCAATCAAGTCAGAAGTAATGACGAGTTGGCCGTCAACAAGCTCCGGCTTTTCACTGCTTGCGGCTGTAATCACAAGCTCTCCTGCTTGGGTCAGCCCCTCCACAATAAACGAACGCTGTCTGTCAGCGACAGGTACCGATTGGACGGCCGTGTAATACGTCTCGGACAACATGTTATTGTCGACTACGTACAATATAAAGTAAGCGGTTACGTCCGGAGAACCAGCTCTGCTTGCAGTTGCCCGCACAATGGTCTGCCCCGGTTTGTTCGCTTTTACGACCTGAGTGCCATTCACATTCGATAAGGTTCCTATGCTCGGATCGTCAATGGTGTACGTCATTTTTGTCCCGGGAAGCAAGTTATTTACCGCAATGTACTGTTTGTTCCCAGGTTGCAGCATCGTGATATACGGATAGAGACTCATTTCCGGCGTAGTTCGTATCACAGGCTGGGCTGTTGTTCCAGGGTGTTTGCCCGTTGGTTTGTCTGCTTTCTCTGGGCGATTACGAGCTACCGTTTCATCCGTGAAAACAACTAGCTTTGGTAAGGCAACCGAATCTGCCCAGGCCCACAAAGTCTGATCCTTTTTTACTACATAGTAATACCTTTTGGGTGGGGAAAAGTCGCCATGGTGTATAGAAGCGATGTCTGTAAGCCCTGGGAAAACTTTATTGTTGTCCGCTGACCAAAGCTGATCGTCCTCTCGGAGGGCATAAGCTTCGTCGATATTCCGATCTCGAATGGAATTCAATTGAACCATCGTTCGTGCGTCTTTTGCTGCATGCAAATACAAGGGATGCTTATTCGTATCAGCGGTTGACCAAGACAAGACAGTGCCATCCTTCATATAGGCATAGCTAGTAGAAATACCTGGCTCTATCTTGACGATATCAGCAAATCCGTTCATCTGCTCTGGACTTGTGTTTTTCGAGCGGTTATTCGGCAGATACGAATTTGCCTTCCATCTCCAAACCGTACCGTCCTTTTTCACAGCAAATACGATGCCGTTCGCCATTTTTATGGATACGACATCATCTAGCAGCTTTGTTTGGACTGGAACGGGTGAGGTCCCCTTCGTGGTACCTATTTCACTTCCCAAACTCCATACGGAGCCGTCTGATTTTAGTACGAACAAGACCTTGTAGGCACTGTTATAATGCGCGACTAGTGACGTTACATTTTTCAAGTCTTTGATTTGCCGCGGAACACTTGCAGAACTCGTTTCAAGTGTAGTGCCGGGAGCGGCGTCCCAATACCACACCGTTCCGTCATTTTTCAGGGCCACGTAGTTAACAATATAGTTACCCCGGGCCGACTTCCTTTTGACTGTCATCTCCTTCACATTCTGCAAGCCCGGAAATTGCATCTTTTTGGCTTTATAGAATGGATCTGAAGAACTAAGAGGATGTCCATAGATGTACCAAGTCCATACGGTTCCATCTTTTTTCGACAATAGCACATTATCGTCCAGGATGTGGTAATCCGCTCCGATACGTGTATATTGCTCTTCGTAATCGACTCTTGTGTCATTCCCATTTGCTTGAACCAGATTAGATTGGGCCGTCAGGATTAACACAAGGCTTAACAATGCTGCCATCAATCGTTTCATTGTTGTCCTCCACCAAAAATCTCCTCGATAGTCTAGTTGCTCTGCCTCTCTATTTACCATAATTTTCACTACGCTTTATATTAACAGAACAAGGAATATTTACAATCAACTACCTAATTGACGCCGAATATGATGGTGGGGTTGTCGGGCCGCGTGAAAAGGACTGGAAAAGCAAAAAACCAGGGCCTACTCTCCCTGGCTAATCCTCTGTTACAGAAGTCCTTCTCGTTTCCCTTTTTGTACCGCGTCTTCCCGATTCCGCACTCCGAGCTTGTCATACAGAGCAGACGCATAGTTACGAACAGTCCCGTCAGACAAATATAGCTTGGAAGCGATCGTTTTATAGCGCATGCCTTGGGAAAGCATCTGCAAAATCTCCTGCTCCCGCTTCGTTAAACCATAAGAATTCTCGTCTTTTTCGCGTGCAACGAGCAAATCTTCCTGTTCGGTTACTGGCTGTGCTTCCAGCATTTTATGAAACAGGTCCTGTGCAATCATCGTACCGCCGCGATGTACGAGGCGAATTGTTTCCGCAAGCTCGCGTGATTCAATCGATTTCAAGAGATAACCATCTGCACCACTGCGCATGATTTCCTTGGCTTTTTCCGTATCCTGAAACGTAGAGAGGACAAGGACACGAATGCCAGGCCATTTTTCCTTGATTCGTTTAGTCGCAGTGATCCCGTCCATATTCGGCATTTCCAAATCCATCAGCACTAGGTCTGGTTCTAGCTCCTCGCACAGCTCCACAGCCTGCGCCCCATCCTCGGCCGTCCCGACTACCAGCAGGTCCCGTTGCCGCTCGAGTATGGTTCGCAAGCTATCCCGAATAAACGAGTGATCATCGACGATAAACAAACGAATGATCTCATCGGTACTCTCTATCAGCCTCGGCACAAAACAAGTAATGAGCGTTCCTTCTCCCCGCTCTGAGTATATGGATACTCTTCCTTGTAATTGAGCGGCCCTCTCTTTCATTGTCGTGATCCCGAAGCCATCCTTCCAATTTTCCACCCCGTGACCGTTATCCTGTACTTCCAGCCTCGTCTGTTGCTGCTCAAAATGCAAGGAAACGACGATGTCCGTAGCCTGCCCGTGGCGGACCCCATTCGTCAAAGATTCCTGCAAGCAGCGAAACAAGGTCATTTTCACCTGCTTACCAACAGGATACTCTTCTCCGATCGCACGAAACCGCACATTCACCTTTGCATGTGTCTGAAACTCCTCCGCGAGCTGTCTCAGCGAATGAACCAAGGGAAGCGTCTCTTGCGGTGACCCCATCTCATGCAAGTACCCTCTCACTTCCTTCATGCCGTTTCGCGCAAGCTTTAAGAGAGAATCGAGCTTTTGCGTCCCTTCCTGCGACACCACATCCTGACGCAAGGTTTCCAGCCCCATGATGATCGAGACATAGGAATGCCCAATCGTATCATGCAGATCCTTGGAAAGCCGGTCCCGCTCCTCCAGCAGCGTCACTCTCTCGATTTGGGTGAGGTACTGCTTCAGCACACTGTTTTGCTTGCGAATAATTTCATTTTGTCGATGATTGACGATGAGCAAATGAAAGGCAAACCCCACCACATAAGCAAGCCCGACTTGTGGAAAAATCTCGATCACATCCATTTCCCGCAAAAAAAACATAATCAGCAGTGGGATGAAAACAATCGTAATAGGAGCCGACCAGCGATACGATTTCTCCGCACTATTGGCGGCAATCAAAAAAGCTGGCATCAAAAAAGTAAGGTACGCCTCCGGAAACATAGACGTGAGATAAATCGATAATCCGCCAAACAAGAGCATTTCTGCAATCAGGTAGTAACGATAGTTCAGTAGTAAACAAAACCATGGAACGGAAAAAACCATGATTTCCCACAAAATTACAATCCATAAGGGCAGCGTAAGAGAATCTTCCAATTGTATAGTCGTAACGGTTAGTGAAAAGCAACTGAGCAGACGTAAAAAAAGCATCACCCAGTCATACCATACCCACTGTTTTACGATATCTAACAAACCATCATCTCCTAATTGCTTTGAACATCAAGCGGGTGTACCCACCAATTAATTGTACCAGTCCGTTCCCAATCTTGGAGCACCCGATCATGAGTATGAATCCCAAACCCATAATTTGCAATGCCATCAGCTCTGAATCCACCGGGAAGCCGAAAAAAGTTAACTCCAAATAAGGATAGAGCAACGGTACGAACGCAAAACACACGGGTGCAATGTAGATGAGCACTCCGACCACCAGGCAGATACAGCCTATGAAAAATTTTTGCATCAACCAATAAATCGATATCCAGTTTCTCACATCCATTAATTCCGCCTTTGCCTGCTTCCATTGATTTCCCTCTGCTCTTTGTCTCGTTGCTAAAGGTTCTATCGAAATATCAGTATAAATCTTCGTCTGAATACGTTCATGCTGGACAAAGATTTGGGTTGTACGTAACACATTGGTGAGCAATGGAATTCCCACTACGGTAAATGACAAGCCCAAGCCAAGCACGATACTGACCATGTAAAAACACAAATAAAATACCCCCGAGACAAATGTAAACAGCAAAAAGATAACATTTTGAACGTTACGCATGATCGCTCTTTTCATCTAAGCTCATTCTCCCCTATCAATACCTTTTCCGACACGATGATGACGGTCTGCCCTTACCGTAATCCACTGCGCGTCATATAAGCCAGTGCCAAAATGTCATATGACAGGCTACGTCATGTCATTTCATCAAAAGAATTTTGTAAGTCGGAAAAGTGATGACAGGAAGTAACTACCGAAGCGCTCACTCTACAAGTCGATGCGCCAAATTTTCCTCTTTTTGGGATAAAGTAGGGACTTGTTGTATACCCTACTCCTTTGAGGGAGGTGACAGGTCGTGGAAAATAGCGATAAACACAGGGGACAAGCTGAGCAAAGAGATTCAAGTGACTTGAATGAGAAGGAAATCGAGCTTCAGCATCAATATCAAATGTTCCCTACCCCGGATGAAAAACGCGCTTCAAAAGTGATTACTGAGCTGAAAGATTAATAACTGCGAAGAAAAGAAGAATGAGGAAACTTTCTTTTTCCCCACTTTAAGGCTGTCGAGTAACTCGGCAGCCTTTCTTCGAATAAAAAAAAATCGGCTTATAGGAGATGTATTCTTGCCAGTATCTTCATCTCTTTGTAACTCTCGTGGTTGCTGACGGTCGCCTCTCACTATGCTTAAAAGGCTCATTCCTCCTCGTCGTTCGAGTTGGAATAAGCCTTTGAAAGTTTATCTAAGCGTGTTTGTTAAGATTTTTAGTGTGTGGTTCTTTGGTTGTATTGTACGATCTTGTTGTTGGGATTGTAAATGGGTACACAAAATTCTTGACAGACTCGGTTGCCTACTTCAAGCATAGTAATATTCTTCTGGAAACTCTTTCTAATTCAGTGTTGACACGCCAATATTAGTGTGAAACTTTGCATAAACACACGGTGAAAGCTTAATTATATTTATCAACACATAATTCAGTTAATAAGGTTTCACTGATATTATCGATTTGTTTATCTAAATCACCTACAATAACCCACACAAAGCATTATTCTTATTTTCGATGTAAAAGCTAATGCCGTCTTTAAAACCTATGTGATGAGTCAAGTCACTAAACCATGCTCTTTGAAAATCATATGTTTTCGAAAATTTATCAATTATGCTAAGAACATCCGATTCATTGTGCCTCTGTAATGCTTCTTTAAGCATACTAGATGATCCATTAAACATTATACACTTATCATAATTTAAACCTTCATATTTACTAAATGCACATTGAAATAACAATTTTTCAAAGTTATCTGCAAAATATCTTTCAAACTGGCTATCCTCATCAGTCATAACAATCTGAGGATTATCAGTTTGGGTAAAATCAAATGATAATTGACCATCAAATAATTCTTTTTGAAAAAAATGTACATATTTATCACTTAAAGTATCTGGTTCTTCCTCATGTATCGCTTCATAAGAATCAATTATCTCAGAAATTGAAGCATATCCTGGAAGTTGAGTTTTAAGTAAACCCTTATCATCCTGCCCCATATAATTTAAATAAATCTCATATTCTTTAGGATAATGATAGTTGTATTTATTCATTTGTGCTAAGTTCTTTAGCGTATCTATGCTCTCTTTTTTTGCTGGTTCTATTTCATTTACCCATTTCTCATCTTGATATATATTTTGATAATCGTTCAGAAAGATTTGTATAATCTCCTGTGGATGGGATGTGATTACTTTTTATTGGCATTTGCATATTTCATGTACTCCTCAATATTTATATTATTATTACACGTTAAACATAGATTCATTTGATTTGAATTTTCTGCATATGGATAAGGATTTTCTTTTTTAGATGCGCGCCAAACAGTATCCATGCCTGTTATTTTACTTGGGTTAATCATGTGCCGCATTTACTACTTTTGATTCTGCACACTCCCCTACACGATTACCACCCTTAACTTCTTTTAGCTTCTCTGTTGGCATCGGTTCAGCCTTTACAGTGTACTTATTTCCATATTTTTTATTTAATGCATTTTGTAATTGTCTTGCTGTTTCAATATTTTTAGGACTTGCTTTACCTGAAAACCCAACTGAAACCGTTCCATCTTCGTGCGTTATTACAGAAACGGCTGGATTTGGGGCTTTTTTACCATCTCCAAGTATCTTATTAAGCTCACCTACCACTTTTTGTGCTTCTGCAGTAGCCTCTGCTTAAGGATCTTATCAACTTTTTCTTGTAATTCAATCATCGACTCTGCAAAACTCTTACCATGCGTCTTTAGCTTTCCATCCTTAAGCATGGCGCTCA
>NZ_JBEAES010000047.1:0-36516 GCF_050477165.1 Brevibacillus sp. FIR094 | reverse complement strand
AATTAAACAAAACACGTTTTATTGAAAAATGTTGACATCCTATTAGCTGGTTTAGCTTAATGCCCCATCGTCAGTCTAATACTATATTTTCTCAGTCTAAAACAATGAGTACTAACAATTATTTAAAAAGTTCAAAAAAACCTGTTATGACAATCATTTGTCATAACAGGTGGAAAATCCCCTCCAAGTAGTGAGTACCACCCACCGTTAGGTGGGCGGGCTTTTTACACTGTCTACTCAAAGGGGATAATATCACCCCGTGGGAATTGTCTTTTTCTACTGATTTTTATTTTTTGTACTGTCTATTTGACAGGGTGCGGCTTGATCGTCATGTCTTTCTTGTCTTGCATAAATGCAATTGTCTTATTCTTTTACCGTGTATTCGTTATCCGCAAAAATGGCCTTGAGTTTATTTTCTTCCCAAGCTAAGGCAATATGGTCCACGTATCCACCGTTTCCTCCTTGTGGGGCAGTTACAATAATATCGTCTACTTTGTCGCCCGTATAGTCACCAATAATCAAGTTTGGTTCTCTCCCGAATTCCCCACTCAATGTCCCATCTACGTTACTCATCCAATCATATTGTACGTACTTCTGAGTTTTTCCATCCTGAACTACGATGGATAAATCGCTGGCATAAGCATCCAGTGATCCATCAATCAGTTCTTTTGTACCTACCAATATGACTTGGTCTTCAACAGAATCACCACTAACATCGGCCTTTTTGTAATCAAGTACATACGTATTTTCCTTTAGTTTAAGTTCAGGAGCTATAAATTTTTGACCAATTTCTACTTTAAGGGCGGAAGCTGTCTCTGCAGCTGAAGCTTGCGTTTTCCCCACTCCTACTGCACAAATGATACCTGCCAATGCCAAAACAGAAATTTTCATTATGTGTTGATTTTTCATTTTCCATGCCTCCATTAATTATTTGCTTGCTTACATATGAAAGACGTGTGAGATATCTAAAAAAGTTTGTTTCTCGATTAGCGCGGAAAGAAAACTTTAAGGGGAAACAACACCTTCTGGATGGTTGGAGACGGGTACCCCTTCAAAGGAAATGCCGCGGACTTCGCCTTTTGCCCGCGGCATCGTATTTAACAATCGGTTACCATCGAATAGCTTCCGGCATTCTTGATTTATTGCGGCTTGATCGCATCCGCTACCAGCGAAGCATATGCCTTCGCACCTTCTTTGGCAAGATGCACGCCGTCCCGTGAAAAATATGAATCTTTGTCGATGCTGGCCGTGTACCAATCGACGAGCGTCACATTGGAGAACTGTTTCGCCGCCTCCTCCAAGGTCGAATTGACTCCGCGTTCCCACGGACGCGGCACACGTATGTTTACAAGCACAATTTGTCGGACGTTTTCGAGCGAATGTAGCAGCGTGAAGAGTGTCTCTTCTGAGAACGTTCCGTTCGTACCGAGCTCGATGATGACAACGTCACCTAATTCGCCCTTCGACTTGAGCTGATCAATTACGTCCTTCGCCTGAGACATCTGTCGACCGACTTTGCCGTCGAGCGTGATGCCTGGAAGAAGATCTTGTAGATAAGGGGCAATGTCGAGCATGACTGAGTCGCCGATCGCGGTCACTTCCTGCCTCGCATCCAGCTTCGGTATCTCAGCGGTCTCTTTCGAGTTGTTTGGCTTTGATACCACATCTGTCTGCGCTATGCCTTCAAGTTCCGGACGTTCTGCGTCGAGCTGAGCAGCGCTGTCTTGTATGGTGTACGGCGACGATGTCCCGCCTGTCTGAAGGTCGCCGCCGTGCAAAAACGGGCCAGACGTCATTCCGGATGAACAGCTAGTTATACCGACCAAAGACATCACCAGTACGAGCAGCTTACACACCGGAGCGATTTTGCGACTGATCGTTAGCCGCTCCCTCCGCTTTTTTTGAGCGCGCATCTTCTTCCATACTTTACCTAAACCGCCATTGCGAATAGGCTCCTCGATAAACCGCCACGATAACGCGGCGAGCAGAACACTGACTCCTACCTGCAATATGCTGCGAACAATACTAGTCCCGCCGGTGTTGACCGCGGGACTTGTCAGTACGATAACCGGATAATGCCAAAGATAAATGCCGTAAGAACGAACACCAAACCACCGCAGCGGTTTCCAGCCCAATGCTTTGCCCAGCCTGCTTACCGGATGGGCGAGTACAGCCACAACTGCGGCCGAAGCTACGGATAAAAGCACAAATCCGCCTCGGTAAAGAAAGCTGTCGTACTGATCAGTCAGCCATATCATGACCACAATTGTCACGAGACCGGCTACTCCGATGCTATCAAGAATCAGGCGCGCTTGCGGTGCAACCTTTACGGAGAGTTGACGGCTCGGCCAAATCATAGCGAGCGCGGCTCCGATGAGCAAGGAGAACGCTCTCGTATCCGTACCGTAGTATACCCGGCTCGGATCTGTTCCCGGCTCATAAAGCAGCGCCATAGCTAGCGCCGAGAGAAGAGCAAGTACGAGAGTCAGCCCGAGAAGCCGCCATCGTTGAGGCGCGAAGCGAAGTCCAAAAACGAGGAGCAGCGGCCAGAACAGGTAGAACTGCTCCTCCACCGCGAGCGACCAAAAGTGGCCGAACGGGGAAGGTGGATCGAAGCTCGAAAAATACGAAACCTCTTGAAAAATATGCCACCAGTTGTTGACGTACAACAGCGCCGAAAGTACCTCACCACGCAGTGGCGCCAGTTGGGAATGATCAAATAGCGTGATCCATACCATGACACCCGCAATCATGACGAGTAGCGCGGGCATTAGCCGCCGTACCCGTCTTAACCAGAAGCCTTTCCAATCAAGTCGTCGGTTCCTTTTCCATTGGGCTAGAAGGATGTCCGTGATAAGGTAGCCTGACAATACGAAAAACACCCCGACACCTAGCAACCCTCCGGGTGCCCAGCCGACATTGAGATGATAAACGATGACAGCAAACACCGCGAGCGCCCTCAATCCGTCGAGTCCGGGCATGTAGCGCCCATTATTGGTTAGCGGCTTAGGCATACCGTCCTCCCTCCCCATCTTTATAAGCAATTGTTGCGAATGGTGGGAATCGTTCGTTTGTTATGCGGTTCGCCACTGCGAGTCGTCTACAGCTGTTCTCATGCCATACATCTGTATTCTGTCCTTTCTATCACTTGAATTAGGTTTCAACTAGGGATGGGCATGATGGCTGATGGCTGAAGCAAATAAGGCCATCAAGAACACATGCCCGCTGGAAGTTCCGTGTTATGCCACGGCACGGTAGTTACTAGATTCGTTTTCAAAGGTTACCCATTTTCATTCTCTTGCTACTCGATTAGATTTTTATTTGACGTATTCTTTACTAACTAACGCATCGGCAATCACATCAGTTGGTATGATAAACTCCACCGCTCCCATATACCCTGGAGCGACTTCATATTTATCAAAACAGATGACAAGTTTACCTTCATCATTAATATAGAAAGATTGATTTTTATTAATATTGTCGATTTCGTCCCAATAAGTCTTGTCGGGGTCTACCTTCATCTGCTGTTTCGTCTGTTCCTTAATATTCTCGCTGATCAGGCTTACATAGCTGTCATCTTTAAATAAACTAGGCAAGGTAATCAAAAATTGATTTTTCTTGTCGATCGTGTCATACGTATATTTCGAGTAAGAATTAACCGTACTTACAACATATCTGCCAATAGCAAGAATCTGGTCATTGTCGGTTTTGACATCATAACCGCTTTTTACCCCTACATTACCCCCGCCATTTTTCTTTAATTCTTCCATTTCCACCATGAAGTCACTATAAAGTTTTTTACTTTCTTCCAGGTACTTGTTGTTTAGGGTGGCCTCTAATGTTTTATTCTCCATATTCGTAATGGCAGGTACTTTTATCTCGGCTTTGGCAGTGTTCTCATCTACGTTAAATTCGGTAAAAGTGAGCACCTTGACGAGTGATCCAATCAATGGCACTTCCGATAAGGCCTTTGCAAAGGTGGGGCTAGTATTAATCCCTGCTATCAATAGAATAGCCGCTACCCCGATCCCCGCGAGCCTCTTCATCATCGTCACATGTCTCTTCTTTTTTTGCTTGAGCGCTTTCTTTACAACAAAATCCAATTCATTAGGTATAGGCGTATTCTTATATTTTCTTTTCAATTGTTCCAGTTGCTCGCTCATCTTACTTTACCTCCTCCAAAATATCATTGCTCATATTAATTCGGAGTTTGCGGAGTGCTTGATACAATCGTGTTTTTACGGTATTGACGTTTTCGTTCATGATTTCCGCAATTTCTTCAATTTTAAGATCCTCAAAATATCGAAGTACAACCACAGTCCGAAAGGCATGGGGTAATTCTTCCAAAGCCTTCTCCAGATCAATGTCAGGATAGGCGTCTTCACTTGTAGGGCTGTGTAATTCCAACGTCTTATCATCGACAAGCTGAATCCTCTTTTGTTTTCTCAGGAAATCAAGCGATGTATTCACCACGATCCTGTAAAACCAGGTTTTCATCGCCCCTTCTGATTTTAAGGTTCCTGATGATGACAGAGCCTTACGGATGGAATCCTGAACAATATCCAGTGCATTTTCTGCATCCTTTACATAACTGAAAGCCAATTGATACATATTCTCCTTATTTTCTGTAATAAAACAAATCAGTAATTTTTCTACCTTCCTATCCATAAAAAAATCTCCCCTTGATACGCGCGTATCATTAGCTTGCTTTACATATGAAAGACGTGTGAGCTATCCAAATAGTTTGTTTTTCGATTATGGGAAATACTGACGTCCTTAACGCCACCTGCAAAATAAGGCTGGAGATTCTTCCGCAGAACTAGAATTTTCTACGCAAGAAAAAAGAACCTCGCTGTCCTTATAGGATCTCGAGGTTCTTCCCTACCAAAAACTAATTTTTTGTTAGCAGTGCGAAAGATTTTGTTACATTTAAGTCCCTATATAGTTGATCAAACTGCTTGCCGTCTTCCGACTCGGGATCAAACGGATTGGACTGCGGCGTTATAGACACATACACCATGCCGTTGGCTTCCGCAATTTCGCTCCCCACAGGCGGCCCCTCTTCACTGGAGAGGCGAGTCCAATCGTTTTTGGCAAATACAGAGATCATCAGCAACGGTTCCGCATCTTTTCCATCCTTTGCCGTATAATCGAATTTCATGACATACTTGGCGGATGGCAGAATTTTGTTTGCATCTGCTCCCCCATATTGGCTCACCTTGTAATTTCCGTTCCAAGAAACGGGCGGTGTAAAGCTGAAGTTTGCCTGCAGATTGGTGTATGCTTCTTGGTTATCCGCAAAAACAGCTTTGAGTCTGTTTTCTTCCCAAGCGACGACAAGATGATCCACGTAACCGCCGTTTCCTCCTTGAGGAGCTGTTACAATAATATCGTTCACTTTATTGCCCGTATAGTCACCAATAATCAAGTTTGGTTCCCTCCCGGACTCCCCATCCCATGTTCCATCTGTCCCTTTGGTCAGCCAGTCATATTTTACATACCCTTTGGTTTTTCCTTCTTGCACTACGATGGATAAATCACTGGCATACGCATCCAGTTTACCATCAATCATTTTTTTAGTTCCTACCAATATTACTTGGTCGTCAACTGAATCTCCGTTAACATCGGCTTTTTTGTAATCAAGTACATACGTATTCTCCTTTAGTTTAAGTTCAGGAGCTATAAATTTTTGACCAATTTGCATATTGGGGGCTGAAGCTTTCTGTTCTGCTGAAGTAACTTGGGGTTTCCCGACTCCTACTGCACACATGAGACCGGCCAGTACCAAAACAGAAATTTTCTTTACGTGTTGATTTTTCATTATCTAAACCTCCATTTATCATTTGCTTGTATATGAAAGACGTGCGAGACACTTAAAAAGTTTGTTCTTTGACTAGTCGCGAAGAAATTTCAAGTTCTATAAACTTACTGAACTATGGGGGAGGGTTTAGCAGCCTAAATCACATTTTTATTTCCTATAGTAATTAGAAACTCTGTAGTCATCTCCCGTATTTCGAATCAAGAGATGCTTTACGCCTATTTCCTCTGCAATCATCATCGTTTCCTCGAGTGGAAGGAGAGGTACTGTTCCCTATATCAGTGATTTCATCAGAAAAATCAAGGATGTAGAAGTAATCTCTTTCGAGGTCAGACATAAATTCATACCGTCGATTGGTTGTCCATCCTTTACCACAGGTTCCTCTACCCTCAGATGGAACATCTTGTATCTCCAGCCAAGGAAAATAGTCTTTACCGATTTTTTTACCTTCTTTAATATATTTTTCGTTCTTGGCACCGGTGATTTGTCGTTTGCGCTTGGCCATTTGCTCACGCCTAACTCTTATTTCAAAAATAAAAAGGAGCCACCCGAAGGCAGCCCCAAAATGGAGTCATGATGTAAATCTATGCTGTAGGATCTGTTGGCGTAATAGTAGAGCCGACACTACCATAATAACCCATCTGCTCAGTCTAATACTTTATGTTCTGAGTCTAAAACATTATTTTCATCGAACAAAAAGATGTTCAAAGAAAATAAAGTATTAGACTGGAGTTGTTGATTTAACACTGTTTTTGAGTCGGTAAATCGTTAGCTTTTGAAAAATAAGTATTAGACTGATTATCAACGCCCATCACGGATGACATCAAAAATAAAAAATAAAGTATTAGACTGTGAATGTCAATTAAAAGATTTACCACCTTGGCAAAACTCGATTGACCCGACGGCTGGGTGACACTTTTTTCGGAGTATCACCTTTTGGTCATAGTTCACTTCTTGTTTGTTTTAGAGTCGATTTTTCATTTCGCTTTTCAGGTACATGATCACTTTTTCAAATTGGTTCGTAACCGCGTCTTTAGTGGTTCTGAGCAGCGTATCTAGGTCTATTGAATCCACAGGTTGTTTCGTCAACGGCCAACGAAATCGAATTTCGTATACTTCTTGTCTAGCTCCCAGGTCGGCATGAGCCGAAGCAATCGAATAATGATTGTAATCAACCGTCGGCAGACTCTCATGATGTATCTGATTTCGGGTTTCGTTAATCAGTTCAAACTCCTGTATTGCTTTGCGATCGAAACGGCAATGTATATCTCCATCTTCATCTAACACCTCTAAAAAGCCATCCAGGTAATCGATAAAACTATCAATATGAACCAAGTAGTTTTTGAGATGCATTAATAATTCCACGGGACATATTTCTTGACCTTTCGTTCGTCTCAAGTTGTCAACAATATCTTTCAGATAACCATACTCGACATCAACGAAACGAAGCATAACCAATAGATTTACATACCTATACTCCAATTGTTTCAATATAGGTGTTCTTTCTATTAGAATTAACAGATCATCGAGCAGTTCCACACAATTTGCCGCTAAACCATTGTAGTAATCCCGATCGCCATTGAGATAGTCTTTACTATTCGTAATATCAAAAATGACTCTCTCTGCCATCATCTTCACCTCATTCTATTCTGATTCGCATTAAACTTTGTGTGCCTATTTATGATTTGTTATAGTCGATCTGTGACTCATCATCAACTTCTATCTTGGCACCAAGAATAAGATATTCAAATACTATATCCTCTAAATCATATAATTCAGCTGCTTTATCAGAGTAACCACCTGCTTCTACTAACCAGCCAGGCAATGTATAGCTGTCACTACCAACTATGGCATCACTTACTGAGCCGCCACGTGAAAGCCCAAAAGACTTATCAGAGATTTCAAAATCAATATAAACAAACTCCTTAAACTCTTCATTCCCTGCTTCGTAATTAATACTAAAATTGCACTTTGCTCCTTCTGTTATTTTGGGGAGTCTTTCTAATGCATATAAAGCGTTCCCTAACCCTACAATTTGCCTAGCTGCTATTCTTGGATGTTTTAAAATTCGATGAATTATGTTGATTACAGCATTAATGACATCATGATCTTCATCATCTAATATGAAACCAACTATAGAGTCAAAATCCAAGGAATCGTATATTTCCACAGCTTCTTCTTCGTCATAAACCGGTACCTGCAAGTTTATTCCAGTACCGGTTTCATAATCTCTATATATTGTTCTCCAAGAAATATGAGCGGCTTGAGATCGTAAATATTCCATTATCAAATCGACTTTTCTCGCTTCAGATGTGTTAAAACTATCAATAGTTTCCCAACACATTAGGAATCACCGCTTCCATTTAAGCTTCCAAGTAACTCTCTTGTTACTGCTAAGCTATCCAGTCCAAAGGTTAACTTTCGGAAAACGAGAGACCCGGTCCCTTGCACCCCATCACTCTTGCCGCGTGACAAGCCAAGAAAGGAAACGC
The DNA here is from genome assembly GCF_050477165.1 of Brevibacillus sp. FIR094. Taxonomy (NCBI): domain Bacteria; kingdom Bacillati; phylum Bacillota; class Bacilli; order Caryophanales; family Paenibacillaceae; genus Brevibacillus; species Brevibacillus sp. FIR094. The sequence continues at coordinate 28,206 of NZ_JBEAES010000047.1, read as the reverse complement.
TGGAAATACTGCGTCATCAACTTTTGGACAATATGAAGTAGCTAAAGCTGTTATAATATCATTCTCCCTCGAGTATCGTCTTCCATGAAGCAAATGAATTAGTATTATTCGCATTTTCAATTCGTTTAATTATTTGCTTAAAAGTTGTACTCGCTCTTTGGCGGTCAACGCTGTTTGTTTCTCCCAAGTAATTATCTACATGAATAGATTGACCTGTACTATCAGTAATAGGTTTTAATACCGCTTTTTCTGCATGGCGGCAGTAATGCTCAACCATACCTTTGTATGTCTTTGTTGCCGATGTGACATTTTTAAACGCATCTATTGCAAGGGACTCAATATGATAGCCTGAAAGTTGTTTATGTTGGGGTAAGCCTGCGTTAATCTTTTTAATAAGCTTTATCAGGGGTACCAGTTTATTCCCATTTGCTTGATTAACGGCAGTTAGTTTCTCTGCAAACTTACTTGGTTTTATTACATTGCTCCATCTATTCTCACCAGGACGAGCTATACGATACCCCGTTTGCGTTTTTATACTTGGTAATAACTGAATTTCATGTCCTGAAGTGAATTTTACTGTTACTGCCAGTTCCCCAATTTTTACCTCCGTATTCGGGAGACGTCTTTTAACTTGCTCGCTAAAAATTTTCAAAACCTCGTCAGGTTTCGCATTAGCTAACCCACTATTATTTATTTGAACTAACATATCCACATCACTCAAACCATCGGCATAAGTATTTTTGATTATTGAACCGCCAAACCTAAGCTCCACAGAACCATCAATATCTTTCTCTAGAGCATTCTTCAAAGTTTCCAAATGTCGGTTTATTCCTTCCACGTCACGATCGTTTACGTCTTTAAATAAATCGTTGATGTATCGATTGATATCAGCTTCAAACTTTTCTTTTTCTGCTCTAGCTTCTCTTTCTTTTTTCAATTCACTAAGCGATTTTCCCGGAATACTATATCCTCCACCACTGCCACCCATTTGTTTTCCTCCTCTACTCACTACTTTTCTGAACCCCTAACTGTGTCAGAATAAGCATTAATTGATTGAGATCATTCTCTGGTATCCCAAGATCGTCCCAATTGGATGATTGCGAAAATTTTGTCAGTCTATTTTTAAGTTGGACTAACTCATACAAGTTCTCAGAGAATCCAATTACTTTTACTTCACCCTCATGTCTTTGCCAGAGGCCGTTACTAATCGAATAATGGTTTAAATATGAAGGAACTCCGTTCTTAAAGGAAAAACGAAGCCAGGATAACCCATCAAATATATCTGCTCCGCATAGGAAAAATAATGTTACCGTTAAAGGATCCAAACATCCAAAAACATGAATTGGTGTATCTAAACCAGCATTCGATAGAGTATTTCTGATTCTAAATATATTATTAGCTCTTTCAAGAACTGAGTGCCCCAATTCCTTTTCTGTAAATCCCAATATATCAAATGGTGCAAAAAGCTTTATTTTCATAATTATGTCTTCTATATTAATAAGAGCTTCTTCATTTGATATTGGTTTACATAAAAAATCCGACGCGAATTCAGGATATTTCTCAAAAAGTCCTTGTGCTCGATTTACTTGTACATCCAAAGGGAACGATTCCCAATAATCAAAATTAACCAGCACAATATCTGTTATCTTTTTTAATTTACTTACCTCTTGTTCGTATAGCTTCTCATTCCATTCCCTTGGAAAGTGCAAATCACCATAAATGTCTGCGACGTCATGTTCGCGAATTCTCTCGTAACCACCACTGTCAACAAAGAGTATATCTGATTCATAAATTTGGTCACCAAGTAAATATCCGTAGTGTAAGTCATATGTACTCACAAGGGATGCATCTGTGAGGTTTTGATTTAGGTAATCATGTAATCCCTTTACATGAGGGAACCCTTTACTTGAAAACGAAGGAACAAGTATTGGTGTACTGCTCCCAAACTTTTTAATATACCTAATCTTCCCTAGATGATTTCCCATCCAACATCCTCCTATCAATACACGATAGACATTTTCCACAAGGCTCGTTTTGTCCCGTTTCACAGCTATATGTTAAGTAAACCGGTACTTGCTCATGTAAAGCATATTCATAAAGTTGCTCTTTTGAGTAATTAAGGAAGGGGGCTATAATCCTTATCACTCCTCCGAAATAGCCATCAAGTATTGACTGAGCGTCGTCGACAAATGCTGGGGTTGAATCATAATAGGGCGTTTCTGAATGAATCCCTATTGAGATGAAAGACACTGATCTATCAAGAAAACTACATGCAGCCAATACAAAAAGTGCATTTCGACAAAAGAACTCGCCCTCCTGATTTTTGATCGAAAACCCCAATTTTACCCGTTGTAGTTGAATATCGTAATGTTCGCTAATTGCTCTAGCTGATTGATATTCTCGCTCACAACTAGCTTGACCATAATCAAAAAAAATCGCTGCAACTTTCTCTCCTTTTGAAAGGTGATATTGAACTAAGGATGTAGAATCAACCCCACCACTTAATAAAATCAGCACCTCATAAGAGTCTTTATCTTTGTCCTTCACTACCATTATCTTCACTCCTGTTACCCTGACCACAAAACTGTGTAATTTTCATTTTCCATTTATAGAATGGAATGCTCATGTGCGGCGTAATTTCAAGCTTTTTACTAATGTCTATTTTTATTCTAAGACGTTGTTTTTCTTTTAAGAATGTACGATCTGGGATGACTGGGGCATTTTCATGAATGTAATTATATTCATTCGTTAATTTATCAATGTCATCTTCTGATATCACTTCGTAAGTTTCTAGTATACTTGCCTTACGAATAAACGAAGTCAATTGTTTGCCTATCGTTTCATGAGAAGCAGCCTTTTCTCCAAAACGAAAGTATTCTTCTAAGATCGTTAAAATAAAAACAAGTCCCGCAAAAACACCAATGATAAGCTTATATTCGCCGTCTGTAAGATTTGAAATCCAAGGAAGAAATGTTTTATACTCAGCAAACGTTAATACTGCTGTTGCTGAGGACCCTACTAGTACCAAAGCATGTAATGATTTATTTATCCAATTTGCTTTCTTACAAATACTGAAGTGCATTTGTCTGTTTTGTTCGGCTTTCTTTTTAAGTTCCTTTACTTGAATAATTGGGTTATTTGACACTTGTTCCCTCCTGGACCAATTTGCAAATAAAATAAAAAGACGTAGCAAATAGAACTTAATCTGCTACGCCCTGGTGTTAGTTAGTATTTATTTTCTTCTGTCTCTGCCTGCGCCATCAATTCCGCCTGCTGCAGTACAAGATCAATCGCCATCTTCTCCAGATCAGGTGGATACCCGTATTTCTTCAAAAGCCGTTTAACCGTAATCCGCATTTGCGCACGAACATTTTCACGAAGCGTCCAGTCCACCTTGATATTACTCTTGATGGCCTGAGTTAGCTCATGAGCAATCTGCTTGAGAACCAGATCACCCATTAGCTCCTTCGCTGTTTCATTCGAGGCCAGCGCATCGTAGAAGGCTACTTCTTCCTTGATAAGCCCAAGATCTTCGCCGCGCTTAACGGCAGCGTTCATCTCCTTAGCCATCTGGATTAACTCTTCTATGACCTGCGTTGTCTCGATGGTGCGGTTGTTGTATTTACGAATAGCTTCCTCAAGCATTTCGGAGAATTTTTTTGACTGAACGATGCTCGTACGAGAAACGGACTTCACCTTGCCTTGAAGGAGTCTTCTCAGCAGCTCGACCGCAAGGTTTTTCTGCTTCAACCCTCGCACGTGCTCCAAGAATTCATTCGATAAAATGGCGATGTTCGGCTTCTGCAAACCGACTGCTTCGAGAATATCGACTACTTCATCCGACATAACCGACTTGGAGATCAGTTGGTTCAATTCAGTATCCAGCTCATTACTCGTTTTCTTCTTGTTCTCCGTCGTAATGATTTTGACGATACCCGATTTTACAGCCTTGTAAAAGCTGATCTCCAAGTTAACCAGTTCAGCAGCTTCTGTCGTAGCGCATAGAGCATAGGCCTTCGCCAGCTCCGTCGTCCAATTAACAAAATTACGTTTGCCTTGATCACCAAGTCCAAGCACATAGTCCACCGTCTCAACGATAGCTTTCATTCGCTCGGAGGCTTTCTCCGATTTAAACTTCGAGAAATCATGTCCGTGCAACTGTTCGCGAATGAGTTGGATACGCTCCAGCATGAAATCAACCGCTTGGTCCGTATCAATACCCGCAGTCTTGCGATCATTTTCCGTGTATTGCTGAAGCGCTGACTTCAACATATCCGCAATACCGATATAGTCCACGATGAGGCCGCCCGGCTTGTCACGGAATACCCGGTTGACGCGAGCAATGGCCTGCATCAGGTTATGACCCTTCATCGGCTTATCGATATACATCGTATTCATGCTCGGTACGTCAAACCCGGTTAACCACATATCGCGCACGATGACGATCTCTAGGGGATCGTTCAGATCCTTCATTCGTTTGGCCAAATGCTCCCGACGTCGCTTCGTCCCGATATAAGGCTGCCATTCGGCCGGATCACTTGAACTTCCGGTCATGACGATTTTGATTTTTCCCTCGTTGTCGTCATCACTGTGCCAGTCTGGGCGAAGCGTGATAATCTCTTTATAGAGATCGATGGCAATGCGCCGCGACATCACTACGATCATCGCTTTGCCATACATGGCCCCTTTGCGCTGCTCGTAGTGGTTGACCATATCCTTGGCGACCTGTTTGATCCGCTTCTCCGAACCGGCTAGTGCCTCGAGTCGCGCCCATCTGGACTTCAGCTTCTCTTGCTGAGAAACCTCCTGATACTCCGTAATTTCTTCATACTCCTCATCGATTACAGGGCGTTCTGTATTCGATAGTTCCAAACGCGCAATTCGGCTCTCATAGTAAATCTTGACGGTCGTTCCATCTTCCACTGCCCGAGTCATATCATAGACATCAATGTAATCACCAAAGACAGCTGGCGTGTTTTTATCGGTCAACTCAACCGGCGTTCCTGTATATCCGATGTAGGAAGCGTTCGGTAAAGCATCCCGCATATATTTCGCATAGCCATACTTAATGTTTGCCTCATCGTCCGATGCGACCATCTCTGCCTGGAAGCCGTACTGACTGCGATGTGCTTCATCAGCAATTACAATTACATTTCGGCGATCTGTAAGTACAGGATACTTGGATTCGCCCTCTTCAGGTGAGAACTTATGAACCGTTGTGAAAATAATCCCGCCCGACTCCACCGCCAACAACTGTTGTAGGTGAGTGCGATTCTCGGCATGCTGCGGAGTTTGGCGAAGCAAGTCTTTCGACTTGCTGAATGTTGCATATAGCTGATCGTCCAAATCGTTACGGTCGGTTACAACCACAATCGTCGGGTTATCAAGTGTCAGGACTAGCTTCCCGGCATAGAAGACCATGGATAGGCTTTTCCCAGAGCCTTGCGTGTGCCAGATGACCCCGATCTTCCGATCGCCTTCTTCCATCGTCGCTCTTTCCGTACAAGCTATCGCCTTGTTGGTGGCGTGATACTGGTGGTAACCCGCCAATATTTTAAAGAGACGTTCTCCATCCGTCTGAAACAACACAAAATGCTTGATGAGATCCAGCAGACGGCTTTTTTCGAACATGCCCTTGATCAACACTTCCAACTGCGGCAGGGAGGAGGAGGCCACGTCTTCGCCATCAATGGTGCGCCACATCATGAACCGTTCCTCATCTGCCGTCAATGTACCCACTCTGGCATTTACGCCATCGCTGATGACTAAGAAGGAATTGTACGTAAAGAGGGACGGGATTGCCTTCTTGTATGTTTGCGCTTGATTGTAAGCTTCACTGATTCCCACTTCTTCGTTGGAAGCACTCTTGAGTTCCAGGACCACAATCGGAAGACCGTTAACGAACACCACCACATCCGGACGCTTTTCCACCTGATTTTCAATGACCGTGAACTGATTCACAACAAGAAAATCGTTATTGTCCACCCGGTCAGGGTGAGTATCGAACAACCAAACTTTCTCGGTCAGGTAGTCGCCATTTGCTGCTCGATACTGGACATCGATTCCGTCAGTGATCATTTTCTGAAAAGCTTTATTGTTGATCATCAGGCTCGGGCTGCGAGGCACTTCGATGATGCGAATCGCTTCCTCAATTGCTTCCCTAGGCAACTGCTTGTTGATCCGAATGAGTGCTTCGCGAAGACGCTCTTTCAGAATGACGTCTTGATATAGCAGCCTTTCTGGATATTCACCTTCAGGTGAAATTTCCGGGCCGTAGGCTTTGTTGTAATTCAGTTCTTCAAACCATTCTATTGCGGCCTGCTCCAGGTCGCTCTCGGTGTAGGATGTGGTATACAAGGCCATGGATGCACCTCCTTCGTTTAAGTGATGGAATACTCTTCTTTGCTTTCTGCGGCCATTGAAAGTTCAGTCGTCTGAACGAATTCTTGCTTCATAGGTGCTCGAATTTCTCCTGACATGAGTTTTGGGAGGAGGGTATTTCGAATATTTTTAAGATTTTCTATTTGAATAATGTTGTTATATATCAATTTGGACTGCTGATCCATTAAACTATTAAATTTATTTTCTAAATCAATATGAGGCTTTAAAACTTTGTGTTTAATGAAATGGGTTACCTTGATGCTCGGTTGCACCGATCCAATATTGTAAGAGATCAAATCATTTTTAATAAACTTTAAATATTGATACATATATAAGTGTGATATTCGGTTGCTCCTTAATGCAACTACATTTTGAGCAATACAACCCGTATCCCCATAAAAGAGCTTCATTTCGGCCAAACTTCCCACCGTAGATAAAAGAATATCACCTGGTTTTGGATGGCCATTTCTAAACCAACTTTCATATGTATCTCGATTAACAAATTTCAAGCAGTTATCAAAATTTATGATTCTACTTGGACCCGATAATGCTTTAACATCAATAATTGGATAGGCTGTTTTCCCATTAGCTAATGGAGGCGTCTTGCCTCTATTATCAATTACATTTATCAAATCTCCTAAATCAAAGATTCCCCACCCCTTAGGAATCAATCCCATCTCACTTTGCTCAAACTCACCACCGCTGGACTTATAGGGTTCTCCATTTTCATTTGGGAACTCAAAATCCACAAACCAACGTTTGAAAAGGGCTTGGGCCATTTCTTCAAGGTTTTTATTGATTGAGTTGTTGAGCTCTATCTTTTCATCCAGGCAGGATAATATTTTAGAAATCGCTTTCTGTTCTTGTACTGGTGGAAATTTAAACTTCCATTTCCCTATAACATCTACTTGTGCCCTTTGTCGTCCGGATGTTCCAGTCATAGATTTAATTGCCATGCTTCTAAACTCAGGAGAAATCGCGAGATAGTAAACAAATTTATTGTCCGACAATCCCTCTTTCCCTTTTAATACAATAAACTCTGTTGAACCAAATCCAATTTCCCCATTGCCAAGTATGTCTACATATGAAGTTTTCCCGTTTTCCAGACAAGGTGTTATTCTTGCTAGAAGGGTGTCACCATTTATAAACTTCGATCCACCAGTAAATTCGCAAATTTCAAAGCCGCTAATCTTCCTAGTATAAGAATCCAAGTCAGCCATTGAAATCTTTTTGGAAACTGTTCCTTTCTTCAACTTGTAACTAGGATTTATTTGCACTAGATCTTCAACAGATGATTCTGTCCATTCAAAACTCAAACCCAATCCCCCCAAGCTGCTTGCGAATCTCATCTTCCAGGTGGCGCGATTTGGCGAACTGCTCCGCCACCTCTGATGTTAGTCGAACCATTTTATCCTCGAAAGGCTCGCTATCTTCCTCGACATCTTCAATCCCAACATACCGTCCCGGCGTCAAGATATATTCGTGCTCCTGCACTTCCGCAAGTTTCGCCGCTTTGCTGAACCCTTTCGTGTCTTCATATGCCCCGGTTTCAGACTGACCGCGCCAAGCATGATAAGTATCCGCAATTTTCTTGATATCCTCGGAGGTTAACTCACGATGCGTGCGATCGACCATTTGTCCCATTTTGCGAGCATCGATGAACAGGATTTCGCCACGACGGTCACGTTGCCCTTTAGGTGCTTTATTCTTAGCCATAAACCAAAGGCAAACCGGAATTTGTGTCGAATAGAACAACTGCCCCGGTAAAGTGACGATGCAATCCACCAAGTCTGCATTGACCAGCTTACTCCGGATTTCGAATTCAGCTGTCGTGCTCGTAGACATTGAACCATTCGCCAAAACAAATCCGGCGACGCCGCTCGGAGCAAGCTTATTCACCATGTGTTGAATCCAAGCATAGTTAGCATTTCCGGCAGGCGGAATACCGTAAGACCAGCGTGCGTCTTCTGTCAGCCTAGCACCGCCCCAATCGCTGATATTGAACGGGGGATTTGCCAGAATGTAATCCGCCTTCAGGTTCTTATGCAGATCGTTATGGAACGTATCCGCATGATGCTCACCCAAGTTGCTGTCGAGGCCACGGATCGCCAAGTTCATTTTACACAGCTTCCATGTCGTCGGGTTTGACTCTTGGCCATATACTGCGATATCGCCAAGTTTGCCTTGATGTTCTTCGACGAACTTCTCGCTCTGAACGAACATTCCCCCGGAGCCACAGCAAGGGTCATAAACCCGGCCTTTGAACGGCTCGATCATCTCAACCAGCAACCGGACGACACTGTTAGGCGTATAGAACTCACCGCCGTTCTTACCTTCCGCGCTGGCAAACTTGCTAAGGAAATATTCATAAACCCGGCCAAGCACGTCTTTGGAACGGCTATCTTCATCGCCGACTTTGAATGAGAACAAGTCAATGACTTCACCAAGTCTCGTTTTATCTAGTGCGGGTCTAGCATAATCCTTTGGCAAGACCCCTTTGAGCGAAGGATTTTCTTTCTCGATGTCGATCATCGCTTGGTCGATAATCTGCCCAATCTCCGGTTTCTTGGCATTGTTTTTGATATTGCTCCAACGAGCGTCCTTCGGCACCCAGAAGATGTTAGCAGCAACATATTCATCCCGATCCTCCGGATCCGCATAGGGCTCATTCTGTAGGGCCGTGTACTTCTCTTCAAAAGCATCCGATACGTATTTAAGGAAAAGCAGGCCCAACACTACATGTTTATATTCCGCAGCATCCATGCTGCCGCGCAGCTTGTCGGCCATGCCCCATAATTTCTCTTCAAACCCTAGGTTCGCTGTTGCCATTCTAAAGTTCCCCCTCAGTATAGTTCACTGTAAAGCTTGTTTTTCACTTGCTCCCAACGAGCCGTTGCATTACGAACAGCCGCTTTGAAGCGTTCCTTCTCTTCCACATATCGATTAAGACGAACAATCTGTTCCTCTTTAGAGAGGAGTGGTATTTCGATTTCTGCAACATCAGAAGGATTCAAGTTCATTACCGTTGTACCGCGTTGAAAGCTCTGAATAAGCGTCGTTCCAACCGGACTTTCTAGAAATATTTTCGCAAATCCGCTTAAGATCGATGACTTGAACCGTATGACTATGATGTTGGCAGAAGCAATGACCATGCTCTCTGATTCCGGAAAAATGGCGAGCTTATTCACCGTACCACGGCAAGCCATGACGAGATCGCCCGGAAGAATCTCATAGCGCTTAACCTTCCGCTCTTCCTCGTCAATAGTCTCCAACTGTTCCAAGCTTACCTCGCCGTCTCCCAGGTTGGAGATATTCAGCACCTTGATGTTTCCTGCTTTTAAATCCTGCTTCAGGATGGATTTCCCTCGGAAAATATCCGCAATATCCCGCAGCTTCACCTTAGGGACAGGGGCCTGCTGGAAGGAACGCAGCGTGTCTTGATCTTCATCTAGCAGCACATCAATTCGCCAGTTATCGAGCTGAGCGAAAGTCTCGGCATGGATCGCGATTTCTCGCTCTATTGCCAGTGACATTTTCTGAAGCTGTAATTGACCGAGAAGTACTTGGTCCGTAGGTGATTTTCCGAATTCAATCTGGTAAGTCTTTACTGACGTATAGGGCCGGAATAATCCATCTGGCAGCATATGTACGGATTGGATAGGGAACGACTCGTTCGTCTGTCCTCGCCATTTCGCGATACTTCCCGATTGAAACATCATACGCGCGGGGAACGTGACGCTAATTCTTCCTCCGTCCTGCAAAAGGGGGAGTAAATGATTCACTGCCACACCTTCCGAGTCTCTAATGGTCGCATCGTCGCCTTCGTCCATTTTCAATCCAAAGTTCGGAATGGATAAGATTGCGTCGAATTTCTCTGTCAGAGGCAACGGTTGATAAATCGACCCTTGAATGACTTGAACGTTAGGATACGGATCAAAATAGGTCTTCAGCAGTTTAGCGATAACGTAACTCTCTGTCAGCAATGTAATCGCGAAAGAATGCTTGTAAACTTGCGTTTCCACGAGTCCACGTAAATATTTCTCAGTTTCCGTAATGAGCAGGGTTCGGTAATGGTTGCGTTCGCACATCATTTTGAATCGTTCCATAATACCGGAATGAACGATAATACCGCCCGTAACACGATCCTGCTGAAGCGTCTGCATGGCGTAATCCAATAAGTCCATATCCTTGCCAGCTTGGTACAACCTATAGAATAATTCCCGATCTCCGGGAAAATGTCCCAACTCTCGTTCTCCGATGTAATCCTTCATCCATCGAAACAGTATTTCCGGCTCCAGGACCGTTGCATGCGCTACTCCTTGAAGCTCCAGCATCCTTCTCGTTTGTACAACCCGGACCGCTTCCCGAAGCAATTGATCCCGGGAGCTAATGTCATGGAGCAAGCAAATATTCCAGAACGTTTCAATCAATGAATCACCCTCTAGCACTAGGAAGTTACACCTAAATAATACTATAACCAAATTGAGTATTACAATACTAAAAATAAAAAAAACCGACCCAAGTCGGTTCTTTAGGACATGAATTTGCCCGCGAGTCTAAACGCCCAATCACGTATGGTGTCGCTCTGATAATGCTTTAGCTTTTCTATATTCATTCCACTACATTGGCTGAGGACATTCTGATCCCAATGGCCGCCCTTACGAATTAGTCCGGCCAGAAGCTGCTTAATGTTTTGCTCAACCGCTCTAAATGTAATTTGATCTGATGGACGTAGAATAAGCGTAGATATGGACCAATCATCGGGTCTTGCCACTTCGACAACGTAAAATGTCGTGTTTCCGTAAGCCACCTGAACAACGGCACAAGTCCTGCGGGCTCCGTTAACACATACAGAGAAACGCTTGCCGGGCGGCACCCTTATAACCGACATTTTTACGCTTACTGGAAATGACTTCTTTAAAATCTCAATCATCTGAAAGAACGGCTCAAGACCCATCGCTTCATTGGCAGGGATCGTCTCCAAGGTTTGAAAGTCGATAGGAGGGGTATCGCCACCGACCATCGTATCTTGAGTACTGACTTCTTTTGTTCCTGCATGTTTGCCGCCTCGCCCCGAGGAAACGATAACTTCAGTCCCAGTATTTGAATGTTTCACATTTAGGCGACGAGTCTCAATTACAGGAGAATTGATGAACTTCATGATCGTAGGTGAAGTTTCAAGGACATCCTGATTGATATCTTCTTTAGCATTGTCGCTTTGATCATTCAGAACATAGTCGTTATCCTTGGCTCCGGATATGATTCTGACGGATTTATCACCTGAACTCCATTCGCGCTTCTTCTTGGAAGGATGCCAGAAGAGGATCTCGTCTGACGGATGCCGAAAACCGCCGATGGCCAGAATCTCTTTTACCAAAACATAATCCATAAACTGAACGCCTCGAACTTGCAATTGAATTGGGCCGATCACAGGCAGATTAACTTCAAGTGGTATACCCTTTTTAAATGTTGCAGTAGGATTGTACGGCGAATTCTTAACCGCTTGACTGAACATGTTCTGATAAACGGAATCCCACAGGGATCGAATCCTCGAGTCTGTATGTATCCATGATAAATGACGTGCATTATTGTCGGTAGCTAATTTGGCCGGAACTCGACTGGTCAAATCGAAATGAAGTATTCTCCCCTGAGAATGACTATTATCGACAAGCAGATCCAAGCCATGCGGTTGAAGCAAATAATAGGCCAAGTACCTCGAATTAATGAACATGGCTCTGATTAATTCAATGACTGGAATACAGTACGTTGGACCACTTGTTCGATACTGAATAATATTCTGTAGCCCGAGTTCTGGATTTTTACCGAAATCGATTAGACGCTTAGGCAGCTTAAAGCTGTTTGTAACTGTCCCTTGATCTAGGGAATCTATCGTGAATTGGAATGCTGATCCGCTCATAGGTCTGATCTGATCATAAACTCCGTTCGAATAGATTTGACCTATGCGCAAATAAGGAAGTGTTCCCCAAGGGTAGGATGCAACTTTTATCCCCGAGACACTCGTTCTGAACGCCACACGAATACGCCAGTTCCCCTTGTAATCCATAAACGGAGAGCCAAACCAAACTAACTTTGCCTCCTGGTTCTCCGGAAATGGCCAAGATTTCAGTTTCAGTGCAACCATGAAGACGTCCCCTCTGAAGATATGACTGTGTACATAAATCTGCTTTGACCGATACAACGATCTATTTCATCGGATACTTCTTGCGAATAATTCGGCCTTAGCCCTGCAAGTTTCTCAATTTTCCACCGTTTCAATGGCCATTCACCTGTCAGTTGTTCTGCTGCCCAGCGTACTCTGCGCTTCTGAAACTGAGTTACCGATTCCAAATAGGTTGACATGGTCCGCATTGTTACTGGAAGCTTATCGCCGTGTTTCTCAAGCCAACTTAACTTGCCAATACGTTTGCCGATTAAAGCAATCGAAATCCGAATAGGCTTGGAGTTGAGATCGGATAAAATAGATTTGCATGCCGATTCAACCTCCCAGCTTAGCTCCAAATCGCGCTTTTCCCAATCAACGCGTATCTTGGGTGCATTCCTTGAAACGGGCGAGGAAAGATTCCTTCTGGCCTTTTGGGATCTCCTTTCATGCGGCTGTTTAGCAGTTTCAACTATATCGGTGTGGGCATATTTAATCACGATATTCGTGTCTACCCCAAGAATTTTAGCGACGGCACGGTAGGATAACCCCTCTTGAATACATTGTTCAAGTTTGCCTACCCATACGGGCCCGAACGACTTAATGCGTCCTCGATGAAACTTATCTTTTTCCAATTGATCTGGCCCTCTCCGAGAATAGGAGAAGCCGCACGAACACATGAAGGTCCCGACAGGGCGTCCAGTATCAGAGCAACGAGTAATGTTACATTGCGTTACAACAAGCTTTTCATAGTGTTCAGCTGCTTTATTGAGACATGGCCAAGGGCCAATACCAAATGGCCCGTCATAATCTTTCGAACAATTTAGGAAATCGCCAAATGAACCATACAAATAGCGGATAAGAAGTAGTTGCCGCAAAGGATGAATGGCCCAACGCACTTTTCTTGTTGATAGCGCCAACCAAGAGTAGTCCCTATCCGTCAGATTACTCTCGAGCAATTCTAATAGCTCGGGGCTATAAAAACGGACAAGCTGTTCTTCCAGTTTTTGTTGTCGAATATGCTCTCCCGCTGTCACGAATCCCTGCTCTGCTAATCTAGGAAGGATTTTCTGCCGTGAATCATATAAAGCTGGCGGCTCGTCCAATTGGACGAGCATCTGAATATCATCTGCAATACCCATTAGGCGATCGATTAATTTATCAGGTAAAGATTCAATGATTGGTGCCGAACGAAACATATGTCTGGAAATCGGCAGAACAGTTAGCCCATGCCGATCAGACAATGGTGCCGTGATTTCATGTAAAATCCTTTGATGCACATGACAAAGATATACGCCAGGTAATTGATGAACTCGATGCCAGTAGGGTTCACCATACCTTTGAATATCTTGCTCGTAACACGAAGGACAAAAGCGCAAACGATTCGTTCTATCAATCGTGCTTGCAGTAATACCTACCAGAGCATGGATACCCGATCCATCCGAGCTTTTCATTAAAGTTCTTACTCGATTAGCACGTTCTCTCGGTAGAAAAGGAGCGTAATACAGGAAAAAGGTGTGGCGATCGATCCAAACATCGGCACTCATCCCTTGTAATTCGCTACTTTTCGATAATGCTTCAAGATGACTGGGAAGGTCGATTGTGGGAATTACGTTATCAGTCTCGTATATTTCTCTGAAAGTCCATTTTGGACTCTCATTGTTGGTTCGTAAGTGATATCGAGTTATGACACTATAGAGGAGTTCATCCGGATACGGAATTGGAAGCACACAACCTTGTATCATTTGCTCACGACCTTTAACCGAGAAATTCTAAGGGATCTTTTATGTATCCCGCAATCTTAAGCGATTCGTAAGCAGCTATCTTTTTCTTCTTTCCATGGGATACGATCACGCGTAAATCAGCTGGTTCTGAGGGCACAATTTTCGGATTCCTTCTTTGGCGCAGCTCAGATGACTTGTCAGGTATCGGATTTTTCTTCTGGAAAGCCAACGCATGCTTCAGTGCTTCTTTATGTAAATCTACATGATCCAACTCGTGCAAATGGGCTTTTGTCACTTCTTGCGCTGACTTAAGCGCTATTCCTTGGTCTACTCCAGCATCAATAAGCCATGCGCTTAATTCGGTAACCGTTTGCTCGGTCACATCGAAACCAAGCTCTGTACGGATAACTTCCAATCGTTCGGCCTGCCGTTGTTCAGCTTCAATTCGGTCCAAGTAATCATCGATGGACACGCTGTCGTAGATGTCGGCAAACTTCTGAATTTGTTTCTTCTTCCCTGAACGCAAAGCTTCTAAAGCCGGTCGAATGAGGGTCAATCGATCCTTCGCAACAGAACGGATTAATTCCGGTGTAATATGATCAATTTCTTTATCAAGTGCTCTCCATTGGGTTAACATGAACAACTTAATCGCGATGTCTGATATTCCTTGAGACTCGTCATACATGACATCGATGAAGGTTTGGTCTAAATCCACTTTGTTGTTCGTCCATTGATATTTCCACAGCCCTTGCAGCAGCCACGTCCATTCGTCGTCTTTCTTGAAGTGGTGCCATGTGGCGTCTCCCTGACCACTATTACGCCGGGCATTCCTGAATTCTCCGTTAAGTGCAGGAAGAGCCTTATACGTTCCAACCAGAATGACCGGCAATCCAATGGTGTTAACCAATTGAACGAAGAAGTTAAGCATTTGTGCCGCTCGATCATCCTTGGCCTCTTGCAGGTTCTGAATTTCATCAATGACAAGCACTCCCAGGCAGTGCACGGCGGCGGCTTGAGCCATTAAAGGGAGCAATTCGTCCGGATTCTTTGTCGCGTTTTTCTTGTAATACTTGGTTCCGACTAAGCTATCTACCGCTAGAAGGAAGTTCAGGCATAGTCCTCTAATCGAGCCGTCATGAGGACAATCCATCTTCAACCATACGATTTGATACGGTGCAGGCATATCTTGGCCTTGATATTTGCGATGCAAAATCACTTGCGGATACATCTGCAGAATGCGAAGCAAACTGCTAGATTTGCCGATGCCGGATATTCCAACTAAAGCGAACCCGGCCGAAGTGGGTGTATTCACCGGATACCCACTTGTGTTGCCTTGCATAATGAGTTCATAGGCGTCTTTACGAGCCCTGAATGCATAGTTGGGGGTAAGTGGGTTACGCCCTACATAACCGTCTCTAATCAACCTGGAGATGCTACTCTGCAATTCCAAATGTCTGGATAAAGGCCGGAAAAAATCTCGAGAAATGCGTTGAACACAATGAAGTCGAAGGTGGACAGGTAGATCTCGCTCGGATACTTGGAAAATCGGTTTGGAGGCCAGTTTGTTCACGACCGTCTTATCGTCCCAAATCGCTGGCAAGGCTTCTAAGAGTGGATTACCACGATAGTCCTCCAACAGGGGATCTTGATAATCGGCTTCTACAAATTCGCCGCGGCTGAAATGAAATAACGGAATATCGAATTCCCTCACTCGTCATCACCTTCTTCATTCAAAAAAGCTTTGATTTTCGATAGCTTATCCGCTGGCGGAATATACGATTGTTTCATCTCGTTGTGATTATCACGTTTCAAGGGGACCACATTATCGCTTGGACGCTCCGTAGATGGAGCCTTCTCAGATAACTGAAACGCTTCTTGTTCTCGATTTAATAGTTTCTCGTTCGTACGGCGTTGTCTTGAGCCCTTAACGCGCTGATTATTGCTTTCCTCGCTGTGCTTAATGGCCTCGTTCGTCTTCTGGGTTGCCTCTTTCACAATAGCTTCTCGCTGGGCGTCGAGCTCTACTTTGGAATACATATTGCTCGTTTCTTGATGTCGTCCTTGATATCGTTCGATTTCCAGTAAATCTTCGACTTCCTCGAACCTCTTATTTTGATATCGCTCTTCGCGTTCAAGAAGCGTACATATCTCAAACTGATGACCAATATCCATCCACAGATAAATTTCATTCGTCGAGCGAGGGTCATAGCACACCTTAACTCGCCACGTTTTACCCGCACGCGCCTTAACGAACCATTGCTCTCGCATCGCAAGATCGCATCCGTAATGCATACCCTTGAATTGAATCCCCGCAGAGGTTACTGTAGCTTCTCCTTGCAGCATCAAATTCAACTTCACGATATGCTCAGGCTGTTTCTTGAGTCGGCCATTCCGATTAATGATTCCCCAACGCCACAACTCTCTCGGTATTGGTGTTACATCTTCTGCAACCATGAATTCATTACGGTCATACCAGAGCATATGATGATGATTATTGTGATACAAAACATTTTGGATCATGATTTTAGTGAACTCGCGGAGGGTCAACTTCGCATCCAAGCGATAATCTCTTTCGCCACGTTCGCGAAATCGCTCTTTGATAGCTCCCGGAATGAATCGGATGCTTCTCAGGTTGGTTAAGCGGAATTGCTGCTCTACGATTCCCTTCCAGTCTGCTCGATAAGGTGGAGCGTTCTCTACATCCACACCCAGTACATCTATAAGATGACTCGGCTTATTACCTTCAAGCTCTCCCCGGTCCGCCGTCAGTTTTTGAGGCAAATGGCTGCTTACCCACTCCTCAGGCTCAATAGGGATCCCATATTGCGCGCAAAATCGAACCTTATTGGTCGTCGTATTGGCAAGTGCCATCATGGCACCAATCCAGCTAGGACCTTCTAATCCAATATAAATGCCGACAATGTATCGGCTGAATACATCGATAACGATGTAGATAATTGGACGGCCAATAATCCATTCTCGCCGATACTCACTAACCAAGTAAACGTCAGCAACAGTTGCGTCGACCTGAAACCGGGAGCCGGGACCAAAGCTCTCATAGGTGGAGCTTCCGAGAATCGGACGATAGTCTAACGCGAATCTTTTATTTCCATGTCGGCTTTTTAGCGTATCCTCCAAGTCCATTTCTTTCTTGAACCAGTACTTGTATTGCCCAAATGTAGGCAACTTCTCAGGTGGAGGAAGAATGGGCACAAGAGCATTCCCGCTTTGTCTGAACCCAGATGCAAAAAATTTTTCGAGTGTTTTCTGATAGGCATGCTTTAGCGGCGCTTTATCCTTGTTGTTATAAAACAATCGGATGCCGGAACGAAGTAACTGCTTGGTTTCCTCGTCGATATTAATGCCTACAGGCGCGTCTTCAAACTTTCTCGGACGACCACGCTTTATCTCCTTTGGTTCCCTGTCATTTCCGAAACTCCCGCAATTATTGAAGTGGGGCAAAAGGGCGTTTTTCATCTTCCCACCTTGCCAATATCTACGCAAATAACGGTAAAGGGTGCTCTTATGTAGACCTGTCCGTTCTTGTGCTTCTCGAATTCGCGCTCCTCGAAACCCTTTATCGAAGCACGCCGGTTCGTCCACAACAATTTCTTTGATTGCGTCCCATGATTTATCTCGCAAAGACAGATGCTCGCTATCAATTCCTGAATCCAATAAAGGGATGCTGTCGTTGATCCATTCAATTTGTCTACAAAGATTGGACTCAAAACCGACTGTATACTCAGTGTAAGTCTTCATGACTGGAAATGCTTTGTCATCTTGCATCGCAATGCTAAAGAGCAAATCTCTTGAGGGAGAGATCCATAATATACGTTCGATAAGACGATTCTCAGAGTCAGACAGGCTCCACTCAACAACCATATTCTCACATAGAGTTTGCAAGATTTTTACCCGCCTTTCGCAAGCTTTTCGACCTGTACGTTAACAATGAAGTCCTTCGCTGCAAGCGTTGGCTGAATTCTTTCATTCATATTGACCGACCATATCTTACGAGCAATAAAGTGACGAAACATCGCCAATGATGTGCCTACTTCCAGCCCTAGTTGTTCATCGCAAGATAAGCAGGCTCTAGCAATTGTTTCTCCATCTTGCAAACGAGATGCCAGTATTCGCTGCAAATTCTGAACTGTATATACGCCTAACTCGGAAATATCATCGTTATGATACTCTTTGTGAACCCATTCGATATTTCGAATCAATACTTCAGGCAAGTCTTGATCCGTGATCATTCCCCAATCGACATGTCGCGATTCCCAGTACAACCTCTCAATTTCGAATTTTTCAATCGTACGCTCATTTTCAATTTGAGAGGCAGGCTTTACCGTTCTAGCATAGTTTTTATCTTTGAACGTAATCATGAAGTCCGTTGTCATCACAATCGGGATTCCGGTTTTAGGATCTGTTGGATGCTCAACGCCTACTTTTTCTGCAATTAACAAAGTTTCTTCGAGTGGAAGAAGGGGGAACTGCTCGCGGATATCCGATACATCATCGGAATAATCCAGCAGATAGCAATAATCGCGTTCGATATCAGAAAGTAACTCATGTCTTCGGCCAGTCGTCCAGCCAACTCCACGAGTTACTCTGCCTTCCGAGGGAACGTCTTGAATTCTAAGCCAGGGAAGGTATTCCTTTCCTGTCCCTTGGCCTCTTCCTTCTTTAATGAATCGTTCAATCTTTGCTTCCGTGATCTCGCGTTTTCGTTTTGCCATGATGTCACCTCCAAGAACATAAAAAATAGGGCTACCTGAAGGCAGCCCAAATGGAGTCATGTTGTTATTCTGGATGTCGATTCTGTAGACAGTAGAAGAGCTCCTAGTAGAAGTATGGCCAGAAATGTGAGTCTAATACTTTATTTTCTCAGTCTACAACTTTATTTTCCCAGTCTAATACTTTATTTTTCAGTCTAATACTTTATTTTCTTTTGACAAAAGATGTTCTTATTCCCTTCACCCCTACTCAACCGTCACACTCTTCGCCAAGTTCCGTGGTTTATCCACGTCAAGGCCACGAGCGACAGAAGCGTAGTAAGCAAGCAATTGCAATGGAATGACGGTCAGAATCGGTGTGAGCATTGGCAGAGTGGCTGGCATGTAAATGACCTCATCCACACTCTTCGCCAGGTCGTGGTTGCCTTCAGTCGCAAAGCCCAGTACATGAGCGCCGCGAGCTTTTACTTCCACGATGTTGCTTACCGTTTTTTCGTAGATGTCTGGTTGCGTAGCCAAAGCTACAACTGGAACATTATCTTCAATCAGCGCAAGTGTACCGTGCTTCAACTCACCAGCTGGATACGCCTCGGAGTGAATATAGGAGATTTCTTTCAGCTTCAGAGAGCCTTCCAGCGATACCGCATAATCGAGGCTGCGGCCGATGAAGAACAGGCTGCTTACCTCTTTTGTGCCCTCCGCAAAGCGACGAATTTGATCATCGTCATTCAGCATGGAAGCGATTTTGCCAGGAATCTCACTCAGGTGCTCAACGACTTCAGCAACCTCAGCAGCCGCCATGGTGCCTTTTACTTGAGCCAAATACAGGCTGAACAAGTACAGGGCAACGACTTGGGAGGTGTATGCTTTCGTAGATGCTACCGCTACTTCTGGACCCGCCCACGTAAAGATCACTTCGTCAGCTTCACGAGCTACAGAACTGCCTACCACATTGGTGATAGCCAATACCTTCACGTTGCTCTTCTTCGCCTCACGCAGCGCAGCCAGCGTGTCCGCTGTCTCACCAGATTGGCTGATGACGATCATCAGTGTCTTGTCTGTGTAGATCGGATCACGGTAACGGAACTCGGAAGCGACTGCTACCTCTACAGGTACGCGAGTCCATTTTTCGATAACATCCTTACCGACGAGTCCTGCGTGCATGGAAGTACCGCATGCCACGATGTAGATGCGATCGTATGTCGCCAGTTCCGCATCGCTCATTTTCAGCTCAGGCAAAATCACTCGCTTGTTGTCCTCGTCAATGCGGGCACCCATGGTATCGCGAACAGCTTGAGGCTGCTCGTGCATTTCCTTGAGCATGAAGGAATCATATCCGCCTTTTTCCGCTTGTACCAGATCCCACTCGACATGGAACAGTTCCCGCGCGATTTTCTCGCCGGTCTCTGCGTTCATCAGTTCCACACCATCGCGAGTCAACACAGCCATTTCGCCTTCGTTCAAAATGTACACGTCACGTGTATGCTCCAAAATAGCCGGGATATCCGAACCGATAAAGCTCTCGCCTTGACCCACACCAACTACCAATGGGCTAGCCAAACGAATCGCTACCAGCTTATCTGGCTCGTGCTCCGTCATGATTCCCAATGCATAGGCACCACGCATGCGTTGAACAGCACGACGCGCTGTAGAAACGATATCGCCATCGTACATGTCAGCGAGCAAGTGAGCGATAACCTCGGTATCTGTCTCAGAAGTGAACGTGTAGCCTTTTTCCAGCAGCTCTTCTTTCAATGGCAGGAAGTTTTCGATAATCCCGTTGTGAACGACTGCAAAAGCTGATTTCTCGTCTGTATGTGGGTGGGAGTTCTCGTCAGACGGTTTTCCGTGTGTCGCCCAACGTGTATGCCCGATTCCCATAGAACCAGCCAATGGATTCGACTCCAAACGACCTTCGAGAACAGCCAGGCGACCCTGAGCTTTTGAGTACTCCAATCCGTTTGCATTCACGACAGCGACCCCTGCTGAATCATAGCCGCGATACTCCAGCTTGCGAAGTCCTCCGATCACGATGTCTTGCGCTTGTTTATTTCCAATATATCCAACGATTCCGCACATAAGTGTATGGTCCCCTTCCAATTTGGCGAGGGACTTCGACCCGAACAATGGTACGAGGGTGAGTCCCCCGCCATTCCATGTTTTTTATATGATCATTCTGTTTCATCTATTTCGGCAATGGTAAAAAACGTATCACACGCAAGGTTTTGTCCATCAGATCACCCTGATGTTTTGTCCCTGCGCTCTGCGGCAGTGATACTGCTGCCGGGAGGTATCCGCCGAATCCTTCGATAAACCTCCACCTCGTCCACTGGGCTCCATGTCGGGCAGCCTCAGTGCTGGCGCTTTCCAATGGTATGCATTTGATTTACGGTGCTTGTTCTTTTTTGCACAATCCCTCCCATTTTTTTCTTTCTTGGTGCTAGCGCACATGAACACTGTACCACAGATTGTGGAGAGCGACAATATCTCGTCGTCGTATTTTAGTTGTATGCAAAAGGGAGCGGTGTCGAAACCGCTCCCTGCAACTTTTTACACTAATTTTACACCAGTTCTTGTTTGACCACGTCAACGATCCGATTTACGAGCCCTTCCAACTGAGACGCATCTGGACCTTCTGCCATGACACGTACGATTGGCTCTGTTCCGGACGGACGAACCAGAACGCGACCATTGCCAGCCAAATCTTCTTCCACTTCACGAATCACCTGTGCAATCGCTTCATTGCCATTCAGCTTTGACTTGTCCTCTACACGGACATTGATCAGAAGCTGCGGATACTTGACCATCACTTGTTTGAGCTCGGACAAAGGCTTACCAGACTCCTTGATGATGTTCAAGAGCTGCAGACCCGTTAACAGACCGTCTCCTGTCGTATTGTAGTCCAGGAAGACGATATGACCGGATTGTTCGCCACCGAGATTATAGCCACCGCGCAGCATCTCTTCTACTACGTAGCGATCCCCTACAGCAGTCTTCGTCGTATTGATGGAGCACTCCTCCATCCCTTTGAAGAAGCCCATGTTGGCCATTACGGTCGTGACAACTGTATTGTTGTTGAGCTTTCCTTTTGCCTTGAGTGCTCGTGCACAGATCGCCATAATATAGTCGCCGTCAATGATTTCACCATTATTATCTACTGCAATGCAGCGATCCGCGTCCCCATCAAAGGAAAGACCCAAGTCAGCTTTATGCTTCAAAACTTCTTCTACTAGACGTTCAGGATGCGTTGAACCGCACTGGTCATTGATGTTGATTCCATTCGGATTCGCACCAATCGTGATCACTTCAGCGTCCACATCCGCAAACAGACGAGCTGCCAATGATGAGACAGCACCATTTGCACAGTCCAGGACTACCTTCAGACCGTCAAATCGCTCAGATACGGTACTCTTCAAGTGAGAGAGGTACTTTTGTCCACCCTCCAGGAATTCCAGAACCGTCCCGATTTGTTCGCCTGTTGGTCGAGGCAAAGTATCCTCTGCCGCGTCCAAATACTGTTCTACTTCAGCTTCCACTTCGTCGGACAGTTTAAAACCGTTGCTGCCGAAGAACTTGATTCCGT
The DNA here is from genome assembly GCF_050477165.1 of Brevibacillus sp. FIR094. Classification (NCBI taxonomy): domain Bacteria; kingdom Bacillati; phylum Bacillota; class Bacilli; order Caryophanales; family Paenibacillaceae; genus Brevibacillus; species Brevibacillus sp. FIR094. The sequence continues at coordinate 5,628 of NZ_JBEAES010000047.1, read as the reverse complement.
TATCCGGAAACGGATTGTGAGAGGCGGAGATCATAACACCCGCATCTGCACCAAGTGCACGTGTGAGATACGCTACCCCCGAGGTGGAGATAACACCCAATCTGACCACTTCTGCTCCAACCGATAACAGTCCAGCCAAAAGTGCGTTTTCCAGCATTTGTCCGGAAATGCGCGTATCGCGCCCAATCACCACTTTTGGTTTCCCTTCCTGCTTGTGTCTGGTGAGAACGTAACCGCCAACGCGTCCGATTTTAAATGCCAGTTCGGGTGTCAGTTGTGTATTTGCTACACCGCGTACACCGTCTGTTCCGAAATACTTCCCCATGATTGTCCCTCATTTCCTTCCTTGTGCACACAACAGCTTATGTCTACCTTTGCTTGTTCGTGATTTGAATTGTGACCTTTTTCGGTGCGCCCGCAGAAGTCTTGATATACTCCGACTGATTGAAGATGTAATTCAATGGTACTTCGTATACACCGGCCGGCATATTGCTGACATCTGCTACGACCTGCAAGTCTTCATGCCTCAACTGATTCAGCACGTCTGGTGCGCCGATCACGTCGAAGTCGATTGTAGACATCTCCTGGCCATCGGTGGATAGTACCTTTGCTTCCATGCTTTCTGATAGCCCGCTAATGCGAATCGGAATCTTATCCAAACGCTTGGTCGTTGATGGAACGACTTTCAGCGATACGGTCACATACTCCGGCTCAACCTTCACAATATTATCCATTAACGGTATCTTTAACTCTATGTCGCGATCTGATGTAATGTTGCCGAGATCGATTTCCGGGCCTGGGTATGTGTTGGATTTGATGCCATCAATGACTTCCTTCGGTCCATAGACCGTGACCTCTTCCACATTCATACCCATACTAGCCAAACTATAGCCATTCGGTAATTCATTCGTCAAGTTTAATTTGATTGGCACTTTGGCAAACGGACTCGTTACGGGGATGTTGACTTCTACCGTAAGTGGCACCACATCCGCCCCTTGAATCACGTTACCAGACTTGTCCACGACTTTGAGCGGAACCGTTGTCTTAATTGCCGAAGTAGCCCCTTCCAAGTCAACCGAAGCCTTAACCGCTGCTACCTTATTCACTTGGCTTTCAGGTACCCTTACAAGCGCTCTAAACGGCTTCACAATAGGCTCTCCAGCCGTGTAACCAGGGGCGACCTGTCCCAATTTCTCCACGGAAACTTCACGCTCAACGGTCTTTTTCTCTTCCAAGGTAATTTCCACGATATTCGGGATGATCCCTACCTTGACTTCATCCGGGAATCCCTTGTACTGGACAGGTACACGATGCGTTCCTTTGCCCAGGTTTGTCGCATCGACATACACTTCCCACGATTCCTCTGGGAAGAAGTTGTGCCGATAAAAAGGATTATTGCTTTCCAAGGCGACCTTTACCGTTCGTTGCTGCTTAACCACTTGATAACGGTCGGTATCGTATCTCACATGCAAATTGACACTATCAATAAAAGTTGGCTGACTTGCCTCAGGAGTCGTCGTTTGTTCTGCTTCCAGATTGACAATCATCCACGTCATGATAGCCAAAAGCAACGCAACAGCACGTGCAAACCAGTGACTGTTTAACCATTTATCCATGTTTTCGCCTCCATTGCCAACGACTTCCCATGGATTTGCCTTTGGACAGAGGCTGAAGCTGTTCTGTCAGCATCTCTGCCAGTTGCGCCTCCGTCAGATTGCGATTCATTGCTCCATGCGCGGCAAAGGACACCTGACCAGTCTCTTCGGATACGATGATCGCAATGCCATCGGAAACCTCACTTAACCCTATTGCCGCTCGATGGCGCGTCCCCAACTCCTTGGAGATGGAATTGTTTTCAGACAGTGGAAGATAACAGGCAGCAGCCATAATCATGTCTTTTCGCATAATGACTGCACCATCATGCAACGGTGTATTCGGAATGAAAATATTAATCAACAGCTCTGAGCTGACTCGCCCGTTAATGCCAATACCCGTTTCCACGTAGTCATTTAGACCTGTCTCTCTCTCAATAACGATCAATGCACCAATACGACGCTTGGCCATGTACGTAACCGATTTGCCCACCTCTTGAACCAACCGGCTAACCGCCTCATCATCCTGCGTACTGCTTGAACGGGAAAAAAGCTTGCCTCGACCAAGCTGCTCCAGTGCTCGACGCAACTCCGGTTGGAAGATAATGACGACCGCCAAAACCCCGAATGTAAAAGCTTGATTCATCAACGCGTGCAGTGCCGTCAGCTGAAAATATTTGCTGAGGAACCATGTGATGACGATGACCATAATCCCCTTCAGCAGTTGTACAGCGCGCGTCCCGCGAATAAGCATAATGATTTTATAGAACACGTATGTAACGAGTAAAATATCCGTTGCATACCGTAGCAAATCCCCATAATCCATGGATATCGATATCATAACGAAGCCCCCATATCTCGCTCCATCTAATGAAGTCAGTCTATCGCCTGCGGAAAAAGCACGGCTCCACTGCCGTGCTCTGATAGCTGTACTCTCTATTTTCTCTTATGGCAAGATCGGAAGCAAGTCATTTCCAATATTTTTCACCTCATACCAAATCCAATCTACGATCGCTTCGATTGATTCGGTATTTCCCACGACTTGGGCGGTAGATGCCACGAACACTTTTCCTTCAATGGCCACAACATTTCCTGTTACATGGCCTTGAACATCTACGTTTCCGTTGCGGACAACCACGTCTCCATTAATATTGGTTCCTGCTGGTACAACTACGACATTGCGTTCACGATCTATTTTTAATTTATCCAAATTAGCAGAGGATACCTGTAGAGTGTCATCCCTGTCAAACCAACTGTTGAATACGCTGCCGGTCATCAAAAAGAGAAATACCGCTGCAGCTGTCAAAAACGGATGATTTCGAAGCCATCCTGATAACAGATTCGCTTTTGTCGGCGCAGGCAATTGCGCAAGTACACGAGCTGTAAAATCAGAAGAGACATGAATATGTGAAGCACTTTGAACAAAAGCGATGGCTCTCTGCAACTCATGCATATGCTGGCGACAACTCACACAAGACTTTATGTGTGTTTGTAATTGCAGATTGGCTAATTCATCAGTGTCCCCATCTAAATATTCGTGGATGAGGCAAATCATATCCCGGCATTCCATCGTGATTTTCTCCTTTCTCACATCAATCGCAACTTGCTGCGTAATGCTTCCCTTCCTCGGTGAATACGCGTCTTGATTGTCGTTATGGGAAGCTTTACGATATCGCTGATCTCCTGCAACGACAAATCCTCAATATAACGCAAGATCATAATCGAGCGATATTTGGGCTGTAAGTGAGACAAAGCATCTTGCACCGTCTCCTGCAGCTCCTGCGTTACGACTTTGTCCTCCGGTGTTCGCTCGTTAGAAGACAGGCGTGAATACCAGTCCAGGCCTTGCCCTGGTTCGGTTTCTTCATCCAATGAAAAGTCAGGTCGTTTTTTCCGGCCACGGTCGATACATAGATTGGTCGCGATCCTGTAGATCCACGTGGAGAACTTATAACTGTCATCGTATGAATGCAAATTGGCATAGACACGCAAAAATGTTTCTTGCGCGATGTCCTCTGCATCCTGGCGGTTTCCCACCATACGATATGCGAGCTGAAATATCTTGTCTTTATAAATCTCGATTAACTCCGCAAAAGCTTCACGGTCTCCGCGTTTTGCCCGCTGAGTCAACCGTTTCTCTACAAAATCCATGCGATCCTCCCCACAATACCGTAATCCTATATACGGATGATACTGCATATGGTTTCATTTTTTATCTTGTGTTTGTGCGGATAACTTGTTGGGAAATAGAGGAATAAGCAGATTGCTTTCCTCTATATATAAGTAATGATAGCTCATTTATCTCACGGGTGGAAAGGAGAGTGCAACGATTGTCAAAAAAAGACGTTCTCCTCGAAATAGAGATGCTGCGAAAAGAACTCAACGAGCAGTACAAAAAACAAGCCTGCATTACTCCAGAATTAGTGACACTAAGTGTACAACTGGACCAACTATTAAATAAACTTCGTCTCCATCCTTAGAATGTACAGCTTTCCCCTATCAATGTAAAGATGCGGAAAAACAAAAAAAGAGGGCCAAAAGCCTCTCTTTTTTCATGACGATCTTCATTTATTTTACAGTAATTTATCACCAAAAACGGAACTCATTAAAGCGACTGCAACGCGAGCTGTCATGTTTTCTCGGTCAAGAATCGGGTTAACCTCTACGAATTCTGCCGAACAAAGAATATCTGCATCTGCCAGCATCTCCAATGAGACATGCCCTTCACGATAGGAGATACCACCTATTACTGGCGTCCCTACTCCCGGAGCATCGTGTGGATCAAGTCCATCCAAGTCGAGACTCAAATGCACACCATCTGTGTTTTTGGACACATGCGCGATTGCTTCATCCATGACTCGAGCCATACCCAATTTATCAATTTCATGCATGGTGAAAACCTTCATCCCAATACGCTTGATCAGTTCACGCTCACCTTGATCCAGATCACGCGCACCGATGATGACCACGTTTTCTGCTTGTACCTTTGGTGTATATCCCCCAATGCTCGTCAGACGCTCATGCCCATACCCCAAGCTTGCTGCCAAAGGCATACCGTGAATATTTCCCGATGGAGAAGTGGCACCCGTATTCAGATCACCATGAGCATCAAACCAAATCACACCCAGGTTTTTTACGTGCTTAGCCACACCTGCAATGGTTCCAAGGGCAATACTGTGATCGCCACCCAATACGAGCGGGAATCGACCAGCAGTCATGATATCGCTTACAACATTAGCAAGCTTTTCATTGGCTTCCACAACTTCATCCAGGTATTTATGGTTATCCGTCTCGGTGAAGTGGTGAGGACGCGTTACAAAAATATCTCCTCGGTCTTCAATGTTGAAACCCATCTTTTCCAGGCGTGCTACCACACCTGCATAACGGATAGCGCTAGGTCCCATATCAACTCCGCGGCGGTCTGCACCTAGATCCATCGGTACACCAACAATGCTCATGTTTTTGTTCATAGAAGTGCCACCCTTTCCTTCGTTCATTCATTTTCTACCCCTATATTGTAGCCCCGGAAAGCAAAATGACTCAACTCGACATGATTTTGCATAAATAACCTGTCGGACAAGCTTTGTCAAAAACACAAAAAAACGAGCAACCATTTCGGTTTCTCGTTTCTAGTAAGCATATGGAGCGGGTGATGGGAATCGAACCCACGCGACCAGCTTGGAAGGCTGGAGTTCTACCATTGAACTACACCCGCATAAAAAATGGTCGGGAAGACAGGATTCGAACCTGCGACCCCTTGGTCCCAAGCCAAGTACTCTACCAAGCTGAGCTACTTCCCGATAAGTGGCGTGCCCTGAGAGATTCGAACTCCCGACCTTTTGATTCGTAGTCAAACGCTCTATCCAGCTGAGCTAAGGGCACCTATTATGATTTTAAAAAACTGGTGAGCCATGAAGGACTCGAACCTTCGACCCTCTGATTAAAAGTCAGATGCTCTACCAACTGAGCTAATGGCTCGCAAAATGGCTGGGGTACTAGGATTTGAACCTAGGAATGACGGAGTCAAAGTCCGTTG
>NZ_JBEAES010000046.1:0-37951 GCF_050477165.1 Brevibacillus sp. FIR094 | reverse complement strand
CAAGAACTTCAATCCCTAGCTCAAAACTTGCAAACGCAAGAACAACAGCTCACTTCCAAAGCGTTAGAGCTTCATTCCCTGACGCAAGACCTCGATGCACGGGAACAAGACCTTCACGTTCTCGAACAAGTGCTTCAGACGAAAGACCAAGTGCTTCAATCCAAAGAGCTAGATCTGCATTCTCTGACGCAAGACCTCCAAACACGTGAGCAGCACCTGCTCGGTCTTGATCAAAAACTTCAGGCGAAAGGTCAAGAACTTCAATCCCTAGCTCAAAACTTGCAAACGCAAGAACAACAGCTCACTTCCAAAGCGTTAGAGCTTCACTCCCTGACGCAAGACCTCGATGCACGGGAACAGGACCTTCACGGTCTCGAGCAAGAACTTCAGACGCAAGAACAACAACTAACATCCAAAGCGTTAGAACTGCATTCCCAAACGCAAGACCTCAACGTACGGGAGCAGAACCTTCTCAATTTTGAGCAAGATCTCCAAGTACAAGGGCAAAAACTACAAACGCAAGCAGATGATCTCCAAACAAAAGAACAAGAACTAACAATCCTCGAACAAGGTCTCAAAGCTCAGGGGCAAGACCTTCTCACCCAGACGCAATACCTTCAAGCACGAGAGCAGGACCTTTACACTCTCGAACAAGAGCTGCAAACGCGCGGGCAAGAGCTTCTCTCTCAGAATCAAAACCTCCAGACGAAAGAACGAGATCTGCTCACTTTCGAGCAAGGGCTTCAGGCACGAGATCAAGAACTTCTCGCACAGACGCGAGACCTTCAAGCACGGGAAGAAGAACTAAACGGTTTTGAACAAGATCTGCAGGTGCAAGGAAAAGAGCTACAAGCTCATGCACAGGCGTTGCAGGTTCAAGAACAAGAACTCAAGACCCATGAACAGGGGCTTCGGGATTGGGAACAAGCCAACCTCTCTCAGGAGCAGACGCTTTTGGCCCAGAGCCAAGAACTACAGGTTCAAGAACAAGGGCTTCAATCCCGAGAGCAAGCACTTCAGCTTCGCGGGCAGGAGCTTCTCTCACATGAGCAGGAAATCCACTCCCACGAGCAAGAGTTACTCACGCTGAAACAGGAAATGAACGCGCGAGATCAAGAGCTACAAAACCAAGAGCAGGAGCTTCAGGCTCAAGGGGATACCTTACGCAATCATGAACAGGAGTTGCTTACTCGGGAGCAAGAACTAAATACACTGGAATTCGCCCTTCTCTCTCAGGAGCAGGATATCCAAGTCCAGAGACAAGATTTGCAAACTCGCGAGCAGGAGCTACAAGTGCAGAATCAAGATAGATACACCCGAGAGCAAGAACTCGAAGCGCAAAAACAAGATTTACACACGAAAGAGCAAGAGCTAGAAGCTACCCACCATGAGATGTTGCAAAAAGCAATAGATCTCGAACAAAGTTGGACATCAAAGCACGAAGAGACTTCTCAGCAATTAACAGAAGCTCTACTTGAGCTTGAGGCAGCTCGGCTAATGAAAAATCAACTCGTCGCTGACTATAAAAAGCTGGCCGAATCGCATTCCCTGCATGAGCAAGAATTGCAGCAAAGCATCCAAAAACGCGACGAAGAAATCCAACAAACACAAAACACCGTTAAGAGTCTCCAGTCGGAGTTAACAGATACACAACAGAAATTAACCGAGGCACAGGATCGTATCAAAGCTTTTCAGCAACAAGCCAAGGAAACCGACGAAAAGCTCGCAAACGTCTCTCTTCAAAAAAATAAATGGAACGAAGTCCTGGAGAAAACTACCCAAAAATACGACTCTCTGTTAACAGAAAAAGAAAAAACCATTGAGCAGTTTACAACCCAAGAGCAAGTGTTGAAAAAGACGATCACTGGACTCAAAAGCATGGTGAAAGAACTCCAGAACAACGAAGAAAAATACAAGCAAATCATCAAAGAATTCACGCAAAAAGAAGCCCGAACCAATAAAGCCTTCAGTCAACTCCAGCATAATACCCAATTTCAACCAAGCACTCAGTTCCAGCCAAACACCCAATTCCAGCCAAGCACGCAATTCATGCCAAGCTCCGATCCCTCCACGCAACAACTCTCTTCCACACCAGTAAAAATGCAGATGCCCTATTCCAAAAATGGCAACGAATTCAACCCGTTTCGTTGAAAAATTGAAAATGTGCGAGAGCCGTTACCATGTGAAACTATCGTGAATACAACATAATACAGTCCAGTAAGGGAGGAAAAACCATGACACCTGAACAAATGCGTGCACTGTATCAGCAACGTCAACAACATCAAGTCCATCCTGCCCAGCGTCCATCGAGAATGCCGCCATCACCATTGCCAAAATCCGGTCCGGTTCACAGAGTCCAACCGCAACCGTCCGTCCAGACTAGAACGAGCGGAGGCTGCTGCGGCAGGCGTTGGCAGGGCTAATCTTTTAGAGCCCCCCTTTTCCATGACCCGTGCAGTCTGGGATGAAATCATCCGAGATTCCCTGGAAAAGAAGCCAAATGAAACATGCGGATTGCTTTCCGGTAGAAATGGGAGTGCACAGACGGTTTGGCGTATGGAAAATACATTGAAAAGCCCGGTCGCCTTCGCCATGGACCCCAAGCAGATTCAACACGTTTTCCACAAAATGGCGTTGAGCGGGGAGCATTTGGTCGGGATCTATCACTCCCACCCTACTGCACCTCCCATTCCGTCACCTGAAGATATTGCTTACTGTCATTACCCGGAGGCCGCGTATCTCATCGTTTCGCTCGCTTCTCCACAACCAGTTCTCGGTTGTTTTCGAATTGAGGGGTCTTTTGCTCGGATGTATCCTTATACAGTCCGTAACTAGTGGTCAAATTCACTCATAACAAAAGAACAGTGGGAATTTACTCCCGCTGTTCTTTCTGTTTTTGAAGATCGCCATATTCCATTGAACTGGGCAGCAACCATTCCCTTTTCTCCCAGCTGACAAAATCATCTTCCCACTTTACTTGGAAGCGGTCCTCCTCAATATGAATGACGACTCCCTTTGCGCCATCCTTTACATATACGACCAGATCGCCTACTTGTATCACCGCTCATCGCCGCCCATTACCCGAGTCTAAAGATGATTCCGTGTCCACCCTTCGGATACACCCATTTGATATTTTCGTACGGACAACCAATGCGGCAGCTCCCACACTCGTGACACCCTTCATAACCGACGTGCATCCGCACTTCTTCCCATTTGTATACTTCCGCAGGACAAAAGATCGTACAGAGCTTATCAGGGCATTGCGTCGCACAAACATCTGCGGAGAGCACATGCAGATGTGACTCCGTATCCGCTTTGAAGCGCACAAGGTACTGTTTCTCCTCGATTGACTGGCCCTTCGGTAGATCCTGCATCACTTCATCACCCTCCACGCATTCATCAAGTCACGCGCCATTTTCCATTTGTCCTTCGCAGAGCCGAGGTCGCTCCAGATTTTCTTCTGCTTACTCCATTTCGAGCTGCCATCAACCGTGAACATTTGACTCGCCGCTTTGTTCATCATCGGAATATACTGTTCGATATACTGCGGGAATTTTTCAAAGTGATGCGTTGCGTCCTTGTACTTTTTCAAATCTTGACCGACAAAGCTATTCAACAGATTGATTCGATATCCGTCGAGCATTTTTTCGGAATAGTCCCCTGCTTCTTTTGCCGCCAGGATCGTTTCCGCCGCCATGACACCAGATGCCATTGCCATATTCGATCCCTCTCGATGGATTGCATTGACGAGCTGGGCTGCATCTCCTACGACAAGTACACCATTGCCGACAACTTTGGGAATGGAACGATATCCCCCTTCGGGAATCAGGTGCGCCAAGTATTCCTGCTGCTCACAGCCTTGGATATATGGCCGAATCATCGGGTGATTCTTTACATAGTCCAACAGCTCATACGGCTTGATCTTGTTTTTGATCAGACCTGACAGCATCGTTCCTACTCCAATGTTCAAGCTGTCTTTATTCGTATACAACCATGCCGTCCCCAAAATCCCTTTCGTCGAATCACCGAAAATTTCAATCGTACAACCGTGATCGCCCTCTAAGTTAAAGCGATCCTCGATTATTTTGCGATCCAGCTTCAGCACTTCCATGACAGCGAGCGCTACTTCATCTGGGCGAAACTCTTTGTGGAAACCTAACGATTTCGCCAGCAAAGAGTTGACGCCGTCTGCCAGGACGACGACATCTGCGTATAGGTCCCCATCCGGTCGATCTGTTTTGACACCGACTACCTTGCCATTTTCAACAATGCACTGCAAAGCGACGGTCTCATTGAGCAAAAGTGCTCCTTGCTGCACGGCTTTATCTGCAAACCATTGGTCAAATTTCGCCCGCAGCACTGTGAAATTGTTATAGGGTTCCTGGGCCCATTCCATGCCTTTATAACTAAAATTGATAGCTGATTCCTTGTCGAGCATCATGAACCGCTGTTCAACGATCGGACGTTCAACAGGCGCCTCCTTGTAAAATTCGGGGATGATGTCTTCCATCGTTTTGCGATACAATACACCTCCCATGACGTTTTTGGAACCCGGATATTCCCCGCGCTCCATCAACAGTACATTTACACCCGCTTTGGCAAGCGTATACGCACAAGCAGTTCCAGCCGGGCCTGCTCCGACAATGATTACATCAAATTTCTCAGCCATACGTTACCTCCTTGTCCGGCTCCTTTTGGAATGCTTCAATGAGCAATGGCACAATTTCAAAAGCATCACCGACAATGCCGTAGTGACAAGACTGGAAGATGAGTGCATTCGGATCTTTATTGATGGCAATGATCAATCCCGAGTTGCGCATGCCAACCAAATGCTGGATAGCTCCCGATATGCCGATGGCAAAGTAAATTTTGGGCGTGACAGTCACTCCCGTCTGCCCTACCTGATGTTCATGACCGATCCAGCCTGCTTCCACCGCATCTCTGCTTGCACCAACGGTTGCCCCGATTCGTTCTGCAAAGCGATGAATAAGTGCAAAGCCTTCCTTGCTTCCGAGTCCCTTGCCACCAGCGACGATCACATCAGCCTCATCCAGCCGCACCTTTTCCTTCGTCTCGCGGACGATTTTCAGCACTTTTGTGCGAATGTCTTCTTCACACAGCTCCATGCTTTCTTCTATGATCTCTCCTGTACGTGACTCGTCTGGCTCTAGCGCTTTCATGACTTTTGGACGAACAGTCGCCATTTGCGGTCGATGTTTTTTGCACAAAATGGTTGCCATAATGTTACCGCCAAACGCTGGGCGGCTTGCCTCCAATAAGCCTGTCTCCGCGTTCACATCGAGCATGGTCGTGTCAGCGGTCAGCCCTGTCTCTAAGTCCGTTGCGACAGCGCTCGCCAAATCCTTTCCGGTTGAAGTCGCACCGTACAAGATGATTTCCGGCTTGTGCTTTTGAACGCATTCGATAACAGCTCGCATGTAGGACTCTGTTCGGTAGTCATGAAAAATCTTGTGATCGTATACATATACTTGGTCCGCACCGTATGGAAACGCCGTGTGGGCCAATTCCTTGATTCCATCTCCAATTAATAAGCCAGCAAGCGGCACGTCTCGCTTGTCAGCCATTTGTCTTCCCGCCCCCAGCAACTCGAGTGATACAGGGGCGATACAGCCGTCACTCACCTCTAAAAACACCCAGATGCCACGAAAATCATCCAGATTCATATCTGCTCCTCCTTCACCCGAAACAGTCGCTGTTTATCGTGCAAAATTTCCATCAAGCGTGCGATTTGCTCACTGGCGCTTCCTTCGAGTATTTCGCCACCCTTTGGTTTCTCTGGGGGCCAAACTTTTGCAACGATGGTAGGAGAGCCCTTCAGACCTAATTGCGTCCGATCGATATCCCCCAAGTCATCGACGGACCAGACAACAGGATTATATCTAGCAGCTCGAAGCATGTTGGGCAGCGGAGAATAAGGTACCTCGTTAATCTCCTTCTCCACGGAAAACAAACAAGGCAAGGTCGACTGAATGATTTCATAACCATCCTCCAGCTTTCGATGCACGATGGCGTAACCTTGTTCTTTGTTTATTTCCACTACTTTTTTCACACACGTAAGCGGCGGAATATCCAACCTTCTGGCGACACCCGGTCCGACTTGTCCCGTATCTCCGTCGATGGTCATCTTCCCGCAAATGACGAGGTCGACTGGCTGGCTTTCTGCAATCTTCTCAATGGCTTTGGTAATGGCATAGCTAGTTGCCAATGTGTCTGCTCCGGCAAATGCACGATCCGTTACCAGATAGCCTGCGTCTGCTCCGATCTCGATACATTTCCGAATAGCCTTCACCGCTGGCGGCGGTCCCATGGTGACGACGGAGACCACACCCCCGTATCGATTTTTCAAACGAACGGCTTCCTCCACCGCATGTGCATCATACGGGTTGAGAATAGCTGGCGCACTTGCGCGATCCATCGTATTCGTCTTCGGATTCATCTTGATGATTTTGGTGTCCGGCACCTGCTTAATGCAGGCAACAATATGCAGCATGATTGATCCCCCCTTGCTGCCGGGCGCGATACCTATGCCTGTACAAAAGGTTGCCTTTCTTCCGCGCAATCAGATCGGGCAGCTTGTCGTTCATTGTTATAGCCTATTTCGATGTAGCCGAGCTTAGACCAGCAAAAACAGACCGCCAAGTCTGTGCTCAGCGGCCTGTCGTAAAAAAATTTATTTTACAAAATCATACTATCCAAATCGCGTGGGACATCCGTTATGAGTTCATAACCATCACGAGTAACAATCACTGTATCCGAATGGCGGAAACCGCCAAGACCCGGTACGTAAAAACCTGGCTCTACAGTGAAAACCATTCCTTCCTCAAGGAGAGCTTCTTCATCAAACCGGAAGAATGGTGGCTCGTGAATATCGAGTCCGATACTATGTCCTGAGCGGTGTATGGCGAAATCGCCAAAGCCTGCCTCTTGTATGATGCTGCGTGCTGCACGGTCTACTTCACACATGGGAACGCCCGCCTTGATTACATCAAGTGCAGCCTGCTGCGCCCTTTGCATCACGCCAAATGCTGCCCTTTGCCGTTCACTCGCTTCCTGTACAAAGCAAGTGCGCTCACATTCCGCGATATATCCTTGGAATAATACATGATGCGTGTGGATGAGAATATCACCTTTTTCGAGCTTGCGCATGCCGGAAAAAACATGCGGCATCAAGAACGTTCCAGCCCTGAAGGTGTGATAGCATTCAAAAAAACATTAGCTTTCGGGTACTGCTCAGCTGCTTCAAGCAACAAGGCCTTTCTCCCCCGATCGTCCACCTCCAACTCGGATACCCCTGGTTGAACCGCTGACAGAGAAGCCCGTACCGCATTACTGACCAATTTTCCAGCATATCTCATCCAGTGTAGCTCTGTCTCATCTTTTATCGTTCGTCGCTGAAGCATTTCAGAAGCGACATCCACCAATTCCCATCCAGCTGCCTCCAATGCCTTAGCCAGCTTGATCGGAATCGTATTGAATTCTATACCTAGCTTTGCCCCCGCTTCTGGCTTCCCCAGATAGCTCATCAATAGATCCACTGGTTCTGTCCCTTTATGTGCCATTTCCGGATGCTCATAATACACAAAAAGCTGATCGACTGATGCTAAACTGCGTGCATGCTTCTCCTCCAAACCTGGCACGATAAAGGCCGTCTCTGATTTTCCCAGCACATAAAAAAGCGGACGTGAGTAAATGATCGCTTTGTAGTTGCTCACATAGAACTGATTGTTCGGACTCGCTAACAGCATTGCCGCCATTCCCTTTTCGTCCATCCACTCTCGGATACTTGCTACACGTATTTGGTTCTTCAATGCAATGCCCTCCTTCTGTCTCGTTACACGCTTAGTATAAAAAAGGGCTTCCAAATGCGGAAATATTTATAAAAAGGTATAATAATACCTACAAAGTATCATTTGAATGAAGAGGCGATCTCGTGGAACTCAGACATATCCGCTACTTCGTTGCGTTGGCAGAGGAGCTTAGCTTCAGTCGGGCTGCTGTGCGCTTGCATATTGCGCAGCCACCTTTGAGTCGACAAATCCAGCAGTTGGAGGATGAAATAGGTGTTCGCCTGTTTTATCGAACAAACAGACATGTTGAATTGACGAGTGCAGGCAAGGCCTTTCTTGAAAAGGCCTACCAGCTCCTCGACCTGGTCGAAGATGCCTGCGATAGTGCACGTATGGCGGCACGAGCCGAGCAAGGAAAGCTCTTGATTGGCTTCACGGGGACCGCCCATCATCTTTTGCCCATTGTCCGTGCCTATCGAAAAAAGTATCCGCTTGTTAGCCTGAGCATGCAGTTAATGGGAACGACCGCACAAGTCAATGCGCTACTCGAGAAAAAGATTGATGTCGGCTTTCTTACCCCTCCCGTAAATAGTGAGCAATTGATTGTGAAACCGTATTTTCGCCCTGTTATCGGTGCTATTTTGCCGAAGGAGCACCCATTGGCTCAAGACACACAGCCGCTGCACATCGCGGATTTGGCTTACGAGTCTTTTATCATTACCCCTCGGATAATAGGGCCGGGTTTTTATGATACGGTGACAAAAATTTGTCAGCAAGCGGGCTTTTCCCCAAACATTACAGTAGAAACCCATGATTTACAGACAGTCATCCAGCTAGTTTCAACTGGAATGGGCGTATCCTTGGGGCCATTGATGCCTTTTCATGAAAAGTCTGTTGTATTTCGCGAGCTTTCCGATGTGGCCATTCGCCTGGATGCAGGTATCGCCTATCGAAAAGACGAGAAGTCTGAGGTGCTTCACGCCTTTCTCGATCTTTTTTTTCGCTATTTTCCTAACCAAACGTAAAAAAGACGCCAAACATCAGCTTGGCGCTGTGTGGCGTCTTTTGGCTTATTCATTATTTTTTATCAATGGAGAACTCAACCGAAGCTTCCGTAAACTTTTTGTCTACTTTTTTCAGTTTGATTTGCAAACCAATTTGCTGCAGGATTTTTCCGACTTCCGGTACTTCCGGCATCGAGTAGTCATCACTGTCGTCAAACTCTTTAACGCCTTTCAACGGCTCGTATTCCATCGTTCCATAGATGTAATCCAGATCCATACCGGATGTTTTGTTCGGGCTAAACGCAGCATCGTTCACTTGATAGCGAGAGTCTGCAATTGCGCTTTTGTTACCCTCATCATTGTTCCAGTAACGTACTTCCTGATGGGCATCTACTACACCGAGCAAGCCATAGCCTGGATGCTGGCTCGTATTGTTATCACGTGTTCTTTCGTAGCGACCATCAAAGTACCAGATCACCATACCTGGATCATACGTGAAGAAGGAGTCGTTGCGGCGGAAGTACTTCAGTCCAGCGTCAATTCCTTCGTGAGAGCGCAGTTCAACCAGGTAGTACGAATCGTACATTTTACCTTTTCCATCGAAGTGGACGAAGCCATCCAATTTGAACTTCTTCTCACCCTCTGCATCATCCGCGAAGATGACTTGTCCATCTGCCTCTACTTCAAAGTTATCGAGATAGAAGCCGTCCAATACGAAAGCAACGTCTGTCACATAGTTAAACTCAACTTGCACTTTTTTGCCGACAAACTCATTCAGGCTGATTTCTTCTTTGTCCCAGCCTTTTGTTACATCATCGAATTTCTGCACTTCTTTTTTCTCACCTGTATCCGCATCAATCACATTGACGTTCAGGTAGTCATAGCCTTCCTCAATGCTTCTCCATGAATCGAATTTCATCGTTGCGGAGCTAACCCCAGTCAAATCGATCACATCGGAAGTCATTTTGGTGTTCAGTTTGTTGCCTTCATCCGAGAAGTATGCGTATCCACCGTCTTTTGGCTCAACCGGCGGTTTCTTTTCAACTTTCGGCATATTCAGCTTGACGACTTTTCCACTTTTCTCGGTACTGCTCGCATCAATGAGCGGAACGGTTCTCTTGCGTTTTTCTACATCCTTGTAGTCCAGAACAGTCGGAGCAATCCAGTTGCCGCCAAACATTTGTTGCAGAACCATTTTGGACCAAGGATCAAGGCCTGTAGGTTCCGTTTGGAAGACTTTACCTGTATGGCTGCCGGACGACATGAGGGACCAAGCGCCTACTGGCGAATCTTTTCCGGATCTTGAGGTGTCATACAAGTCTGGCAAACCGAGATTGTGTCCGTATTCGTGGGTGAACACACCTGGTGCGCCATCTTCAGGCTGGATCATGTAATCAAACGCTTTGAGGCTTGTGCCTGGAATATCCACTGGTTTTTTCAAGGTCCAACGGTGAGACCAGATCGCATCTGGGTCTTCCCCTGTCTCTTCTCCGATCCCTGCATGAACGAGCATGAGGTTGTCCAGATTGCCATCTGGCTCCATCAAGTCTCCATCACCATCAAAGTCATACGGATCGCGCTGGTCATACAATTCCTCTTTCCCAGCAATGGATTCCCCAACTGCTTCAAGCGTCTCGATTACGAGATCGCGTGGATTGGAATCGTCACCGGCCTTGGAGTTTCCTCCATAATACTTGTAGCCATTCTCTGCCATTTTCCATGGCGTTACCACACCGTCAACCGTCCAAGATCTTCCCGATTGCAGATAGAAGTATTTCGCCATTGTTGTCATGCCGATTCCTTCAGGAGTTTCGTACCCCTTCTGATCAAACAGCATCTCTTTATAGTGCTTTTCGTTGAAGTCTTCTGTCCAAAGCGAGTCACTCACTTTTGGTAACTGGTTATGCTCCCGGTCAGGGAACTCGATAAGAGCGACAACGATATTATCGGTATGTAGACGTTTGGAAGAGCGTACTTCATCGCCCTCCTCCATCTCAGCCACTTTCTGCACAGCCTCAGCCAATGCTGCCTGCTGTCCTCTGCTCGCTTCCTTACCGTAAGAGGACGATTCATCAATGCCATGCGGTACTTTTTTGTCTTCGAAGTACTCCAGCAACGCCTCGTCAATCTCTTCCTGATCGGCGTCTTCATCAATGATTCCTTGCTCGATTAACCCTTTAATCAGTCGCTCCAGGTTAACAGTGGACAAGTCTACATGCAGATCATGCTTGTCCTCTTTTGATTTGGCCAAACCAACTGTAGGTGCAGCCACGAAAGTACTGAGCACGAGTGAGGAGGAAAATAAAACGGATAAGAGCTTCTTGCCTTTCTTCACTACGGTTCACCCTCTTTTTCTATCTATTTGTGATGCATCGGAAAAATCAAACCCCCAATTCCGACTATTCATAATTATTGCGTGATACGTAATTTTTGCCAAATTCTTTTCTTCGACAAAAAATACTTCCCGTTCAAAAAGAATTGCTCAATAAGGCTATCGAACTAGTTACAATATGTGCCGAATTTTCGGCTAATCATTTATTCACAGGGTATCAGTTCGATATATAATCATCGTGTCTACCGTCTAAAGACCCATAGAAATTTAGCGAATTTTGTCGAAAAAACTCGATATTTTTCTATCAGATATTTCTTTCGCCCCCCTCTCTTTCTTGCAAAACAACTCGATTATCGGTACGATCGAATAAAAATGTGCGTGTTTTCCATGGAGGATTTTGATGCTGCAAACATTTGGTTTTTCTCTGTATGAGAGTAAAGTTTATGAAGCGTTGGCGTCTAGCGGCGAGCCTCTCGATGCCGCAATGGTCGTGAAGCATTCGGGGGTGCCAAAGGCAAAAATTTACGAGGTGTTGAATCGTCTGGTAGAAAAGGGGATGGTCCTTGACACCGTATCGGAAAAGAAAAAGCGGTATACAGCCCTTCCTTTGGACAGCCTGGTAGAAAAGCTGACCCGCCAATTTCAAACAGACGTCAAAAATTTGACCAGCTCCCTTTCTCATAAAACCGTACGCGATGACCGGGTCTGGAGCCTGAAGGTTGACGAATCGATCCGCGCGGAATGCAAACAATTGATCCAGCGAGCAACACGATCTATTCGCATCTCTGCCTGGTCCAATGATTTTTTGGAGTATGTCCCCCTACTGGAGATGAAAGAAAAAGAAGGGGTGGAGATCGAAGCCTTGGTCATCGGGCAGATTAACACCAAGCTCTCCTGTGTTCATTCCTTTATCCCCGTGCAAGAGCATCAAGGCTTGGAGCGCTATCAGCTAATCGTAGCGGACCAAGATGAAATGATTTTTGCAGGCGAGGAGGACACGGGCTGGCATGCGATCAAGACACGCGGTCAACCGTTCGTCAAATTTTTTGCCGATTCTTTTTACCACGATGTCGCGCTGACAAAAATCACCCAAAAATATGTGGATCAACTGTTTGACGATGAAGAAATCCGCAAGATGATCATCCGCCTCCGCTACTGACAATCCCGGGACTTTGGCTTTTGGCCAGAGTCCTTTCTGTTTGTATGGAGAAATTTCTAGTTGCACAAGACCAAAAAGGTTACTATCATGGTAGTAACCTTTTAAGTTGAGAGGAGCTATTGTTTTGAATCCACGTGTCTTCATCTTAGCGATTGCTACCTTTGTTGTAGGTACGGTGGAATTGATTATCGGTGGTACACTCGATCTGATTGCTCGTGATCTTCAGGTATCGATTAGCGCTGCCGGACAATTAATCACCATATTCTCGCTGGCTTTTGCTGTTGCGGCTCCTCTGCTCCTGCATGTTACGAGGCGTGTCGAGCGTAAAAAGCTATACTTGTATGCATTAGCGGCGTTTTTCCTGAGTAATGTTCTCGCGGCACTTAGTCCGAGCTACGCTGTATTAATGACGGCGCGCATCTTTAGCGCTGCAAGTAGTTCCATCCTGATTGTGCTGTCGATTACGATTGCAACGAGTCTTGTGGAACCTGCTTATCGCGGCCGTGCCATTGGTGTTATTTTCATGGGGATTAGCGGTTCTCTCGTACTCGGCGTCCCGGTCGGATTGGCTCTGGGGAATGCCTTCGGATGGCGTGCCCCGTTTTGGCTAATTGCGGTTCTGAGTATCGTTGCAATGATCTTTATCCTCTTGTTTTTGCCAAAAGTTCAAACTGCACCGCCGATCCCGCTGCGTGATCAAATGACTACCCTCCGTAGCGGCAAGCTATTCAGTGCATTGTTTATCGTCTTGTTAATGCTGACAGGTCACTTGACGCTGTATGCATACTTTACTCCTTATCTGCAAACGACGATGAATGTGGACGGAACGACACTGAGCTGGATTTATCTCATTTTCGGAATTGCTGCCGTTGCAGGCGGTGGTATTGGCGGTTGGATCTCAGACAAATGGGGAGCAACCAAGAGCATTCTGTTCATCATCCCAGTGTTTGGCTTGATCATGTGTGTCTTGCCGTTTTTTACAGGTTCGCTTTATTTGTTCTTACCTATCATGGTAATCTGGAGTGCGCTTAGCTGGGCAATTTCGCCAGCACAGCAAAACTATTTGATCTCCTGCTCCCCTGCTACCGCAGACATTCAATTAAGCTTGAATACTTCTGCCCAGCATTTAGGTATCGCCCTTGGCTCTCTGGCTGGCGGTCTCGTCGTCGAGCGGTCATCTGTCATCTACACGCCTTGGGTTGGAGCAGTGTTCGTCCTGCTTTCGTTCGGGTTTGCCTTTTACTCGATCTCACGTCCATTTCAAGCACAGGAAAGTCAAGTAGCGCAGCATGCGCCAGGACAAAATGCATAGCGACTCGCAAAAGCAAAAAGCCGTCAAATCGTTGACGGCTTTTTCTTATCATCCTAGAATCGTTTTCGTTACTTGCCTATTTCACTGGCAACCGGACGGTAAATCTCGTGATTCCCCGTTCGGACCAAACCTCAATTTTCCCCTTGTACTTGTGAACAACTGCATCTACGATCGTCAGACCCGTTCCACGCGAGCCACTTTTTTTCTCTGTTTTCGTTGTATAGCCATTCTCGAAAATACGTGCACGTTGTTCTGCCGTTATTTCCGGTCCTGTATTTTCCACTTGGAAAATAATGTGTTCTTCATCACAGCAAAAATAAATGCTGATTCGCTTTTCCCCATCCGCTAACTCAGCCGCTTCAATCGCATTATCAATCAGATTCGATAAAATTTTGATCAGATCAACGGAAGGAATACTATCCATAGGATCAGAACATTCTTCAAATTGCATCACGATTTGTTTGGATTTAGCCTGCTCCCATTTGGTGTGAAGCAATACCATTAAGGCAGGATTCGCAAACCTCACAGTGAGGTCCAGAAGCTTGGTTTCTTTCAGCAGCGACTGCACGTAATCTCGTGCTTTTGGATAATATCCGCATTCGATCAATCCGTACAGCACTTGCATGTGATTGACGAAATCATGGCGTATAGAACGCATCGAGCAAATGACTGAGCGCAATTCATCCTGATAGGTTTCTTCCGTCTCGCCAACTGCTGCCTTGATAGCGCGTTGGTACCAGCGTTCCATGCAAAGAACCAGGAAGATCAGTACGACGACAAACAAACCTTGAATCGCAAAAACGGGAATGCTGCTACGAACGACATCATTTCCAATGTCCTCGATGATGGCTACGTCCGTATCTACTCCGATGATTCCGATGATTCTCCCATCTCTATCTCTAAGCGGCGCGCCCGCAGACATGTAGACCCCGTAATTTGGATCTCTGATAATATCTGAGTAGTACGCTGATGATCCTTCGTAAATCATTTGAATGTGCTCAGAAGATAGAACAATAGGAATACCGATATCAAAATTTTGCTGCGCATTTGGAGGCCTTGCGACGATCATCGCGCGACCACTCTGCCTGTCTTCGTTGATTTGAATCGTGTATAAATACAGCAGACCGAACTGCTCACGCGCTTGATTCAATTGCTGTTCGATTCGTTCATAGGCAGGGGTCTCTTTTACCGGATTTCGTAAAAACTCTTGGTACGCGTCAACATCTAGAATGTCCGCTACCGCAGAAGCAGCTTTCATGCTTTGATTCGCAATGGAGAGTCGGACGGATTGAATCGTATTGAAATAGGAAATCGCGATGCTTACACAAGTCAAGATCAAAACAAGGATACCTGAAACGAGCATAATGAGTAGTACTCTAGGATTTTTTGGGTGTGAACTCGTCATAATCTCCTCAATCCATCTGTACTAAAAACACGACCTTTTGAACATGTCTCTCTAATATTCTAGAGATTTCTACTGGAAATGTCTACATATTATGAATTCAGCTTCATTATAGTTCTCGAAATCATACATTGAATTATGATTCGGAATATTTTTATAATAAAGCGAATACGAAATACCAATCTCTTTCCCTAGGAAAAAGGAGTGGGTTCGATGGAAGAAAAATGGTTTGCCCGACTGCAGGAGATTTATCCAGAGCTTGTTTCATTCAGACGTGATTTGCATATGTATCCCGAGCTTTCCTTTCAGGAGGAAAACACAGCGAAGAAAGTTGCGGACAAGCTGGCTTCTTTTGGAATAGAAGTACAAACCGGTGTAGGCGGCATGGGTGTTGTCGGTCTCTTGAGAGGTGGAAAGCCAGGAAAAACAGTTGCGTTGCGCGCTGACTTCGATGCCTTGCCCATTCAAGATGAAAAAGAAGTACCGTATAAGTCCCGCATTCCAGGAGTCATGCACGCCTGCGGTCACGATATACATACTTCCGGACTTTTGGGAGTCGCCCAAGTGTTGAGCGAGTTCCGCGACGAGCTCCCAGGAAATGTGGTATTTCTGCATCAGTTCGCGGAAGAGTTGCCACCTGGTGGCGCCAAAGCCATGGTTGAGGCGGGTTGCCTCGAAGGAGTCGATGTCGTGTATGGCGCGCACGTCGCCTCCGAGCTTCCCGTAGGCACGGTCGGGATCGGTCATGGCTACATTACGGCAGCAGCAGACAGCTTCGAGATCGTCTTGTACGGAAAAGGCGGACACGGTGCTTATCCTCATACCTCCGTTGATCCAATCGTATTGGGCAGTCAGGTTGTCATGAATTTGCAGCAGATTGCCAGCCGTCAGGTAGATCCGCTGAAACAAGTCGTTCTGTCAGTTTGCTCCTTCGTGGGCGGGGGCGAGGCGTTCAACGTCATTCCTGATCAAGTAAGACTAAAGGGGACCGTCCGCACGTATGACGAAGAAGTGAGAGTCGCTGTCGAGCAATCTCTGAAACGTATCGTGGAAGCCAGTTGCCAGGCAGTCGGCGCTACTTGCGAAATCATATACCAACGCGGCTACCCAGCTACTTGGAACGATGAGACAGAGACTCCGCTTTTTGTAGCAGAAGCCAAACGTATTTTTGGTGAGGAGCGCGTATTGAAAATTCCACCTGGCATGGGCGGAGAGGATTTCGCTTACTTTGCTCAAGAGCGCCCCGCTACCTTCTTCATGGTCGGTGGGCGCAACCCGGAGATTCAGGCGACGTATCCGCATCATCATCCCAAATTCGATGTCGATGAGCGCTCCATGATTCAAACCGGTCAGTTATTCATTGCAGCGTTGCTTGCCTATCAGGCGCGTCATCAATAAGCGGACCGTTGAAAGGCAAGGGCCTCATGCTCCTTGCCTTTTTTCTGCCGCCGTATTCACACCTCGTGTCCAACAATCCAGTCCAGTCTTCTGCTCTGGATACGGGCAGGGATCGTTTTTAGCAGGAAATGACGAGCCGCGATGGCCAACGGGTTTTCCCACTGGGTGACTGCCCCCATCAAGCGGGAACCTTTCACAATCGCATTCGCCCGCTCCTTCCGTTTCTCTTCATACATGCACAGAGCGTGAGCCGAGTCCGTGTTAGCTTCTGCCAAGCATCTGGCCAGCACGAGAGCGTCTTCCATTCCCTGACCCGCCCCCTGCCCCAGATTCGGCAGCATCGGATGTGCCGCATCGCCTACTAATGTCACCCGGCCCTCACTCCATCTCCTGAGTGGTGTACGGTCGTAAATATCGTGCCGCAAGATGGCCGTATCCTCTGTCGCCTCAATCACTGCTCGTACCGGCTCATACCAGCCGTCCAGTCGGCGCAAAGTCTCTCGCTTCCGCCCCAGCGGCCCATCTTTTTCTCCCTCAGGTGCATTGATGGCGGCAAACCAATGAATTCGATTGTTGCCGATATGGGAAAACCCGAACCGAATCCCCCTGCCCCATGCTTCAAAGCCGCCTCCTGATTCCAGTGGATAACGAGGGTCTTGGTAAGTAGCAATCCCGCGAATCGCGGTGTACCCGGAGTATCTCATCGACTCTTCACCGAACAGTCTCTTCCGTACATGAGAATGAATCCCGTCCGCTCCGATCAGAATCGCCCCGGGTGTACTTGACCCATCTGCAAAAGCGGCTTGAACCCTTTCTTCTTCTTGAGAAAAAGATACGAACTGCTTGCCTAAAACCAATTCATGCGTCGAGATTTTCGCCAATAGAGCCTGCTGTAGATCAGCCCGATGAATCAAGTAGCTGTCAGCCCCGTACCGTTCTGCTTGTTCCGCGACAGGCAGCTCGACTAACAAATTTCCCTTCCAGTCGCGAATTCTTGCTGAACGGACGGCTGCCCCAAGCTCGCGTACTTCCTGTCCAACTCCCAGCTTATCCAATGCCTTCATTGCATTGGCAGCCAAAACGATTCCAGCTCCGATGCCTTTATGCTCCTTTGCTTGCTCATACAGCGTCACTTGCCAACCCTTTTGCTTCAAGGCAAGCGCTGATGCAAGCCCGCTCAAGCCTGCACCGATGATTAGCGCGTGTTTTTCGTTGCTCATCGCCTTTTCTCCTAATTAGAAAAGATTCATACTCAAATACCGCTCCCCCGTGTCAGGCGCAATGCAAACGACCCGCTTACCCACTCCCAGCCTTTTAGCAATCGTGATGGCAGCAAAGACCGAGGCACCCGACGAAGGGCCGACGAGTATTCCTTCCAACGCTGCAAGCTGCCGCATGCTTTGTAGGGCGTCTCCGTCTGCGATTTGAATGATTTCATTATAAATGCTTGTATTGAGGATTTGCGGAACAAAACCAGGGCTCGTGCCGACCAGTTTATGTGGTCCAGGCTTTCCGCCAGACAGAACAGGGGAGCCTTTTGGTTCGACGACAGCGATATACAGCTCCGGGAGCTTTTCCTGCAACGCTTCGCCTGTTCCGGTAATCGTTCCGCCCGTCCCAGCTGTGGCGACAAAAGCATCCAGTCGACCATTCGTTTGCACAAAAATTTCCTCAGCTGTCGTCGTTCGATGGATGTCCGGGTTCGCCTGATTCTCGAATTGCTGAGGAATAAAGCTGCGCGGAATCTCTTTTTGCAGCTCTTGCGCTTTCGCAATCGCCCCCGGCATCCTCAGCTCGCTCGGTGTCAATACAACCTCTGCCCCATACGCTTTTAATATATTGATCCGTTCCTTCGACATATTGTCAGGCATGACCAAAATCGCACGATAGCCTTTTGCTGCGGCATTCATCGCCAAGCCGATTCCGGTATTTCCGCTCGTCGGCTCTATGATCGTATCCCCCGGGTGGATCACTCCCGCTTGCTCAGCCGTCAAAATCAGATTGTAGGCAGCGCGGTCCTTCACACTCCCGGACGGATTGAATTTCTCCAACTTCACAAAAACCTCTGCTGCTCCTTCAGGAACCATGCGCCTCAGTCGAACAATCGGCGTATTTCCAATCAATTCGGTAATGTTCTGGTAGACGCTCATCGTACTCCTCCTGGAAAATTTGCCTTATGATCATCTCTTAGTAATACTATAAGAATAATACAATTTTTCCGACCTGAAAACGATAAGGGTGCTCAAATAGGAAAAAGCTCTCGAATGAGAGCCTTGTTCCTGTCTAAAAACCATACTTTGCTTTTGTCTGATTCCGTACATTCACCGCTTGTTGATACAGACTGTTCGCGGTTTCTTTCACTTTAGCTTGTCCGCTTTTGTCTACCGAGCCTTGGCGCTGCTTCGCCTGCGTGATAGAATCAGTCGCCGTCTTGACTGCCGCATGGATGGCTTTTTCCCGTTTCTCGGCATCTGGCACGCTCGCTTTGATTTCCGCCCATATCGTTTGGATATTCTTCATGTCGGTCTCCATGATGGCGATCATTTCCTGCATGTTTTTGTTTTTATCCTGGATCGAGCCATCCATCGTGTTCATCCCATCGACCAACACCTTCATACTGCCCAGCGTTCCTTGCATGACCTCGAATTCCATCTTGCTCAAGCCTGGCTGCACCGAATAGGTACGAATCTCTTCCAATAGTCTTTGCAGCTCCGCTATTTGATCGTTTGAAAACTGCGCTTCATCCGTAAATTGCAGCTCGTCCAAATACTTTGCCGTTTCAATCAGATCAGCCTCTAGCTTTCCTGTCTGTTCTACTTTTTTGGCGAAGTCGACACGTGCTGCTTCTTTGACTCTTTGTTCTGCTACTTCTTTCTTTTTTACTTCCGCTTCCTCGTTGGTCCGCTTGGTTAATGTCGCCAATTTGCTTTCGTACGCACTTTTGTTTGTGGCAACAAAGCTCGTCAGTCCCTTATTCTCTTCCATAAGTAGGCCGTCAAATTGGAGCTCATCCCCCTTCACTGTGCCGATGATATCCTGACCAGTTGCCGGATTTTTGAGAGTCAGCTGCTCCCCATCCAGCGTTCCCGCAAGCAAGATCGACTCGGTTTTCAGAACAGGGATGCTGTCTTCTGTTTCCACGATGGAATCCTTCAATTCAACGTTTACTTTCTCGTTATTCACCGTGACACTCGTGTATAGCATGCGTGTATCGTCTTCGTACAAATACCCTTCCGCCAGTGTCACAGGACCAAAGAAACGATAGCCTGCGTATCCCAGCAATGCGACGATGACCAGAGCCATGACGATCATGATGCTTTTGTTTTTTCCCTTCATGCTGCGACCCCTTTGCCCACAAATTCTATTACGTTTGACCTGTTTTTCCTGCCAAAACGTGCCATGGTTTTATGATACATGAATCGCGGTGGAAAACCCTATGAGTCTAAAGGCCAAAACACTCATTAAAAGTACGTGTTCCCAAAATCGTGACTAAAATCGAGTGTTTGACCTTCTTCGATTGTAATGGTAGAAACCTGATATTTCTTATCCATTAGACTCAACGATAAAAATGCATCCCATTTTTGTATGTATGGTTTCAATTTAGTTATGGGATATTCATCCACAGGCAGGTCAATGTTGCGAGTAGTTTGTTCGGATACGACCATGATGTGGTATTCTCCCACCGGTAAGTTACCAATCTCGTAGTTTCCATATCCATTTGCTTTTACTGCGAATAATCCCGAGTTTTTTGGAGCTAAACCTATAGCAAATACCCCCTCTTCTACATCGGTAATCGTATTTTTATCAAAATCTGTACGAATGAGCAGAATCCTTGCATTCACATCCGGCTTCGTCCCAACAAAATCGTTATACTGCCAAGTAATCGTACCCTTGAGCGATCCCTTTTGGGTAGGAAGTGCTGGTTGTTCTGGTTGTACGACATTACTTTGTTGGCCTGCCGTTTCAACAGGGTAAGCCGCTGGCATCGCCACGTCCGTTGCACTATTTCCCCCCGGCGTAACAGGTACAGCATTCGACTGCTGATTTGTGCCCGCTTCCTGACCTGTAGACACCGGACTTACGGGTGCAGACTGATTCGTTTCCTTTTTCGCTACGGGTCGCGATCCTAGTAGATCATCAAGATTTTTCCCAGATAAATAGAAAATAGCACCGCTGGCAATTCCGAGGATGATGGCAATTACCAATAAAAAAGTAAGGAGTTCTTTGAAAAATCCAGGCTTCTTCGCTGCTTTTGCTGTTTTGGCATCTGCCATGGTACCCCTCCGTCAGTCTCTCTATCAAATTATGTGAAGATTTTCCAATCAATATTTTACCAATAGATAGAATCTAGGTCTAGGCTCCTATGACTCGCACTGTACAGGAAACAGGAAAAAGCCGATGTCTACCAAACATCGGCTTCTAACACTTTCATTCCGTTATACCTCAACCATTTCACGCTCGGACGGATAATACATGCCTGCAGCACCGAGCACACCTGCTTCCGCTCCAATTGTAGTCAACTGGATGCTCGCTTGGTTTGCCATCCGAGAGATAGAGCGCTCGCGAATGACGTTCTTCGCTTCGGCTAGCAATAGCTGTCCGTTCTTCATCACACCGCCACCAATGACGATCACCTGCGGATTGAACAGATGGATCAGATTGGTCAGCCCGACCCCGAGATAATAACCAGCTTCCTTCATCAAAGTCATACTGAGCAAATCTCCCCGAACCGCTGCCTCTCCGACCTCTCTAGCCGTTATCCTGCTCAGGTCATTCCCATTTTCAACGAGCAACGAGCTTGTAACACCCTGTAGAAGCTGTTCCCTGGCTCTACTTGCCAAAGCCAGCCCAGACGTGTAATTTTCCAGGCATCCTCTATTCCCGCACACGCACAACGGCCCTTCGGGATCTATCGAAATATGCCCGAACTCTCCGGCACTATCGCCAACACCTGTAATCAGCCGTCCTCCACTAATAATGCCAGCACCAACACCCGTACTGACCGTTACATAAATCAAGTCTTTCGTGCCTCGTGCACTTCCAAACGCCCATTCTGCTACCGCTGCTGCATTGGCATCATTGATCAATTGCACGGCTACGCCAAACCGCTCCTGAAGCATCGCACCGATCGGCACATCGCTCCAGTTTAGATTGCTCGCAAAAATGACCATTTGGCGCTGCGTATCAATAATTCCCGCAGTTGCAATCCCGATCCCGCGAATGCGAGAGAGATGGATGCCGCTATCATCTAGGACAGTCTGCACCAAATCACCGATACGACCGATGACTGCCTGCGCTGCCTCTTCTGTTTGGGTCGCTGCAATCGCCTGACTGAGGATGTTGCCATGCTGGTCGACGATCGCGGCTATGATCTTTGTACCACCCAGATCAATCCCGATGGCATATGGTTTGTCTTGATTCATCTTACGCTTCACATCCTTGCTGTCCATTCACGATTGAAAAATGGCGTCCAACACTTGGGACGTATGCGCGATCAATTGCTCAGGCAACTGGCTATAAGGCGAGATTTCCGGAATGATGTAGCCGTCGTACCCAATCTCACGCAACGCTTCCACCACGCGGTTCCATGGAATATCGCCAGCGAGCAGCGGAACGAAACCTGTGATATTGCCTGTCGACGTCTTGAAATCCTTGACGTGAATAGCTTGGATTCTCTTACCCAAAATGCGAATCCATTGCTCAGGAAAACCGAATTGCAGCACGTTGCCTACATCAAAATAAGCGCCTACCCAAGGACTTTCTACTTCATCGATCAAGCGGGCCATCTCCAGTGGACTGAGCAAAAACTTGTTCCACACGTTTTCTACCCCGATGTACACCTGATGCTGCTCCGCCTTCTTTGCCAAGCGCTGCAAGGCTTCACGTGCCCGCTCGTAGGCCGTATCGTACGACACCTCAGCCGTTACGAGTCCTGGGACGACGAGAACAGTCCGTGAGCCAAAAACGCTTGCCGCCTCTATCATTTTCTCGACAACACGAATGCCTTGCTCGCGAATCGTTTCCTCATTGTGTGTCAACGGATATTTCCATAAAAGGGCCGTAGAGACGCTTGGCAGCTCCAATCCTAGTTCGCGAGCCTCGTCCGCCAAGCCCTTTAATTCCTGCTCTGTCATCTCTAGATGAAAGGGGGCATCTCCCTCGTCCAAATTCAGTTCTACCCCTTGATAGCCATGCGCCTTCGCCTGGCGAAACATTTCTTGCACGCTCGTTTCCTTTGGGAAGCACCACGCATTAATTCCCTTTTGAAAAGCCATGTTGCTCACTCCCCTTTTCTCAAAATAGTGACAGGCTTCCCTTCTTGTGCCGATTGATTCGCTGCTAACGTTACTTCTAGCGTCTTTCTGGCTGATTCATACGGCGACAGAATCACACTGCGATCCCCTGTCAAAATCGCTGTAATAAACGCCCGATCCTGCTCCACATACATATCCACTACGCTCTCTTTCGTACGTGTTCCCTGCTCATCCATGATCACTAATTTCTTTCCGTCGATCATGACGCGGAAATCTTTGCCCAAGATTTCTACATTCGTACGGTGATCCTGCTGAATGAAGCACGTATCCAGATGTCCTAGCGCCCCTGACTGAAACACCATACTGATGGAAGTCACGTCTGGAATATCGATGTTCGGAATGTCACACGAGACGAGTAAGGCCATCTGTGCATAGACCTTCTCGATATCTCCCGCCAAATACCGCATCATGTCCAGCGTATGTGTAGCCTGCTCGACAAGCTGTCCACCTGACTTACCCATTTCCCTCCACCAAGGTGTCGTGACGAACTTGGTCAAATAATGGCCGCGGACGAGTGCAATCGACTTGCCCTCCAAGTACGCTTTGGCTTCCTGCACGATATCGAGATAGCGCAGGCAATAGCCAGTCGCGGCGATAACCCCTGCCTTTTCAATCGCTGCTTGCTTTTCGTTCACTTTCTGTATGTCCAGCCCAATTGGCTTTTCCACAAATAGATGAATGCCTTTCGCTGCTGCCATTTCCTCAATCTCTTCATGTGCAAAAGGAGGCACACATACGAATAAAGCATCCAGCTTTTCTGCCTCCAATAGCTCACGCCAAGAGGTGTAGCCATGCGCCCCAATGCGCTCAGCAGTCTCTGCAGCCGCCTCTTGGTTCACGTCGCACACTGCAACGACCGTTACCCTTTCGTCCGTCAACAAGCCTTTCAAATGATGCTGCCCGATTCCACCTACACCGATCATGCCTACACGTACACTCATGCGTCATTCACCGTCCTAGCGTAATACGACTGGTTGCTTCTGTTCAGCGGATTGATAAGCTGCGAGTGCTACTTCCACCGCTCGCAAACCGTCTTCACCCGTAATCGACGGTGCTTTCTTTTCACGCACGCTGGTGACGAAATCTTTGACCAATTGACTGTCCATGTCATCGCCCCAGTTGACCCACTTCAAGCCTTTTTCATTGGAATAGACATCCAGCTTTTGAGAAAAAGCGTCTAGCGAAATCGTGCCTTCTGTCCCGATAATTTCCATCGTTACGTCTCCCCATGTCGGGAATGCCTTGTTGCGAGACCAACTGCAATCGAGTGTAGCGAATACCCCATTCTCGAACTCCATGGTCAAAATGCCGCAATCATCAATCGGCGTATCGGAAAACTTGCTGTCTACCTCCGCATAAACCTCACGCACTTCAGCGTCCATGAACCAGCGCATCAAATCAACAACGTGAACCGTGTGATCGATCACTGCACCTCCGCCGGATTTTTCCGGATCGACGAACCAGCCACCAGGATTTTGTCCACGGTTCGTACCCCGGATCGCCATGATACGTCCGACCTTGCCTTGCTCCACCAATTGCTTTGCTCGCACGACAGCCGGATGGAATCGCACTGGGAATGCCGTCTGCAAAATGACGCCCTGTTCGCGGCAAAAGTCGATCATCTCTTGAGCAGCCTCTGCTGTTGTCGCCAACGGCTTTTCGCACAAGATATGCTTACCAGCCTTCGCTGCCGCTAACGTATGCTCTTGGTGCTTGGCATTTTCCGAGGTGACGATGACCGCATCGATATCCGTTGCGAGCAGCTCATGATAATCGGTGAAAAACGGAACGCCAAACTTTTCAGCCGCCGTCTTTCCGCGCACTTCATCCTCA
The DNA here is from genome assembly GCF_050477165.1 of Brevibacillus sp. FIR094. Taxonomy (NCBI): domain Bacteria; kingdom Bacillati; phylum Bacillota; class Bacilli; order Caryophanales; family Paenibacillaceae; genus Brevibacillus; species Brevibacillus sp. FIR094. Next base: position 13,389 of record NZ_JBEAES010000046.1, on the reverse strand, counting down.
TCTGCTACTCCGACCAATTGAACCCCATCTAACTTCGCAACCGCATTTGCATAGCTGTATGCATGCATATGTGCAACACTGATGATTCCGAGTTTCATGTCCAGTCCCCTCCTACACCAAAGTTACGGGTTTGCCCGTTTCGATTGACACAAGCGCAGCACGAGCGATTTCTACCGCTTTCACGGCGTCTTCTGCTGTCACGAGTGGCTCCAGATCACGGTCGATACATTCGATGAAATGCTTCAGTTCTCTGAAATACGGGTTTTCACGCAACGGACTCTCCGGAACTGCGACTCCGCTCATGCCTGCTTGTTTCGAGCGATTAACCGCCACTAACGGTTTTTCCTTCGAGCTGTCGTAGGAAATGATACCTTCCTTGCCTGCCAGCTCCATTTTCATCGCGAAGCCTTCATGTGCCCACGAGCCTTCCACATGTGCAATCATGCCGTTCTTGAAGCGAAGCGTAACCAGTGCGTAATCCATCCGAGCAAAACCTCGGCCAAGCAAGCCTTTCGCGTACACACGCTCCACATCCCCGAAGCACCAACGCAGAAAGTCAAAATCGTGAATGATCATATCTAAAACAAGGCTGCCACTGTTTTTGTAGTCCGCGTACCAGTCGTTCCAGGCTGTCGGGAAGATACCACCGCGGAACGTACGTGCCACACCAACGTTGCCAATCGCGCCGTCATTAACCAGCTGACGGGACTTTTCGTATTCCGGGAAGAATCGAAGAACGTGTCCGACGAACAGCTTGACGTTCTTCTCCCGACAATAATCAACGATAAAACGAGCTTCTTCCTTATCACGAGCCAACGGCTTTTCGCAAATGACATGCTTGCCCGCATCCGCAGCCTTCTTTACATAGGTTTTATGCAGGTACGTAGGTAAACACACGTCTACGATGTCAACCTGCGCCAGTTTTTCTATAGCCTCTTCATAGCTTTCAAACCATTCTGTTTTTGTCTCGGCTGCCAGCTCTTTTCCTCTCTCGCTGCGGATATCGACGATCCCGACCAGCTTGACGTTTTCCATGGCAGCATACGATTTCGCGTGAACAGTCCCCATGGTTCCTGCTCCGATTACCAGAACATGATGCATAATGGTTTCACTCCTTTTGGGAAAAGTCTATTTGGACCCAGTTAGGGTAATTCCCTCGACAAAATGTTTCTGCAAGAAAATAAAGACAATGATCATCGGCCAAATGGCAAGTACAGAGCCCGCCATCAAAATCGGGTAGTTCGTCAAATTGGTGTGCTCGCCCGTCAAGTACGCCAAACCAGCGGACAGCGGCATTTTATCAGGCGTGCTATTGACGATCAGCGGCCACATCAGGTCGTTCCAAGACCACAGTGCTACGAAAATGGCGAGTGCGATCAAGCCGGGCTTCGCCAGCGGCAGCATAATTCTCCAGTAAATCTGAAAGTGGTTGCAGCCATCGAGCTTCGCCGCTTCTTCCAGTTCTTTTGGCAGTGACATGAAAAACTGCCGCAAAAGAAACGTTCCGAATGCACTGAACAAGCCCGGTACAATCAATGCTGTCAACGTATTTAGCCAGCCGAGCTCTTTCATGATCATAAATTGCGGGAGCAGAAACACCTGACCTGGTACCATCAAAACGGTCAAGAACAGGATGAACAAGGCGTTTCGCCCTGGAAATTCAATTCGCGCGAATGCGTACGCCGCAAGCGAGCAAAGGAATACTTGCCCGACTACCTTCGCCGCGGTTGTGATCACGGTATTCCAATAAAAGTCCAAGAACGGCAGCATCTCAAAAATATGGGTGTAGTTCTCCCATTGATACTTGGTCGGCAAAATGACCGGAGGCACCTGTGTCGATTCGCCCAGTGACTTGAGAGAAGTGAGAACCATCCAGATGAATGGCGCAATCATCACGAGTGCACCTGCAATCAACAACAGATGAATCAACAGCTTCTTGCCCATTTTGTTCCGACTCGTATAAACACTCATTCCATATCCCTCCCGTCTGTTCCGCTTTGATTAATCATAGTGAACCCATTTTTTCTGCAATTTCATTTGAATAGCCGTGACAATCAGGATCATCACCAGAAGCACGACGGCAACTGCGGCCGCATAGCCACCGTTCCCTGATTCAAATCCATTGGTAAAGAACAAGTACGCCATCGTCTGCGTTTGCTCAGTCGCTGGATTGCCCATTTTGCTTCCAAGCATCAGATAAATCAGGTCAAATACTTGAAAAGCCCCAATCAAGGAAGTGATACTGACGAAAAAGATCGAAGGAGTCAACAACGGCAACGTAATCTTGAAAAACATGCGAACCGGTCCCGCGCCGTCAATTTCTGCTGCTTCGTAATAGCTTCTCGGGATGCCTTGCAGTCCGGCCAGAAAAATCACCATGTTGTATCCGATGGAGCTCCAAACGGCAACGATAATCACCGCATACAAAGCAATAGCGGGATCAGATATCCAGCGTGGCCCCTCAATGCCTACCAAGCCCAGCAAATAATTGATCAGACCGTAATCAGCGTTGTACAACCATCTCCACACCATCGCCACCGCTGCCGCCATTGTCACAACGGGCAGGAAGTAAAGGGTGCGATAAATCGTAATCCCCTTAATTTTCTGATTAAGCAGCACAGCGATAAAAATGGAGATAGCGATACCGACAGGAACGGCGACCACTGTATAAATCAGCGTGTTTTTCAGCGCGATCCACAAGTAAGGGTCCTTGAACAACAACTCGTAATTATGTAAGCCAGCCCACTTGTACTTGCCGAATCCTCCCCATTTGGTAAAGCTCAAATAAATGGTTTGTACGATCGGCCATAAATAGAAGACACTCAACCCGATCAGTGTGGGAGCAATCATGAGATACGCCCAGAACCAATCACTTCTCTTCATGCGATTCAACGATTTTTTCGTTTTTGGCTGGACGGCGGCGTGCATTTCAGGCTGCAACTGGCTGCTCATCGCATTCATTCCCTCCTTACATAAGCTTTTCAAAAAAGATGGCCTCGTCCATGATACGAAGCCATCCATCATGGACCATTTATTCTTGGCTAAGCATTTCGTTCATTTTTTGTGCGAGCTCTTTGGATGCATCCTCTACGCTCATTTGTCCAGCCCAAGCCTTGGTCATGAGCTCTGTTTCCAGCTTGGCCCATTTTGCCGTGTCCTTCGAGATCGGATACGGTTTCGCTACAGCTGCCTGATCAATAAAAATTTTCAGACTAAAGTTCGGCATGGATTGTATCCATGTATCCTGTGTTCCGTTAAATGCCGGAATCGCAGCACCCGATTTTGCCAGGATTTCTGCTCCTTCTTTCGAGCCCAAGAATTTCACGAATTCCCATGCTTCCTTCGGATGTTTGGTATTAGCCGAAATCACGTTGCCCAGGCCGTGAATGACGCTTGTGTTCTCTTTCCCTTTTGGAAGATACGTCACGTCCACTTTGTCCTTTGTATACTCATTCTTATTAAAAGCGGATGCCATCCATGATCCGTTGTACATCATCGCGATCTTGCCTGATTCAAACAGCTGTGTTGCCTCTGTTTCGGATAATTGCGCTGCTGTTGGCGATGCTTTTTCGTTGATCAGGTCTGTCCAAAACTTGAGGCCTTCAATCGTTTCCGGTTTGTCATAGCCGGACGTTTTCCTGTCTTCCGAAATGATATAACCACCGCTTTGATAGATCGTGTTATAGAATCCGTCCTGTCCATAAGGAGGTGCTGCAATTCCCCAAACGCCTTTTTTCTCATCCGTCAGTTGCTTTGCTACTTCCTTCAGCTTGCTCCAATCCCAGGTTTCGTCTGGATACGGAACTTTTGCGTCGTCAAACAGCTTCTTGTTGTACCAAAGGCCAATGGTGTCGAAATCTTTCGGTAGCGCGTAGTTTTGTCCATCGTAGGTGTAGAGATCAACGAGAGCTTTCGGATAATTGTTCAGATCAATGCCATCTGCCTTGATTTGATCTGTAAGCGGCAAGAGCATGTCATTCGCTGCGTATTTAATGATACGTGGACCATTAATCCAAAAAATGTCCGGCAAGGTGCCACCCGTTGCGGCTGCCTCCATCTTTGTCCAGTATTGCTTGTTAGGCGTTAACTCGATTTTGATGTCCACGTTCGGGTTCTTTTCGTTAAACTTTTTCGCCATTTCCTCCATCGCAGGCAATTGGTTTTTGTCCCACAGCGCATAGGTGAGCGTTACCTTTTCGCCTGAAGCAGCACTGCCAGTCGTTCCAGCTGGTGCGGAGCTCTGTCCGCCGCCCGAACATCCTGCCACCGCTACCAAGAGAGCAGCCATTGCAATCGAAACCAACTTCTTCATCAGAAATCCCTCCTCGATTTACGTTCTCCACTTTTACCCCCAAAATATTGCCAAACACGACACGCTCCCCTTTTCGACTCGCCCCCTTTCAACGATTTTTGACGGCTCAACTTTCTTTTTCCAATGACCAAATAAAGTTTTCAAAAAAAGATGTTACAAGCTGAAGTGAAAAACATCTTGTAACAAAACAGCAGCAGCAGCCTTGACCTCGAAATCAGCCCCCAATACAGTTGGACGGAATTCCAGCCCTTCGACCATCGTTCCCATCGCTTGAGCCATCACTTGTTTTTGGATACGCTCAAACAACACTTCGTTGTCCCGGATCATTTCTCCACCCAGAATGATCAGGCTCGGGTTGAACAAATTCACGAGATTCACAATACCGATCGACAAGTACGAAGCGATTTCGTCGACGATGTCTTGGCATACTTGATCTCCTTGGTGTAGTGCTTGGCGAAAGACATCAAATGTGATTCTTGTCATATCTCCATCCGCCAAATCCATGACGAGCGTTTCTTTTCCGCGAGTGACAGCGGACAGAATGCCTGAGTAAATGGCTGGCCACGCCACGTAGTTTTCCAAACAGCCAACGTTGCCGCAGTCACACCGCATCCCACTTCGATCGACTGTCGTATGCCCGAATTCACCTGCTCCACCACGACTTCCACGGAAGATGGAACCGTTTACAACGAGGCCCGAACCAACCCCTTCTCCTACGGTGACAAAAAGGAGATTGTCAGCGTTCAGTCCACCACCGAAGTTTTTTTCTGCCAGGGCGATTGCATTGGCATCATTGTCGAGCCATGTGTTTAACCCAAAACGCTCTTCTGTCATGTCCTTTAACGGAACATCATGCAAACGCAGCTTGGAGTTGAAGCGGATGACCCCACTCGCTGCATCGACAATCCCTGGTGCGATGATAGAAATACCCAGACAACGACTAACATCATCCACCGACTGGAGAAAGTCCTCGATAGAATCCAGCACATACTGGATGATCAGGTCACTCACTAGACCCGCTTTTACCGGATAGATTTTCTTTTTCTTTGTAGCCACTTCCAAATTCATTTCGGCAATCGTAATCGCTGTATTCGTAATAGAAACGCCAATCAAAAACTTCCCGTCTGGACAGAAGCGAACCATAATCGGCTTACGGCCACCCTTTGACTCACCTGTTCCATCTTCTGCAACCATCCCGTCACGGATCAGCTCATTGACTGCCGAGGTGACTGTAGTTGGACTGATGCCCTGCTTTTGGCGATATCGCTTCGCGAGATGGGCCCAAACTGGCGAATAGTGTCGAGTATAATAAAGCGATTGAGCTCTTGGATTAGTTTCAGATCTCCAGTTCTGCGCATCGTATTCGTTCATCCTTTGTTTTTCCAATGACTTTATAAAGTGATCATACTGAAATTTGTATTTTGTGTCAATTTCGTTTTTTCTTATATTTCGATCAACTTTTTCTGATTGAAAAAGAACCTCCCTTAACCTGCTGGCAAAGGAGGTTCTTCTTGCTATGACTTGGCTTTTTTCTTGTGTATGTTAAAATTTACAAAAAAGGGAAATGGGGCGTTAGTATGAGTGAGCAGCCCTTTTGGTTTAAAGCGACAGCAACTATTGTTGTTGTCATTGGAATTTTAGGACTACTGACAAGTGTCGCTTTCATTCGGCTATTAGCATTAGTAGGCCTTGTCGTTATCTGTGCCTCGAAAGGCATATTGGAATGGAAAAAGAACAGAGACTGGGCTGTTATTATTTTTGGTCTAGTTGCAATACAAATTGCTATTTGTATCAAGGCATTCTATCACTTTTTTACATAAGTCACTTTGTCAATTCGACATGGGTGGTAAATATTTCTTGATTACTATTATGAACATTAATATAATAATAGTGAATTTGGAATTTTAAGGAGGGGCTTCTATGAATACTGCAATCGCGATTCTTACTTTTATTGGAGATCTTATTCCATTAGTCCTCCAACTGTTAAAAGCCTTTGCTTAATTTCCAAACGAACAAATAGGGGCTGTTCCTCCGTCATTTTCATGACTAGAGGGACAGCCCCTTCCCTACTTATTGGGTATCTACATTTCCTTCTGTCTCCTCCACAACTGGCTCATCTACATAACCCTCGACGCCTTCAACTGCCGCTTGTTGTTGAACTTGCCAGAGAGCTGCTACATTTGCTGGCTCCCATCCTACGAGTGAAGTGTGTGGTTGCAGACATTTGTAAACCTTGCCTTGATAGCTGACCAGGTCACCAGGCACGTAGCTTACATTTGGTGCCCATGCTGGGGTTCCCGGATTTGCAGCATCTGTTACACCTACTACCTCGACGCTCTTCTGTGAAGAATTACCTGCTGCATCCTTCGCTACCACAGAGAAGGTATACGAAGTGTTAGGCGTGAGTCCTGTAACAGTTGCAGTCGTAGTTGTTACATCCGCAGCTAATGCTGTCCCGTTGTAAACCTCGTAATTCGTCACCGCGATGTTGTCCGTAGAAGCAGCCCAGCCGAGACTAATACTTGTACCTGTTTTCCCTGTTATGACTAGATTGCTAGGTGTGCTAGGAGGTTGATTGTCTGGTTGAATTGTATCCGTCGTAACCGCTACCTCATTGCTTGCTACGGAGGAATTACCTGCTGCATCTTTCGCCTTCACAGTGAATTGGTACGTAGTTCCTGCTGTAAGCCCGCTAATTGTAGTAGTTGTACCCGTTACCGTTTTCGCTAGTTGAGTGCCATTGTATACCTCATAGCTAGTAACCCCTACATTGTCGGTAGCAGCTCCCCAACTCAGGCTAACAGTTGTAGCTGTTTTAGCAGTCGATTGGAGAGTGGCTGGAGCTGTCGGCGGTACGTTGTCGACTGGAGCTGTCCCACCCAGAAGATCGCCATTCACTTTGTCTAGCAGAGCCTTGTTACGGTCTCCGCTAAATTCCCAGAACATTGCGCCTGCCAACCCTTTGGAAGTAATAAAAGAAGTTTTGTGTCCGATCGAAGTCACATCGTCATAGCTAATATATGTTTTCGAAGCCGGGTTGAAGAGGTAAGGCACTTTTGCCGCGTCATTCCAGTGGCGTGTGAAGCCATTTTTGTTCACATAATTATTTTGGATATCCGTGAAGTCAAGCATACCAGGTTCCCACGTTCCTACTGAAGGCCCCGTGCAATTTTGATATTCTCCATTGTTTGCCGTTCCGCAACCCGACCAGCCCCTTCCGTAAAACGGAAGTCCGAGAACGAGCTTGCTGGCAGGAACACCGTCACGAAGATGGCCCTCTACAGCTGTTTGGATATTATAGGTTTGAGCATTTGGCAAACCAGCTGCTCCTGCTGCCGGATCATAGGCCAACGGAGCGTTATGTCCGCTCTGCTTTTGGAAGGCTCCATAGAAGTCGTAGGTCATAATATTGATCCAATCCACAACCCGCGCAATATTTCCAAGCTCTGTATTTGCGGCATAACTAGGGCTGGCACCAGAGGCAATCGTCAAATAATACTGTTTGCCATCCGTTACCTCAGCCGCATCGAGTTTGTCTCTAACAGCCTGTAGCAATAGCGTGTAATTTTGTTTATCTTCTGGACGTGTGCTGTTTCCAGGCAGGCCTCCACTAACTGGGTACTCCCAATCGAGATCGACCCCATCCATCTGATATTTCCGGATAAAATCTACCGAGGACTGTGCAAATACTTGGCGTGCAGCCGGATCTGCTGCTACATCTGAGAAGCGATTGGACCACGTCCAGCCCCCGATCGATATTAAAGTCTTTAATTGAGGGTTTTTTTGCTTTAATTTTGCCAATTGATTCAAATTTCCTCGGATCGGCTGATCCCACGTATCTCCTGGAAAGGACTTTTGCACATCAATCCATGGATCTCCGAGAACAACTGTGCCATTCGGGGCGTTAATATTGCCTACTTCATCCTGGCAAGCCCAAGTTTGTGGATTGGGCCCCGTTGGATCTGGGTTGCCGTGTCTGCCATTCCAGCAAATATCCGCAAATGCGTAGTTAATATGCGTTACTTTATTGGGATCGATATCCGTTACATTGTAGTTTCGTCCATAAGCTCCCCATGAGGGATAGTAGCCAATAATTTTGTAATTGGATACCGCTGTCGCCTCCGCTTGATTTTCCCCTGCTTGCGCCGCCTGTGCCGCCATGGGCAATACGGAGGTGACAAGCAGAGCACCTACCATTAGAACATTCCTAACACATTTCTTGAATTTCATAGTATCCCTCTCGATCTTCATGGATTTTGTTACAAATCCATCTTATTACGACTTATATCACGATATGCTAATGTATTTACATAAATGGTAATAAAAGGGTGATCCGACGCAAAAGAACAAAAAAAACCCCACCCTTCCGACCGAGGGAAGAAAAGGAAGGGTGGGTGGACTGGGTTCTAATCTCTAGTTCACCAAGTTGAATGAAATTCCTAAAAAACAACCAAAATCCAATTATTAACATTTTTGTAACAAATCACTCCATACACCCAAAGGAAAACAATTGCTAGTCAAGAAATTACTATATTGAAATTGGAAAAAAATTACAATTGAGGAGCTGTTTTTTATGAAGCGCACTTTGTCTTGCCTATCTGCTACATTACTTTTAGCTAGTATGTTGGCTACACCATCGTATGCTGAGTCAAATAAGAAGACTGCCACCTCTCATTCTTCAAAGTCAAGTCAGTCACTTCAAGCAAAAGCAATAGATCCACATCTACTGAATGGTTTTCGGGTGAAAGAAACTAACAGTGCAACTGTATATTTGGTCATGGATGGTAAAAAAAGAGGCATTGTTAGTGCCGAAGTTTATTTTAAATTGTTTAATAGTTGGGATGGTATTAGGGAATATTCGTCCCTAAGCAGTATTCCCGATGGGCCAGTCATTGGTGAAAATGCTCAACTGATAAAGTTCCAAAGCAGTGCAACTGTCTATCTTTTAGATGAAGAAAATGGAAGAGTCGTTAAGCGCGGCATCACAAGCGCATCTGTTTTTAACAAATACAATTTTGATTGGAGCAAAATTATTGTACTTGCTGACTCTCTAAAGAATGCATTTCCCGACGGTTCCCTACTAGACAAATAAATTTAGTTTTAACAAAGTTTGATAATAGACACACCTCTTACATTGCGCTAAGAGGTGTGTTGACGTTTCTTGCGTCTTTCATGTTCTCACGAGTAATGGTTTGTTAATTAGCGATTGCGACCACTTCATGAAATTCTTCTATTTCTTCATTAGCACATATTTCGCCAACTTTCATTCCGTATTTCTTGACATACTCCCCTCCCATTTAACAAATCGTGCGCTTTGTATAAATATCCCAATTGAATTTTCCATTCTACCAGCCCTTGAATACTCCACTGTTATTTTAAATGCTCCATTTTATACGGAAGAATATTTTCTTTTACAACGTCACAGACTAAAGGCGGTGAATCAATAATATGGGGCACGAGGAAATACCTTCAAAAATAGAGGTGATGTACTCAAATGAAAAAACAACTGACCTTTCTTATTGCCGTCACGTTTATTGTTTTAGTTGGATTAGGATTTTTTACAAGTCAACAGTCTGCTGCAAACATGAAGTATTTAGGCATGAAACGTTCTAGTTCAAGTGAAGTTCCTAAAGGGTTACAAGAAGCAAAGAATCCAGCCTACCCTGTTGGAAGTCAAGCAATTATCCAAGCAGATCATATGCCAGGTATGAAAGGCGCAGTAGCAACGATCGTGGGTGCCTTTGATACGACAGCGTATGCTGTTTCGTATACTCCGACAAATGGTGGACAACCAGTGAAAAATCATAAATGGGTTGTCCAAGAAGAGATTAAGAATGCGGGTAACGTAACTTTGAAACCAGGAACGAAAGTAACCTTAGAAGCAAATCACATGCCAGGTATGTACGGTGCAACTGCTAAGATTGATTTAAGTGAACGTACCACCGTGTACATGGTTGATTACACTCCAACAACTGGTGGGCCACCAGTGAAAAATCATAAGTGGGTAACAGAAAGCGAGCTTTCACCAAAATAAATGTTTGCAAAGTAAGGTAATACGAGCTCAGTCGCTGCAGGAGATATTTTCAATGGCCATCGCTCCACTTTGCAAGCAATTTGGTGACATACTTGAAATTTCGCCCCAGATAATTAATGGCTTATGCACCTTAATGACAGTTAGGAATATTCCCGTAACAATTTTAGGGCGTCCTTCTCGTTCCGCACTAACGATACCGATGATGTTTTCATTTGAATCAGTGGATCAAAATGGGAAGGCGCTTTGTTTGGGTGAAACAGTGATTCTCCCACTCGTTACTGCCCTTCACAATCACTGGCTTTTTAACAACCCTGGCATCATGTTTATACACTTTGAATCAATAGACGAGCCCGTCCAATTTGCCTATAAAGTTCGCCACGCCATTTCAGTCTTGAAGCATTAATCTTTACCCCTTTATGGGGTATTTTTTACGTATTCCCGCTGCGAAGATTTTCCTTCTTAACTATCGAGTTAAATTAGCTCGATCGCTCTTACACATTTTGTAACTTTTTTTGATACCCTCTGAGTTTCCTTCGGTTCAACAACTATCAATGAACAATCCAGATTCAATGTAAGACAACAATAATTATCAAATTGAGCAGTTTGTTAAATCACAGCCCAAAAAAATTCTGAAAATTAGTATTTATATATTTTTCTGTATATGTTAAGCTTTAATTATTGGTAATAATTTACTTTTTTGGAGGTGGATAACTGTGATAAAGCAATTTCTTCAAGCGTTAGGATCAAAGCAACCATATTCCCTTTGCATGCCTCCTTGGTGCATTGAGACAATGAACGGATGCTTCTGCCCGTGGGGTCATAATTAATTCCATAGCGACTGTCTCAAAAGCCCTAATGTGGCTGAGGGATGGTCGTTTTTCTATTTATCTGCTCATATTCTATTAGATTTCAGCTCTGACCATTTAACAAAATTGAGCTTGTGTTCCCATCGATCTGCTGATTCCGTTGGTGGATATAAAATTTCATTTATATAGAAAGTACCGCTTGGTTATCTGCTCGCGTGTACCATTTACCCAAATAGTAATAAAAGGGCATTTAAACGCAAATGAGCATAAAAAAACCCTCCCTTCCGACCAAGGGAAGAAAAGGGAGGCTGGGTGGACTGGGTTCAAATCTCTAGTTCACCAAGTCGAACGAGTTCGACTACTGCCTGAGATCGACCTTTGACACCTAATTTTTGCATGACATTACTAATGTGATTGCGTACAGTCTTTTCGCTGATGAAGAGTTGTCCGGCAATCTCTTTGGTTGTCTTATCTTGGACCAAGAGTTCAAACACTTCTCTTTCGCGATTCGTTAACAACGGCTTGGTTTGGTCGCTACCCTTCAATAGTAAATACAATACCCAACGAGTTCTCACCAATATAAACCTCTAGGAACCACACAACGTTGATGTCACTAGGTTTTACAAGCTTGCCACTGCTTGTATTCCTCTTCTCATCACCTTCTCAAACCACTCTAAACTGCTATAATAACATCAAAATTAGCATCAATTCTTATTCATTTATACTTTTAAGCATAGTTCAACAATAATAACCATTATTGTTTATACAATTTAGAAAAGTGAGGATGATACGGATTTTAGTGCTCCTATCGAAAAATTACGACAAATGTTGTTACCAATGACAAATTGAAAACAGTCAGATGGAATTGGATTACAATTTGTAATGCATGAAGCGCCACTTAGCGCTACTCATCTGATGATGATTGAATTCCTTCGAACCAATTAAGGAATACTTGCTTCGATACCCTGATCCTCCTGCCAATCCGGACAACGTGGAATTGACCAGAATTGCACAATTCATATGTTTGATTAATTCCTATGTTTAGGAACTTCTTAATGTCTTCTGCTTCAAGAACATCAGGCAAATCATTTTTACTCACTTTAGCTACCATGTGAACACCCCTCTCCTTTACAATACATTTTTAGTCATTATTTAGGTCGTCCTATTCCGATTGTTCGTAAGCATTTTTAACAACCTGAATGTCAAGAACGACAGCTATTTTATAAATTTGCCTTCCACTTGATGGTGTAGTATGTGAATTCACCTATCTGCGGGTTGAATTGGTTGTTGTATATCGAATAATCAGTGACCCTTTCGCATTGCTCAAATATCGCTCAGTTCTATTCCATCATAAAATGCCTTATGACTGACGATTGCTGCGGTGGCTGCCGTGCAACCTGGTCTTCAAGATCTCATGATTTGCTTGCAAGAGCGACAATCTAATAACTACTTCCCTCAATACCTTTTAGTACCGTTTTACGCATTTGATCGACTTTCTTACCTAGTTTTTCTACTTTGAAACATCAAAATACATTCATAGAATCGAACTTCGGCAAGCCTGTTCGTTAACAGTTGGGGAAAAGCATTATTCTGACGTGCCACTTTTCCCATAATGTTTCCCCAATTGATTGCCGATAATATTTTTATATAGATTTTCGAAAACCTTCTACCAGAGGGTGGTAAGCTTTTAGACCCTTACCATATCCTGGGTCCTTTGACTGGTTTCCCATTAACTTGTGCAGGGTGGTTCTCATGTTTGCTTCCAAAATAATCGGCCTGGCAGCACTTTTGCTTGTCCCCATTTTCTTTTACATCCAAATGGCAATTCCAAAACTGCGAAGTGCCTTTATCCTGTTCCTTGCCTTTGCCAGTGCCGGCTTGGCTGGGTATTCCAGTGCCTCAAGTATTGGGATCGGATGGACTGTCAGTCTTGCTTTCTTGACTTTTTTGGGTATCACAGTCTCCGTCATCTACATGAGTAAACGGGAAGATCAACAAATTGAGCGGCAATTTGAGCTGGCGTTAAAGTCGGATCACGCTGTATTTGTCATGCCAACTGATAAAGTTGATTTTGCTTCCCACTCGTTGCCTGGCGGAGAAGAATGTTTGCCTGCTATCACTAACACGTCTATTGAAGTGCTTGCCATTAAGCAGCACGAAGCGCCGATTCCTGCAGAGGTTCTTCCTGCAGAGGTTCTTCCTGCAGAGGTTCTTCCTGCAGAGGTTCTTCCTGCAGA